>DJRJ01000101.1:5347-10378 GCA_002438865.1 Clostridiales bacterium UBA6363
GGTGCTTCTGCAAAATCAATACTGCATATTTGAGCGCAAAAGCGAGCATGAGCGCATACTTGTTGCAATCAACGCCTGCGCCGACACCGTAACGGCGCATTTTGACGCCGGCTGCGGAAAGGCTGTTGAGCTTATAAGCGGAAGTGAACACGATTTCGGCGGCGGCAGCGAGCTTCCTCCGTACAGCGTGCAGTTCTGGAAATGTGAA
This sequence comes from Clostridiales bacterium UBA6363, assembly GCA_002438865.1. Classification (GTDB taxonomy): domain Bacteria; phylum Bacillota; class Clostridia; order UBA1381; family UBA1381; genus UBA4716. The sequence goes on from DJRJ01000101.1 coordinate 5,556, forward strand.
TATTAGTCAGAAATGATTTAAGCTTGAGGTTAGCACCTCAAACGGTTTGTCTGCAGTCTGAAATAAAAAGTCCGTATTTTGAAAATACGGACTTTTTATTTTAATACTTCTTATGCTCGTCTGCCCAGCCTTCCTTGTTCACCTGTCTTGCTCTTGCGATTGAAAGACTGCCCTCGGGTATATCGTTCGTTATTGTCGAGCCGGCGGCAATATACGAGCGGTTGCCGACGTCTACCGGCGACACGAGATTTGTGTTACAGCCGACAAAAGTGTTATCTCCTATACGTGAACGGAATTTTTTCTTGCCGTCATAATTGCAGGTCACCGTTCCGCAGCCGAAGTTTACATTTTTGCCGACATCACTGTCGCCTATATATGTGAGATGCGAAATCTTTGTTCCGTCATCTATAACAGAATTTTTAATCTCAACAAAATCTCCGACCTTCACGTTTTTGCCGACCTTACAATTCGGTCTTACATACGCAAAAGGTCCTACATGCGTTCCGCTCTCTATCTCCGAATTTAATATTACGGAGCTTAATATGTCCACATTATCGCCTATAACGGCATTATCCAGTCTGCTTCCGGGGCCTATAATGCAGTTTTCACCTATTTTTGTTCCCGAAAGAAGTTCCGCACTTCCCGATATTTCGGTATCTGCGCCTATCTCCACGCCGTATTCGATATACACGCTTTCAGGGAAACGCATTGTAACGCCGTTTAGCATATGCTGCTCGATTATTCTGTCATGCATTGCGCTCTCCGCTCTTGAAAGCTGTACTCTGTCAGTTACGGTTACTCCCTCTCCAACAGCAATATACTCGCTCTTTTTACCATCATATGCGTTTATCATACTTTCCATATCAGCAAAAACATCACTGCCGTTTACAATAATGCCTATTACATTGCCGTTGCCGCTGATTACGGTAAATCCGCTTTCGTTTTCCGTGTGATATTTAACTGCGGCGGCTATCGTTTCACTTCTTACAAGCGGAGCCGCACCGTTTACAACAACTGTTAAATCCGATTTCGGCACATCGGTATTTTCCGAAACCTTATTCGCATCGGAGCCTATTACCGCAATTTCCTCTGCTCCTGCGCCTTTTAATGCGTCAATAACCCAGTTTACAAGCTCTCTGCCGCATATTTTATGCAATACGCAAGCATTTTTCGATTTCATTCCCGTTTCCGCATTTGCCAAAACAACACCGCTAAAACTCATTTTTGTCCCTCCAATATTATATTTGCTCTCTGCGCATCGTTTGCAATCTGCGCTTTAAGCTTGTCTATTCCGTCAAACTTAACATCGCCCCGTATTTTTTCAATAAAGGCAATCCTTATATTCTCATCATAAATATCTTTGTCAAAATCAAAAATATGACTTTCTATCGTTATCCTGTCTGCGCCGAACGTAGGGTTATTTCCCACGTTTACAACGCTCTTATGTCTGTCACCGTCAAAATAAGTAAATCCGGCATAAACGCCCGTATGCGGCAGAACAAGATTTCCGTCATACGAAAGATTTGCCGTAGGGAACCCCATTTTTCTTCCGTTTTGCAAACCGCGCTCCACAGTACCGTACATCTCGAACGGTCTGCCGAGCAACTTATTTGCGGACTTTATGTCGCCCGTTTCAATAAGCGAACGTATAAGCGTACTCGAAACGGCACGCCCGTCCGACTCTATTTCGGGAATTATTTCAGCCTTAAAACCGTACTTTCCGGCAAGCCGTATAAGTGCGGCGGTATCGCCCTCCGCCTTATACCCGAAACGATAATCGTAACCTGCAAAAACAGCTTCGGGTTTTAAAAATCTTGCAAGCTCAAACACAAATTCATCGGGAGTTTTTTTCATAAATTCACGGTCAAACCTTACCATATACGCAAAATCCACGCCCATTTTGTCCAAAAGCCGCAATTTCTCGGCGTTATCGGTAATAAGCTTTATTTTTCTGCCGTCCGTAACGGATTTTGTGTTTTCTTCAAAAAGCAATACACCGCTTTTCAGATTATGCCGTTTTGCATAATCGACTCCGTTGTTTATTATTGCGGCGTGCGCTATATGCAGACCGTCGAAATTCCCCAAAACAACAGCCGTTTTATCATACGGAACAACGGTATTTTGTCTGATTATCTCCAATCCGTTCTCACTCCCCTCGGTGTTATGTCCAGAACGATTTCTCAAGCCGTAATTTTCCCTCGACGCATCTTGACACGCACAAAAATTCACGGTTTTCGCCGTACAGGCGGTAGCATTGATTTTCAACCCCGCCGCGCCACGTCATACGAACGCCGTTCACTATACTTCTTGTCTGCTTTTCATTGAGATATATCGGCGGATATTCCGCAAAAATCTCATCGGGCGGCATAAGCAAATCCGCTATTTTATCACGCTCATTTTCAAGCTCCGACGGTGTGTATGCATTTTCAATCGTAAAAATTCCCGCCGCAGTACGCCGCAGCGACGTCATACACGCTCCCGTACCGAGCTTGTTGCCTATATCGGCGCACAGTGTTCTTATGTATGTTCCTTTTGAACAGCTAACGTCTATTTTAAGAGTTTTTTCTGTTATATCGAGTATATCTATCGAATATATCGTAACCTCACGTGCATTGCGTTCAACCTCTATGCCCTGTCTTGCAAGCTCATACAGTTTTTTTCCGTTTTGCTTGATTGCACTGTACATAGGCGGTATCTGGCTTATTTTGCCCACAAATTCTTTTACCGCATTTTCTATATCTGCTATGCTTGCCGATACGTCATTTTTTTCAATAACGTTTCCGCTTATGTCCTCCGTATCGGTTTTCACTCCCAAAAGGAGTTCCGCCGTATAGCGTTTATCCGTGGCGGTGAGCATATCGGAAACCTTTGCGGCACTTCCCACGCAAATCGGCAAAACGCCCGTTGCCATAGGGTCAAGCGTTCCCGTATGACCCACACGCCGCACTCCCGTAAGGCGCCGCACAAAATTAACCATATCGTGCGACGTTTTGCCCTCGGGTTTATCCAAAACTATTATGCCGTTCATTAAAGTACCTTTCTTAAAGCGTCAACTATAATTTTTTCCGCATCTTCCAGCGACTTTGCCTCAACATTGCACCCTGCCGCACGTGCGTGGCCGCCGCCGCCAAACATCAAAGCAACCTTTGAAACGTCGGCATAGCCGTTTGAACGCAGATTGACACGGATTGTACCGTTCTGATGCTTTATGCATACAGCCGTTTCAACGCCCTCTATACATCTCGGTATGTCCACCATATTGGGAGCGTCCTTTACCTCTATGTCGTACTTTTCATACAGTTCGTCAGGCACGGTTACAACGGCTATTTTGCCGTTTTCATAAATTTTCATTCCCATTGTAACCTCGGCGCTCATCAGTTCCGCATTATACGAACGGCAATCGAATAATTTATGCTCTATTTCGGGGAAATTGATACCGCATTCCATAAGTTCCGCCGCTATGCGCATGGTTTTCGGGCTTGTACTGCTGTACTTAAAGCTGCCCGTATCGGAGCATATTGCGGTATAAAGGTGTTCCGCCTCATTTTTCTCAAGCTTAATTCCCATTTCCTCAAACACGCAGTACAATACCTCCGCCGCCGCACTTACTCCTCCGCAGACATAATTTGCGTCCGCAAAGTTTGTGTTCGTGGCGTGGTGGTCAATATTTATACTGTTGTTTATCTCATTGAAAAGCTTCACCCTTTTGCCTATTCTCTGCAAATCTCCGCAGTCAAGGCAAGCGCACAGATCATGCTCGTATGTTTTGTTTTCATCATACACAACATAATCCGTACCCATAAATTCAAGACGCTTTTCCGGGATTTCGCTCACATAAACCACTGCGGTTTTCCCCAGGCGGCGCATAACCTCCGCAAAGGCAAAGCACGTACCCAAAGCGTCCCCGTCCTCGTTTATATGCGGAAGAACCGCAACAGAGCGTGCATTATTGATTTTTTCAATTACTTTATTCATAAAATCTCTCCGTTATTCGGATTTAGTGTTAAATTTCTTCAAAAGGCTCTCTATATGCGCACCGTGCTCAATTGAGTTATCAAGCTCAAATATAAACTCCGGCGTATAGCGCAAATCTATCTTTTTGCCTATTTCACGGCGCACATAGCCTGCGGCGCTCTTAAGCCCCTCCATAGCCTTTTTCTGAGTTTCCTTATCGCCCATAACCGAAATGTATGCCTTGGCATAGCGCAGGTCGTTTGTAACGCTTACCGATACAACGCTTGTCATCATCGGAATACGTGAATCCTTCAGATTTCGTATCACCTGCGCCAGTTCACGGCGTACCTCTTCATTTATTTTATCGATTCTTGCCATATTGCTCTCCATTCATACGGTTATCTTTTTATTTCCTCCATAATGAAGCACTCGATAACATCGCCCTCTTTAATATCGTTAAAGTTCTCTATGCCGATACCGCACTCATAGCCGGACGCAACTTCCTTTGCATCGTCCTTGAATCGTTTGAGTGACGAAAGCACGCCCTCGTGGATGACAATGCTGTCACGCACAATTCGAACCTGAGAATTTCGCGTAACCTTGCCGTCCGTGATGTAACAGCCGGCAATACTGCCGACGCCGCTCACCTTGAAGGTATCACGCACCTCGGCATGACCGAGCACATTCTCCACAAACTTGGGCGCAAGCATACCCTTCATTGCCGCCTCTATCTCCTCTATCGCCTGATAGATTACGCGGTAGAGACGAATGTCCACATTGTTGCGCTTTGCCGAATCCACCGCCGACGCCGCCGGGCGTACATTGAAACCGACAATGATCGCATTGGATGCCGCCGCGAGCATTACATC
>DJRJ01000035.1 GCA_002438865.1 Clostridiales bacterium UBA6363
TTTCCTATACAGTAAAAAACAGGCATAACGGGGTGTTATCCCGTTATGCCTGTGCGCACCATAGCCCGTGTTTGTTGCAGTATGCGTATACCTTGTAGCGTATTCCGTCGTCCACACCACGGAATATCACGATAGGATCGTCACCTTTTTTCAGATGTACACGCCGACATTCGTTTTTGCCTTTTATTTCAATCCATAAAATGCTGTGTTCGTTGCTCATCGGGTGCAGAACACGTCCCACACATACCGTCATACAGCCGTTTTCACGCTTTATTATCGGCTTGTGCTTTTCCGCAAGCGTTTCGTCTGTGTCGGCACGCATCATAAGCATGGGCTTTCCGCAGCACATAAGCTCGTCACAGCACTGCGGATTGAGCGCCTCCACCAACGTTTCACATTCCACACACTTAAAAAATCTCGATCCGTATTCCACTTGCCTTACCGCCCTTTGTATTCTTTGTTATACTATGTAGTTTCGCCTTATACGGATTGTTTTATACTTTTAAAAAAAATCCGAAAAGAAAATAAATCCCAGTGCGGCAATGAGCAGTTTGTCGTCGCAATCGTCCATAAGCAGAATGAGAATTACGACAAGCAGAATAATATCATCGTTTGCCAAATCTGCCAAAAAACCTCCCGCACTCTTTTTTTCGGGAGGTTTTTCTTTTGGCGGCGGCGGTTTCACGGACGGTTTTTCACTGCGGTGCATAATCGGCTGCGGCATATTATTCATACTGTAGCTTCGGTACATTGTACATCTCTCCTTTTTATTTCATACGCATTATTCCCGTAAGCTTTGTGAGATTTAAAAGCCGCACGGCGTTATCTATCGACTTTTGACGGCTTGAACGCATATACGGCTTTAAAGACATCAGAAGATTAGACCTCGGATCGTTTCTGTCGTTTGCAAGCTTTGACATAATATCTTTCATCTGCATAACGTATTCAAGGCTGTTATTGTCCGTGCCGCCGGCGGAAAGCGAGCCCATCACGTTTTTTATTTTGTCCTCGGCGTCATCGCCGAGTATACCCTTTAAGGTTTCCATTGCGTCTGCCATTTAAAACACCTCTATAAATTTTTAATGATTTTCATAATTTCATCGGGATTTAACCCCTGCATCTGCTTTTTAACTTTTTCAGAGTCCAGCTTGTTAAATTCACGCATAAGCCGCTCCTTGTCGGCATTGTTTAATTTGTTTTTTATGTTCCGTCCCTGTGCCGAATTGAGAAAATCGTTTATTTCTCTGAGCTGATTTGAGTTAAAGCCTTTTAATATGTTTTCCAGTTTTGAATTCATAAAATCAAGTCCCCTCTTTATAAAATATGTCTTTACACATATTATATTCAACAGCATAAAAAAAGAGCCTGTACCTTTTGAATTTTGAAAAAACGACACAATCTCCGCAAATGAAAGGGTCGATGTCCTCATTGACCCGAAACAATATTCTGTGCCGTATGCATTTTTCGGCAGGAGCAAGCCCCTGCCCTACAGCGTGTGATTTCCACAAACAAAAAAACCGAACTCAAAGAGTTCGGTTTTTATTTATATGTTTTCTTCTTCTTTCTTGCTTTCCGCAAGCTCCGTACCGCATTTTAATATAAACGAAATCAAAATAAATACAACTCCGATAACAACCGAGTCGGAATTGTGCCAATCCATCTCGGCGATATTTGCAAAAAAGTGCTGAAATATTTCCTGCGCTATGTACGAAACAATCATTGCCGCTATAGAAACGGCTATCGTTTTTATGCCGAGTTTTAAAAGCTCGTTTGCCCCGTCAAAGGTAAATGGCGTGCCGGCGTCAAGCTCGTGTATAAAATACAGGCGTGCCGACCACGAAACGATAATTTCGCTTATGCACAGGATAAGACCTATGACAATCGACGCATAAACCGTGCCGATGCTTATGTTGCCTGCACTTTCAATAAAGTCCGCTGCGGTACTTCCGCCGATTATCAGGCACAAAAGTCCGATAACACAGCTGCATGCACCGATTATACAGCATACGAATGCAATTGTACTAAAAATTTTTCCTGCTTTCGATAAACCCTGAATTGTTTTTAAAGATTCCATATTAATTCCCCCTTTATTTAATTTCCGCACCGCCGAATATGCAGCAGCCGTTAATTGTAACCCTTATCGGATTGTCAATGTTTCTTTGCGGTCTTTTGTCCGAAATTCCGCCGAACAGACAGAAATTGTTCGTTTTGATTTCCACGTTTTCGGGAACGGTAATCTCCGCACCGCCGCAGACGCAAATCAAATCTATCTCGCTTCCGTCTTTAAGCTCCGCATCAATCAGATTGCATTTTGTTCCGCCGAATATAGCGCATATTTTGGAATGATGCTCGTTTTCCTTAAAAACCCCATCGGCTTGAACAATCTTTTCTTCAATCATTTTGGGTTTTTCCTTGCCGAGAACTTTCGCTATAAGCTTTATACCGATAACTATGGCAATTACGGGCAGAATAAGCTTCCATATTATATCGAAATCAATTATATCACGTGCGGCAAGCAACAGGAAAACGCCTATTGCAAGCGCTATAATGCTCCCCGATTTGTCTTTGGACGTCAAAAGACTGTACAGACTTGGTATTATTATAAACATAGTCCACCAGCCGTCAAAAGAAAAATCAAAGCTTATTATATTCAGCACGTCAAATGCATACAATACACCGCCCGCTATGAGCAGTGCCCCCAAAACAACTCCGAATAATTTTTTCATAATACCCTCCGTTTCTCCGCCAAAGGCGGTAAATCCTTTTTAATAAGCGCCATCATTGCGGCAAATTCGGTGCCGAGCATTCCGCTCAATTCCGCCTCCGAAAAATTGCACGCACCCGTTGCGCATAATGAACCGAGCCCGAATGTGTATATCCACATATTTTCAAAAACAAGCCTTGCGTCGCTTTGCAAAATTCCGTAATCGTTTGTAATATATTCTATGCACTCGCTTGCGAAATCCCCCAAAGCAATGAACAAATCGTCAAAGCTTTTTACACCGCTGTTTTCCTGCATAAAAAGCAGCTGAAACAGCTTAGGCTCGCCTTTCGCAAATAAAAGCATCTGCATACCTGCGCTCTTAAATCTCAGCGGATACGCCGCCGTTTTTTCAGCGTATTCCGAGAATTTCTTCTCAGCGGCGTCAATTACGGCACTGCGTACCTCGTCCATACCGCTGAACACGGTAAAAATCGGTCTTGACGATGAGCCGAGTGCATTCCCCAGTTCCCTCGCCGTAAGCGAATCTGCGCCGTTTTCGCTCACCAGTTTAAGCGCCGTGCTTACTATCTGTTCTTTTGTGAATTTAGGTTTCGGCGGCATTTTTTGTCCTCCTTAAGCGTAATAAAACACTTGTTTTGCAACGTTTGTTTTATTATAACATTTAATTGCCCGTTTGTCAACAGAATTGTTGACATCTTTTTTTATCAATGGTATAATGTAACAAAAAACGGAGGTTTAAATATGTTTTTAAAAGCAAACGATAAATCAATAAGATATACCGGCAGATGGGGCGAAATCGGCGAGAACAAAGTCACCACGGCGCCCGGCGGTATGATAGAAATCGCATACAGCGGCACTGCTGCCGTAATGCATTTTGATACGGGATTCAGCGTACAGCCGTTTCCGCATATATGGGTGTCGGTTGACGGCGGAGCGAAAGTGGAAGTACCGCTCGACCACGTTATAAGAGTCGAAGCACCGACCGAGGGAGAGCATCTTATAAAGGTTGTTTATAAGGGTGCTGTCGAGATGCATCACCGCTGGAACGGACCGCTTATCGGCAAGCTCAGCTTTGAGGGTGTTGAAGTTGAAAAAGGTGCGGAACTGCCGGCAGACGACAGAAAAATAATCGAATTTATAGGCGACTCGATTACGGAGGGCGTTTTGATAGACGCATTCTATAATTTTGATAAAAACAATGACCAGTATAACCGCCCCAATCAGGACGATTCAACCGCTACATACGCATATCTGACTGCCGAGGCGCTCGGAATGAAGCCTGTCATTATGGGTTACGGCGCAACGGGCGTTTGCGGCGGCGGCTGCGGTTCCGTGCCGAGAGCGGCGCTGGCGTATCCGTATAATTTCGCAGGCTCGCCGGCAAAGGCACAGGGGTCGGAAATAATCGTTATCAATCACGGCGCAAACGACAGAGGTGCGTCGGCTGAAGAATATACGCAAAGATATGCGGAATTTCTGGAATTGGTCAGAAAAATCAATCCCGACTCGAAAATTGTTGTGCTTTCGGCGTTCTGTAAAGCGTACCCGAAAGAGCTTAAAGCAACCGTTGAGGAATTTAACAGGAAAAACGGCGACAGTGTGTATTTTATAGATACCGACGGCTGGATTCCCGCCGAGCCGCTCCACCCTCTGCGTGACGGACATAAAATTGTTGCCGCACATTTAACGGAAGAATTAAAGAAGATGTTTTCATTATGATCAGAAAAGAGTATAAAAAATTAAAGTATATCATTTCTTTGCCCGACGGATATGAGGAGGGAAAAAAATATCCCGTTATCTTTTTCCTGCACGGTGCGGGAACACGAGGAGATGATTTTGGCAAACTGGCGGAAAATTCGTATTTTGAATATCGCAAACAGCGTGACAAATTTCCTTTTATAACCGTTGCTCCGCAGTGCTATGCGGATACATGGTTTGAGATTTTCGAGCAGATTATTGACCTTGCAAAGTTTGTTTATAATGCGGATTTTACCGATAAATCACGGTTTTACGGTATGGGCGTAAGTATGGGCGGTTACGGAATATGGCAGCTGGCAATGACTCTGCCGCAGATTTTTGCGGCAATTGTTCCGCTGTGCGGCGGAGGAATGTACTGGAACGCCGCACGATTGAAGGACGTACCCGTATGGGCGTTTCACGGTGCGGACGATGACGTGGTCTTATGTGCCGAAAGCCGTAAAATGACGGACGCCGTAAACAAATGCGGAGGAAGTGCAAAGCTTACGGTGTTTGAGGCTTGTATGCATAATTGCTGGGACAGGGTTTATGCAGAGGGCAAGGCTTTTGACTGGCTTTTGGAAAACACAAACAAAGGCTTTTCCGAAACGGAAAAGCTTGACGGCAGTAAGGATTTTGGTTAATGAGGTGATCTTATGAGCGTTCTGGAAATGATAAAAACAAGAAGAAGTATCCGAAAATTTAAGTCCGACCCGATACCGGAGGAAATTCTCGGAAAAATCATAGAGGCAGGTGTGTACTCCGCAACGGGGCGCAATGCGCAGTCGCCGATAATCATAGCGGTGACGGATAAGAAAATGCGTGACAAGCTTTCGGAAATGAACAGAAAAATCGGCGGCTGGGAGGAAGGCTTTGACCCGTTCTACGGTGCGCCGGCAATACTTGTTGTTCTGGCGGATAAATCACGCCCCACAGCCGTGTACGACGGAAGCCTTGTTATGGGAAATCTTATGCTTGAGGCGCACGAGCAGGGTATCGGCAGTTGTTGGATACACCGTGCAAAAGAGGAGTTTGAGTCGGAGGAGGGAAAGGAAATATTAAAATCCCTCGGAATAAAGGGAGATTATGAGGGCATAGGACACTGCGCCCTCGGCTATATTGACTGTGAATATCCCGACGCCCCGGCAAGAAAGGACAATTGGGTGTACAGAATATAAAATGCCGTAGGGCAAGGACTTGCTCCTGCCGAAATGTACAACGTTGCGGGGCGATGTGGGCATCGCCCCCTACAAATTGCGGAAACCGCACGCCGTAGGAAATAGCGTCTCGGGTAGGGTAACCCCGATAGATTATGAAACTGTACGCCGTAGGGCAGGGGCTTGCTCCTGCCGAAATGTACAACGTTGCGGGACGATGCCTTTCATCGTCCCTAAATTAATAACGGAGATGCGAAACCGCATCTCCGTTATTTTTATTTCTTTACCGCTTTTACAATAAGACCAATCACAAGTCCGACAATTGCCGGAACAATCCAGCCGAGTCCCATTGATGCAAAGGGCAAAACTTTAAGCGAAAAATTAATTATTCCCTTTGCCCCGATAGCCGATATTACGCTTTCGGGCAGTGCGCCGAGAAAATCGAACACTGCGGCAAACAGGGTAAATCCCGTAACAAAGCCGTAAACGTATTTGCTGTTGGAAAAATACTTGCCGAAAATTCCGAGCAGTATAAGCGTTATTGCCGGCGGATAAAGGAACATAAGTACCGGCACGGCATAGGTTATAATTGCGGTAAGACCCAGGTTTGCGATAAGGAACGAAACAATGCTGAATATAACCGCCCATGTTTTGTATCCGAAAAGCTTCGGAAACAGCTTTACAAAAGTTTCGGAACAGCTTGTTACAAGTCCCACAGCCGTTTTAAGGCAGGCAAAGGTCACTATTGCGGCAAGAATCGGCGCACCCGCACGTCCGAAATATCGGTTTGCCACAAACGCAAACACGTCGCCGCCGTTCTGCGCTCCCTCACAGGCGTTTACGGAGCCTACATATGCAACCGCAAAATAAATTACGGACATAATAATACAACTGAATGCACCTGCTTTGACGGTGTTTCTTGCAACGTCCGCAGGCTCGGTTATTCCCAAATCACGGATAACGGTGACAACAACAATTCCGAACGCAAGGCTTGCCAGAGCGTCCATTGTGTTGTACCCCTCCAAAAAGCCTGTCATAAACGGCATACTTGCATAGTTTCCCACGGGCGCCGACGCAGGACTGCCCTTGGGAAAGATAAGTGCCGTTAAAATAAGCGCACCGAGAAAAACCAAAAATATGGGGTTAAGTATCTTACCGACATATGTAAGAATTTTTCCCGGGAAAAGCGAAAAGCCGAGTACGGCGGCGAAAAATGCGGTTGAAAACAAAACAAGAGCAATTGTGGGGTTTGCATTTCCCAAAAGCGGAGCCGCACCGACGGTGAACGGAACGGTTGCACATCTGGGAATTGCGAAAAACGGTCCGATTGTGAGGTAAAGGGCGCAGGTGAAAAATACGCTGTAGCCTTTGCCGACTTTCCCTGAAAGTTCAATAAGACCGTCGCTTCGGCTTATACCGATTGCCGTAACGCCCAAAAGCGGCAAGCCGACGCCGGTAATTAAAAATCCGATTGCCGACGTTAAAAGCTTTGTGCCGGCAAGCTGACCCATATAAATCGGAAATATCAGATTTCCCGCCCCGAAAAACAGTCCGAATAACATACTTGCAATATATACAAGCTCTTTTCTGCTAAGATTTTTTTTCAAAATATTATCCCCCCTGATAATTATTTTCAATAATAATATAAGTATATAGCATATAAAGCAATATGTCAAACAAATTTATAAAAAGACTGCTTTTTTTGTTAAATTGTACTTAAAATCTGAAAATAATTGTAAAAAAGCACGGAAAGCAAACTTTTTTATTTTCGGGTCGATGAGGGCATCGACCCCTACCTTTGCGTTTGCGAAAAACGCACGCCATACGGAATAACGTTTCGGGTCGATGAGGGCATCGACCCCTACCTTTGCATTTGCAAAAACCGCACGCCATACGGAATAACGCTTCGGGTCGATGACCGATACGTTTGCGATAATTGCGGCTGCCGTAACGCACACTGCACAGGATATTGTTTGCAAATGCGAAATTATAACAAACACGGGCGATATTAAAATTGATTAAACAAAAAAGCGGTACAGCTTTCGCTGTACCGCTTTTTGTCTTTTACAGTGTGCCGAATAATCTGTCGCCGGCATCGCCCAGACCGGGAACGATGTAGCAGTTTTCGTTCAGCTTTTCATCAAGTGCGCCGATATAAATATCAACGTCCGGATGCGCCTTCTGAACAGCCTCAACACCCTCGGGAGCACCGATTATGTTCATAAGCTTAATTCTCTTAGCGCCTCTCTTTTTGATAAAATCAATCGCCGCAACTGCGCTTCCGCCCGTAGCGAGCATCGGGTCAAGCACGAGTACCTGACGCTGTTCGATGTCGGTCGGCAGCTTGCAGTAATATTCAACAGGCTCATGAGTCTGCGGATCACGGTAAAGTCCCACATGACCCACCTTTGCAGCCGGAATAAGGCTCATAAGAGCGTCAACCATTCCGAGTCCCGCACGCAAAATCGGAACAAGAGCAACCTGCTTGCTTATTGTTTTGCCTGTGGTTTCCGTTATCGGAGTCTTAACCTTTACATCGTCAAGATCGAGGTCCTTTGTGGCTTCGTATCCCATTAAAAGGGCAATTTCGTTTGCCAGCTCACGGAAATCCTTTGTTGTTGTCGTCTCGCTTCTGAGCATTGTAATCTTATGCTGAATAAGCGGATGATCCATTACGTATACTTTTGACATTTTATCCTCCATTCTGCCGCAAAGCGGCAATGCGTCAATCAAACCTTGAAACTAACACCTGTGTTTACGCCTTTATCCTCGTCCTCTTTGAAAATGTAATCCTTGCCGGGGAGTACAGCGTTTAAAACTATACCCACGATTGCCGCAACCGCAAGACCCGAAAGGCTGATTGTTACCTTTGAGATGTGGAATACAACGGCTTCCGCCTCGCCTGTTCCGAACTTAACGCCTATTGCAAGAACAAGAATAAGTGCGGCAATGATAATGTTTCTCGATTTTGAGAAGTCAACCTGATTTTCAACCACGTTTCTTACGCCGACAGCCGAAATCATACCGTAAAGCACAAGCGATATACCGCCCATTGTAGCGGCAGGCATTGCGCTTACTATTGCGGCAAACTTAGGCGAGAATGAAAGCAGGATTGCAAAGAATGCAGCCAGTCTTATAACTCTCGGATCGTATACCTTTGTAAGAGCGAGAACGCCTGTGTTTTCGCCGTATGTAGTGTTTGCCGGAGCGCCGAACAGAGCTGCAAGAGTTGTTGCAAGACCGTCGCCCAAAAGCGTTCTGTGAAGTCCGGGGCTTGCGATAAAGTTCTTGCCTACGGTCGAGCTTACTGCCGAAACGTCGCCGATATGCTCTATTATCGTTGCGAGAGCGATAGGCATAATCGTTATGATAGAAGTGATAAGCACTGAAGTGTTACAATTTTCAAACAGCGAGAAAGTTGTTTCGCTGAGTGTTTTTATGGGGAGACCTATCCAAGCGGCTTCTTTTACTGCGGTAAAATCAACCTGTCCCATACATACAGCCGCAAGATAAGACGCAATAACGCCGAGAAGTATCGGAATGATTTTTATCATACCTTTTCCCCAAATGTTACATACAATAACGACTGCGATTGCAACCAATGCGATAATCCAGTTAGCCGAACAGCTTGAAATAGCTGTGCTTGAAAGAGTTAAACCGATTGAAATAATAATAGGACCCGTAACTACCGGCGGGAAGAACTTCATAACCCGTCCTGCGCCGAAAACCTTGAATAAAATTGCTATTACAACGTAAATCATACCGGCACATGCAACGCCGACTCCGGCATATGCCGAGAAATTTTCTATTCCTGCGTTCTTACACAAATCTGCGATTGCAAAATATCCGCCCAAGAAAGCGAATGAAGAACCCAGAAAAATAGGGACCTTACGCCCCGTCAACAAATGGAACAATAACGTTCCCACTCCTGCAAAAAGCAATGTTGACGATACGCTCAAGCCTGTGAGAACAGGAACAAGCACCGTTGCGCCGAACATTGCAAATAAATGCTGGAAGCCTAATATGAAATCCTTGCCTTTTAGTTTCATTAGTACATTCCCCCTAAATTTTTTTATCCTTTTTATTATACACTAATCGACACGTTTTCGCAATACCTTTTTTCAAATAATTTCTTTTTATTTATTATTTACATATTTTCATTGTTTTTTGATTAAATTTGACTGATTTTTTATTTTGTGATAAAATATCGGTATGATACGGCGAACCCTCACACCAAAACGAAAAGGAGAAAGAAATGATAAAGGGAATAATTTTTGATTTTGACTACACACTCGGCAATTCCGAAAAAGGGATAATCGAATGTATGCAGTACGCACTTGCAAAGCTCGGCTATGCGGCGGCGGACGAGGAAAGCATATGCCGCACGATAGGAATTTCACTGCCGAAAACATATACGATACTCACGGGCGATACGGACGGGAAAAAAGCACTGCTGTTCCGTGACTGTTTCGTGCATAAGGCGGACGAGGTAATGGTAGAAAATACGGTAATGTTCCCCGAGGCGGTGCGGCTCCTTGCCGAAATTAAAGAAAAGGGTATCAAAACGGGGATAGTTACAACAAAGTACAGCTTCCGCATACGTGATATACTGAAAAATAACGATATGAGCGATGCGGTTGATTTCATTGTCGGCGGCGATGATGTGAGCGAGCCTAAGCCGTCGCCGGAGGGACTTTTGAAAACGATAGAATATATGGGACTTGAAAAGGACGAAGTCCTTTACGTGGGCGACAGCCTTGTAGACGCCGAAACGGCGCAGAGGGCAGGCGTAAGCTTTGCCGCCGTAACGACGGGCACAACGGTGCGTGAGCAGTTTGCGGATTATCCTCATATTGCAATTATGGACAGCCTGACAGAGCTGAAAACAGAAGAAATGTAATGCAAAAAGCGGCTTTTCAGCCGCTTTTTGTGTTCGGGTCGATAATATATCGACCTTTACGGTGTAGGTGAATACCGTGGAAGTGTTTAGTTAATTGAATTTTTTTATATAGGCAGCTGCACATACTATTGCCTGCATTGAGCTGTCTCCGTTACCGCCTACAACTTTATACGTGGTCAGCGCCAGCGGGAGAGCATAAATATCAATCATACTATCGCCTTCAAATATATCATTATAAGCGGTAAGACTGTAAATGAGATACCTGTTTCCGTTGGCATCCGCTATCTCTAATTGACTGAGTGTTTGCTTATCCGACGTGTCCTCATATATAGAAACAACATAAGCGTTATCTATATGAATAAGATAATCGCCGTGGTTATTAATATTTTTAATAAGTTGTTTGTAATCAAGAGAAAGATCTGTGTAAGCATTAAGATTTACATTTTTATTTTCTGTAAACAATTCCGGGTGTGCCGTCAGTGTATCAGCCGCTTTTGGGGATATTGTAAATGGTATATCTTCGGATTCTCCCAACGAACTGAATAAATCCAAGACTTTGTTTGAACTTGTTTTTTTATTTTCGGCAGGAATCGGTGTTGTTGTAGGAGCAGCGGTAACGGCAGAGGAGCTTTTTGAAGATGTAGATTTAGATGTGTCCTCCGTATCGGGAATAATCGAAATAATAATTATCAGAGCAACGAAAGCAATAGCAATACCTATAAATATTTTTCCTTTGCCGCCGGTTTTTGCTCCGCAGTTGGGACATTTTTTTAAATTTTTGTCAATTTCAGCATGACATTTTTTGCAAAAGTATTTTTTATCTGTTGTATTCATTGTAGTTCTCCTTTTTTACATATTTTAGTGTGTAAAATCACAAAGTTTAATTTTTTCGGGCATCGCCCGTTTTGAAAATCTTTCATTTTACAATTGACCTTTAAATTTATCCTTTTATTATCAATCGTAGCAAAAACACCTCCCATTTTGTTTTTTAAAGAATAAATTTATATCTAACAGATATAATAACATAATTAACTGTTCGTGTCAATACTTATTATGTTTTGATAAAATAACATATGAGGTGGTCTTATGAAAAAAATATATGAAACGGAATATCTCCAGTTAGGGTTGAAGATAGCTTATTACAGAAAGTTGAGAGGGCTGACACAAGAACAGCTTGCAGAAAAAATTGAACGTACACCGGCTTTTATCGGACATGTTGAAGCACCAAATATAAGCAAAGCAATATCTCTTGATACTCTTTTTGATATTGCATATGTGCTTGATATACCCGTATATAAATTCTTTTTGTTTGAGGAAATATAAAAAGGCTGTAGCAAAATTTCATTTTGCTACAGCCTTTTTAAACCTATTTTATACATTAAATCTGAACAGCACAATGTCGCCGTCTTTCATAACGTAGTCCTTGCCCTCGCTGCGGACAAGTCCTTTTTCCTTTGCGGCAGCCATCGAGCCGCAATCCATAAGGTCGTTATAATGCACAACCTCGGCACGTATAAATCCTCTTTCAAAATCCGAATGGATTTTTCCTGCCGCCTGCGGCGCTTTCGTACCCTTTTTAATCGTCCAGGCTCTTACTTCGGGTTCGCCTGCCGTGAGGTAGCTTATAAGTCCCAAAAGCGAATAGCTTGCTTTTATAAGTCTGTCAAGTCCCGATTCCGTCATTCCCAGCTCGTCGAGGAACATCTGCTTTTCCTCGCCCTCAAGCTGTGAAATTTCCTCCTCTATCTTCGCCGATACGGGCATAACCTCCGAGTGTTCGGCGGCGGCAAATTCCTTAACGGTATTTACAAATTTGTTGTTTTCTATGCCCTTTGCAAAATCGTCCTCCGCAACGTTTGCGGCATATATAACGGGCTTTGTGGATATGAGGAACAAATCCTTAACGATTGCTTCCTCCTCCTCGGTATATTCGAGCGAGCGTGCCGGCTTGCCGTCCTCAAGTGCGGCTTTGATGCGCTCCAAAAGCTCAAGCTCCTTTGCAAGCGACTTGTCACCCTTCATAGCCTTTTTCGTTCTGTCAATTCTTCTTTCAAGCATTTCAAGATCCGAGAAAATCAGCTCAAGATTAATCGTTTCTATATCACGCACGGGGTCTATCGTTCCGCTTACGTGCGTTATGTTCGAATCCTCAAAACAGCGTACAACGTGTACTATAGCGTCACATTCACGAATGTTTGCCAAAAACTTGTTTCCGAGTCCCTCTCCCTTTGACGCACCCTTTACAAGTCCCGCAATGTCCACAAATTCGATAAATGCGTGAGTAACCTTTTTCGGGTTGTACATTTCCGAAAGCTTGTCCAATCTCTCGTCCGGAACATCAACTATTCCCACATTCGGCTCAATCGTACAGAACGGATAGTTTGCCGATTCCGCCCCTGCCTGTGTTATTGCGTTAAAAAGTGTGGATTTTCCGACATTCGGAAGTCCTACTATACCTAATTTCATTAATATTGCATCTCCTTGACTTTTTTCATATTATACCATACCGAATACAAATTATCAAGCATTACGCTCATTTTTGATGCGGCATTGTCTGCTGTAAATAAATTTTTCTGTACTCTTTCGGCGTCATGCCGGTATTCTTTTTGAAAAATCTGCAAAGGTATCCGCTGTCGCAAAATCCCATTTGTGCGGCGATTTCGTCAAGCGTTGCCTTGCCCGTCTGCAAAAGCATTTTTATGCGGTTAATCCTGTGCAGATTTCTGTATTCAACGGGCGTCATACCCGAAAAGCTTTTGAAAAGCTTTTCGTAATATCCGACGCTTACACTGCACTCATCGGCAATCTCCTTTATGCTTTTTGAATCAGCGTCACTGCTTTCCAGATATTTTATGCTGTCCTTTATTACCCGTGTATCCGCTGTGTTTTCACGCTCGATACGGCAGTTTCCCGACAAAGTGTCAAATATTTTGTAAGCCGAGCGGTACACCGAAAGCGGCGAAAACCTCGGACGGCAAAACGAATCGATAAGCGAATAGAAAAGCTTTTTGTAAAGCTCGGAATGTTTTGCCGTAACAACGGTCACATAATCGCCAAAGCTTATATGCTCCCCCGACGGCGCATAATGCGACAGCTCCCCTTTTTTGCCATGAAATATCTCCGCACGGCTGAGAACAAACTCAAACAGCAGATTTTCCTGTTCGTCACAGTTTTCGGCAGGCGAGTTTTCCCATACGTAATGGCTGTCTTTCGGGAGATACACAAGCGCCCCCTGCGGAACAATAAGCGGTTCCGTTCCCTTTTGGTAGCATACGCCCATTGTGTTCGCAAAAAGAAGCAGTCCGTCCGTTGCACGGGGTTTTTGCATAATAAATCTCGTGCTTCCGCTCGCCTGCTGTCTTACGGCATATATATCAGAAATATCAAAAAAGTAATCGCTTAATTCCGAAAAATCCAGTTTCATTCTCTCACCGCCGATTAAAGCATATCAAAAGAACCGAACCTTGTCAAGATGAAAGTATCAAAAAGTCCAATTATTGATTTAATTGTTATATTGATTTTCATAAATAATGTGCTACAATTAAATTAACGAAACCGAACGGAGATATTAATATGAAGAAAAAATTTTCGGCCGCAATCCTCGGCGCAGGCGGACGGGGAAGTATGTACGGACAGGTTATGCAAAATCAGCACAGTGATGAGTTTGAAATAACCGCCGTATGCGACATTAACCCGAAACAGCTTGAAAAGTGCAGAATGATGCTTAATCTTTCGGATGATATGCTCTTTTCCGATGAGGAAACGTTTTTCGCCGAAAAGCGTGCGGACGTGCTCATTATCGCAACATATGACGATAAGCACGTCGAGCAGTGTATCAAAGCAATGGAAATGGGTTACAATGTGCTTATGGAAAAGCCCGTCAGCAATTCACGCAAGGAGATAGACAGACTGCTCAAGGTGCAGAAAGAAACGGGATGTATCGTTTCCATATGCCACGAACTGCGCTACGGTCCCGCATTCGTCAAGCTCGGCGAACTGCTCGAAAGCGGCGTAATCGGCAAACTGCTTGCGGTTGACGCAATGGAGCGTGTCGCATACTGGCATCAGGCGCAGGCATACGTGCGCATACAGTCGCAGAGGAGCGGACTGTTCTTCTCGACAATTCTCGCAAAATGCAGCCACGACCTGGATTTGATGCAGCGCTATGTCGGCGCAAAGTGCGATACCGTTTCATCTGTGGGAGATTTAAGCTTTTTCAGAAAGGAAAATATGCCCCCGGACGCCTCGGGCAGATGTCTTGACTGCAAGTATGTCGAGGAATGTCCTTACAGCGCAAAGAAAATTTACATAGATATGTGGAAAGAGAAAGGCTGTCCCGAATTTGAATGGCCCTGGAGTAAGGTTTCGCTCAAAAATCCGAACACGGAGGAGGATTTGTACGAGGGTATAAAAAATACGTATTTCGGCAGATGCGTATTTGATTTGGGCGTTGAAAACAACAAGGACGTTGTCGACCGTCAGATGGTGCAGATGCGGTTTGAAAACGGCGTTATCGGAACGCTTAAAATGGTGTTTGCCGCAGAACCGGGAAGAAGAATTAACCTGTTCGGCTCGCACGGCGAGCTTCTGCTTGACGAGCGTGCCGGAACGATTGAAGTTATGCCGTTCGGAAAGAAAAAGGAGATTATAGATTTCCATATCGCCGGAGGTCACGGCGGCGGCGATTCGATACTGATAAGCAATCTGTACGGTGCGCTTACAGACAGTACGAAAAACCGCACAAGCCTGGCGGATTCGATAGAGAGCCAGCTTATGGGAATAAGTGCGGAGGAGTCACGCTTAAACGGCGGTGCAGTTGTAAAAGTACATAAATAGGAAAACGGCGGTGATTTTTCACCGCCGTTTGTCCAATATCGCTCGGTGTTTAAAAGTATATTTCGTTCTGGTATTTGGTAGGCAGACCGTCCCTGTAAATGTGCGAGTCGCCCGAAAGCTGCAAAACCCTTGGCACAACTGCGCCCCTGCGCTCGGAAAAGTCTATCACCGTCATTCCCGTATGAGTAAAATCGAAATGCGTGCTGAACATCGGATACGGAATATCCAAAAGACAGCTTAAAAACACCATTCCGAAACCCTGATGCGCAAACAGCGCAATGCGGCTCTTGTTTTCACGCACGCAATTGTATAAATTCCGCTCAAGGTCATGCTCGTAGCCGAACGATTTCATAAATGCGTCCGTTTCTTTCTGCACTCTGTCCAATCCCCTTTTAAAGGTCTTGTCCGCAAACGCTTTGTGCCAGTCCCTGCCCATGCTGCGGATTTCGTCCGAAACGAAACGTTCACGGTATTTTTGATGCTGAAACGCCCATTCGGGAGAGCCGTCCTCCTCAAAAAAGAAATCCTCGCCGGCAAATTTTTCATTGCACCAGTCAAGCACGGTCATTTCCTTGTGCAAAAGCTCACACGTAGGCTTTGCGGTAAGCATTGCCCTGTTTGAGCTTGACGCATAAATCTCATCTATCCCGTACAGCGCAAGCCGCCTTGCCAACGCCTCCGCCTGCCGTTCTCCGAGCGGAGTAAGGCTGTCGGGGTCGTATATCGGGTCGCCGTGGCGTATATAAAACAAAAGCATAAAATCACTCCTTTGTTTACAGTATATCACAGCCTGCATCTCTTTGCAACAAGAAGAATTTTCATAAATAAAAGGTCGGGAAAGATAATATATTTGTATATTTTGTTATTGAAGAAACGCCGAAGTTGTGATATAATTAAATACAATAGGGCGGAAATGTCCGCAGTTTTTGAAAGGAGTAATATTATGAAGTATTCAGCAGAAGTAGAAAATATGTGTCCTTTGGCAAAAGGCGCATATCACGGTCCTGCTCCCATACCCCAGGAGGGAAAATGGACGCAGGCAACGGAAATCAAGGATATTTCCGGTTTGACGCACGGCGTTGGCTGGTGTGCACCGCAGCAGGGCGCATGTAAGCTTACATTAAACGTAAAAGAGGGCGTTATCCAGGAGGCGCTTGTTGAAACGGTAGGCTGTTCGGGAATGACTCATTCGGCAGCTATGGCTTCGGAAATTCTTGTCGGAAAGACAATCCTCGAGGCACTCAACACAGACCTCGTATGCGACGCTATAAACACAGCAATGAGAGAATTATTCCTCCAGATTGTGTACGGACGTACACAGACTGCGTTCTCCGAGGACGGTCTGCCCATCGGTGCGGGACTTGAGGACCTCGGTAAAGGTTTGCGTTCGCAGGTAGGTACTACATATGCAACACTCAAAAAGGGTCCGAGATACCTTGAGCTTGCAGAGGGATACATCACAAAGGTTGCTGTTGATGAAGACGATACAATCATCGGCTACAAGTTCGTACACCTCGGCAAAATGATGGAAAATATCCGCAAGGGTATGGACGCAAACGAAGCTCTCGAAAAGGCGAGCGGACAGTACGGCAGAGTCGAAGATGCTGTTAAGCTTATCGACCCGAGAAATGAATAAGAAGGAGGTAAACTATAATGGCATTATTTGAGAGTTATGAAAGAAGAATAGATCAGATCAACGCAGAGCTTGCAAAGCACGGCATTTCATCAATCGAAGAAGCAAAAAAGATTTGCGATGAAAAGGGCGTTGACGCATACAATATAGTAAAAGGTATTCAGCCGATTTGCTTTGAAAATGCTTGCTGGGCGTACGTTGTAGGTGCAGCTATCGCAATCAAGGACGGCGTTAAAACAGCGGCTGAAGCTGCTGAAAAAATCGGTGTGGGCTTGCAGTCATTCTGTATCCCCGGTTCGGTTGCCGACGACAGAAAAGTAGGTATCGGTCACGGTAACCTCGGCGCAATGCTTCTCCGTGACGAAACAAAGTGTTTCGCATTCCTCGCAGGCCATGAGTCATTTGCGGCAGCAGAGGGCGCTATCGGCCTTGCAAAAAGCGCAAACAAAGCTCGTAAAGAACCGTTAAGAGTTATACTGAACGGTCTCGGTAAGGACGCCGCAAAGATAATTTCAAGAATTAACGGATTTACCTATGTTCAGACTAAGTTTGATTACTACACAGGCGAATTAAACGTAGTTGAAGAAATCGCATATTCAAAGGGCGAAAGAGCAAAGGTACGCTGTTACGGTGCGGACGATGTCCGTGAAGGCGTTGCAATTATGTGGAAAGAGGGCGTTGACGTATCTATCACAGGTAACTCAACAAACCCGACACGTTTCCAGCACCCCGTTGCAGGAACATATAAGAAAGAATGTATCGAAAAGGGCAAGAAATACTTCTCGGTTGCATCGGGCGGCGGTACAGGACGTACACTTCACCCCGACAATATGGCGGCAGGTCCGGCATCTTACGGTATGACGGATACAATGGGAAGAATGCATTCGGACGCTCAGTTCGCAGGTTCTTCATCAGTTCCGGCACACGTTGAAATGATGGGACTTATCGGCGCAGGTAACAACCCGATGGTTGGTATGACCGTTGCGGTTGCCGTTGCGGTTGAAGAAGCAATGAATAAGTAATTAAAAAGCAGGGGCAATGCGGATAATTCTTGCATTGCTCCGGTTTTTAATGCCCGAATTGGGAATTTCCATAAAAAAGAAAAAATAAACACTTGACAAATATAACTGTATGTGCTATAATATTTAAGCATTGTAAAACAGTGCTTAATATCGCGGGGTAGAGCAGTTCGGTAGCTCGTCGGGCTCATAACCCGAAGGTCGTTGGTTCAAATCCGACCCCCGCAACCATTGAAAAACCGCTTAACTAAGCCATTTCGGCAAAGTAAGCGGTTTTTGTTTTACCTTAAAATCGGTCGAATAATTCAACTATAATTCAACTCTATTTTAAAACTATGCTTTTTTGAGGAATATATCCGATAAGATTTCAGCGTTCTTTTTGTCTGCCGCCTCGATAACGTGAGCGTATATATTGGCGGTGGTCGATACTTGCGAATGTCCTAATCTTTTTGAGATTGAGACACTGTCAACACCGTTATAATAAAGCATACTTGCCATAGTGTGGCGGAAAGCGTGCGGATTGATATGCGGCAGATTATATTTTTTTGAGAATTTATTCAGATAATCGGTTATGCTGTCGGGGTGCATCGGCTTACCGTTATTCTGTGTAAAGACAAAATTATTATTTTCATAATATGCACCGAGCCGCAACCGCTCCGCCGCTTGCCAAGCCTTATATTGTTTTAATAACTGTATTGTTTCGGAGGGCAACGAGACAATCCTTTTTGAGTTATCCGTTTTGGGCGTGCTTTCATATATCCCGATGTCGGCGGAATAAAGAACGCTGTTACAAATATATATTTGGTTTTTGTCAAAAATTACCTTATCCCATTTTAAGCCGAGGATTTCCCCACGCCTTGCACCTGTGATAAGAAATAAATGTACAAGCGTTTTCCACTTGATAGGCTCATTTTCAAGAGCCTTGCCGATTGCTTGTATTTGTTCCGGCTGAAAATAATTTATTTCCTTGTGCGTGACCTTAGGCAAGTCCGCACGGCTTGCAGGGTTAAACGGTATCAGACTTTCCTTTACCGCCTGTTCCAGTACTGTCGATATTAGCCTATGATGTTCAATCACTGTCTTAGGACTTAAATTTGCGCCTGTATGCTTGTTTTTCTCATTTTGAAGTAAATGCATATATAAATTGTTTAAGTTGTCTACACGCAAATCCTTGAGCTTTATATGCCCAATATGGGGGTATATTCTTTCGGTTAAATCTTTATACCTTGCAATGGTGGAATGCTTTAACCCTCGCTGTTCTTTTAGGGCAATGACATAATTACAATATGCTTGAAATGTTTGCTTTGTATCGCTTTTTACGCCCTCTTTGCACTCTTTTTCAAACACTGCCGCAAATGCTTCCGCTTTCTTGCGTGCCGTTTCCTCTTTCCAATTGGGTTGAACGTCAAATGTTGCGGTGTACGGCTTTAATTGTTTGCCGTCCGCCCCTCTGCCCCTGTGGACACGTATTGAAAACGAAATAAGCTTACCGTCTTTATTCCTCCGTTCTTGTATGTTTGCCATTGGTATCCTCCTCATTAAAACGGCAACTCATAATCTCTAATATCCCATTTTGATAATTTTTTCAATTCCTTTTCTTTCCATAAATCAAATATTTCATCATCAATTTTATAGTCCTCCAATAATTTTTTGAATTTCATCCAATTATCAAAAAAAACGTATACATCCTTTTCCATTTTTTGACGATCGCTCAAACTGTCAAAAAATATCAAACCGGCATAGTTTTTTATGGAAAAACCAAAATACATTGCATCGTCTGAAGTATTCTCGCATAGTTTTTCGATTTTAAACCCGCCCTCGCTATCTATTTTTATTAGCAATTCAGCAGCGTCTTTCAATGTTTTTAGCTTTGGCGTCATATCATCGGCAATACCGCAAAGCCAGTCTATAGAAACGTTCAAAACTTCTGCTATGTTAGCTATGTTTTCAAGTGAAGGCTTTTTTCCGCCTTTTTCATAAGCTGAAATTGTGGCGGCTGTAGTGTGCGCCATTTCTGCAAGTTTTCGCTGTGATAATTTGTTTTCAAGCCGTACTTTTTTTAATCTATCGGGAAAAGTTTTATTTATATCCATAAAAAATCACCTCTTTAATATAGAATATCACAAATGCGCTTAAAAGTCAACAATAACAATAAAAATAAACTTGTATTTACTTAAGGAAACCTAAGTATATCAAAATAAAAAATAATTAATTTTGTTATAGTTTAGTTTACTTTGTTCTCATTATGTGATATAATAACAACAAAGATATGAAAGGAGGGGTTAAATGAGAAATTCGGACATCAGAGAAGAAATTGCCGATAATGGGGTTAAATATTGGCAAGTGGCGGAAGTTTTGGGATTGAGCGACGGCGGTTTTTCCCGATTATTACGGCACGAACTGTCGGAAGAAAAGAAAGCCGAAATTCGTACAGCTATAAAAAAAGCGAAAAAAATAATGCTATGAGCGGCAACTCATAGCATTAAGGCAAATACCCTATTGAAAAAAATTAAAATATAGCCTTTATATAAGTGTAACATATTTTTGTTGACTTGTAAAGGCAGATTGGAGGAAAAATGGCAACAAAAATTTTTTACACAATACGGGAAACAGCGGCAACGGGAATTTTAAGCGAACACGCATTAAGATTAATGCAGAAACAGCACAAATTACCCTGTATTATGTGCGGTACAAAATGTATGGTAAATTACCCGTTGTTATTGGAACAGCTCCAAAATGAAAGCAAAAGGGCGGTGGTCGAATGAATGTATTAAATTTGGTTGCTTGCCTGTCAAGGGGCGAGGAACACGCAATAACCGCCAAAGAGCTTTCCAAGCTGTTAAATTGGAGCGAGAGGGATATAACCTCCGCAGTCAATATTTTGCGCAAGTCGGGAAAAATAATATGCAGTAGTGCAAAGGGGTACTTTCTGCCGAGTTGTAACGAAGATGTAAGCGAGTTTGTTCGGCAGATGAACGGCAGAATAAAAGATATGAAACGGGCAACCGCACCGGCAGAGAAATTTTTGAAAAAATATCAAGAAAGGATTTTATAAAAGTGGAAGATAAAAAGAGCTTTGTTTTGTATACAGAATATGAAGAGCCAATATCTGACCTGTCCGATGAAGAAGCAGGAAAATTATTTAAAGAAATCTTTGCTTATGTCAGAAGCGGAACCGAAAGTAATTTAGAGGGCGCTGCAAAAATGGCATTCAAATTTATAAAAAAGGACATAGACATTAACAATCAAAAATATGCTGAAACCTTAGAAAAACGCAGGGAAGCAGGCAAAAAAGGCGGACGTCCGAAAAAGGAAACCGAGCAAGCAAAAGCAAATGGTTTTTCGGAAAAGCAAAAGGTTTTTGACGAAAACCAAAAAAAGCAAACAAAAGCAAAAAAAGCTGATAATGATAATGTAAATGTTAATGTTAATGTTAATGATAATGATAATGTAGATGTAAATGAGAATGAGAATGGTAATGATTATAATATATATAGCTCCGAGCAAAACTGCTCCGAGCCGCCCGTCATCAAATTACCGCTCAATGACAAAACCGAATTTGAAATTTTTAACAAGGACGTTATCAAGTGGGAGGAGCTGTATCCTAATGCGGACATAATGCAGGAGCTTAGAAAAATGAAGGGGTGGTTAGATGCAAATCCCCAAAAGAAAAAAACAAGAAGCGGTATAAGCCGATTTGTTAATAACTGGCTAAGCCGAGAACAGGACAAGGGTAGTAATATCCCCACAGGAGTAAATACAGCACAACAATCAAGGGGCAACCCGTTTTTGGCTATGCTGTCGAGTGAAGGAGGAGTAACGAAATGACGAAGCAGGAAACCACACAAATTTTAGCGGTATTGAAAGCGGCATACCCTGCATTTTACAAAGACCAGACACAAGAGGAGTTATCGGGGGCGGTTAATATATGGCACGGTATGCTGTCAGATTTGAGCTGTGAGCTTATAACAAAGGCAATACAAAGGATTATAGCCACAAATAAGTTTGCGCCCTCCATAGCGGAAGTAAGGGCGGCGGCAATTGGTTTAACCGCCACCGATGAGCTTTCGCCGGAGGAAGCTTGGACGCTTGTAAATAAGGCGCTCCGCAATTCTACATACAACAGCGGCACAGAGTTTGAAAAGCTCCCCGAGCTTGTCCAAAAGGCATTGGGAAGTCCGAGCCGATTAAAGGTATTATCAAGCGAGGACGAAGTCTTTTTACAAACCTCAATTGCGGCACAGTTTAAAAGAGAATATCAGTATTGGGCGGATAAAGCACGTGAGGAAACATTACTCCCCGAAAGTGTTAAACAATATAAAGCATTGGCTCAAGCTTCCGAGACTTTGAAAAAAACCTGAAAAAACTTGACAAAAGCGGAGCAAATGCAAAAAATGCACCGCTCCGCTAAGAATTTAAAGTCATTGTAATTATAACACAGGACGGTAAAAAATGCAATGACAAATGAGGAACTTGCAAAAAAAGCAAATAACGGCGATAATAAGGCTCTTTCGGAGCTGTACAGTCAAACAAGGCGGTTACTGTATGCTTTAGCCGTCAAATACTATAACAATCATTCCGAAAGGTGTACGGCGGCAGGGGTAGAGGTGTCAGACCTTGCAAACGAAAGCTATTTCGCATTGCGTGAAGCTGTCGGCGTGTACTGCAAGAAAGGGGGCGAATATAAATTTACGACATTCTTAAAATACCCCGTCTTAAACCGTTTTAACGAGCTTACAGGGTACAGGATAAAAACCGCACTGAATGAACCGCTGAACAACTGCAGAAGCCTTGACGAGGTATTACAGGGGGCAGACACCGAAACCACCTTAGGCGAAACCATAGCCGATGAAACGGCAGAATTTGAGGACGATGTGATACAAAATATTGCAAAGTTTGAAATAGTTCGAGATATAAAAAAGGCGCTTGCAGACAATTCGCAAGGCTTTGAGGTTTTATATCTGTATTATTTCAAGGGTATGAAGTATCGGGAAATAGGCGAAAAAATCGGCGTTAGTGCGACTTATGTACGGGATATTATAAAGCGTACTCTCAACAAGCTAAGGCGCAAAAAAGAAGTCAGAGAGTACGGGAAGGACGTTATAAGCTCCTCAATCAGAATTGGGGGCGTAGGACGTTTTAAGCACACTTTGGAAAGCTCCACCGAGTGGGCGGCACGAAAATTGATAGAAAAGGAGCAGAAAAATAATTTATAATTTTTGGAGGTAAATATGCTTAATCACGACAAAACAAAAACATTGACTTTAGAGGTAAAAGAACACATTGAGGACATTGCCCGGCTGATAGCTGCGCTCAATACCCAAAGAAAGGAAATTAACGATAACGGGGATATTTCCGAGCAGGGCAAGGAAATGCGCATAAACGAGCTTGAGGGGGTTTACAAGTCAAAAGCGCAGGGCGTAGTTGAAAAAATCGTTTCGGCTTTGGAGGAAATAAAAAATACCGAAATGGAAAACGAAAATGAAACAAACCTCGAGAACCCTGCACTTATTAACGCTGTAAACGTTGTAGGGCAGTTGCAGGGCGAATTACCGTCCGAGACAGCAATGCGGTACATAAATTCATTCAGAGGGGATAAATACGCCTTAGAAACGCTGTCAGCGTTATTTGACAAGTACGGCATAAGGACGGACATTTCAAAATATATTTTCAGTGTTGAGCAGAGATATGACCAGTATATAGAGCTTGCCGCAAACCTTACGCACCACGACACAAGCATTATGATGCCGGTAATAACCTTGAGGGGCGGCATCATAAGCACCGCCGAAAAATTAGGGGTAGAATTTACCGAAGAAGAAAAAACACCACTCGTTGACCTTGATGACGTATATGATGAGATAGCAAAGCAAGCAATGGGTTTGGTAGTGTAATTGAGGAATACTTTCCCACTGTAAAAAAGTGCGATAACTCGC
>DJRJ01000125.1 GCA_002438865.1 Clostridiales bacterium UBA6363
GGGCTGCCGCATTGCTGTTGCACCCCCGTTTAAATTCAATCGATAAGTCCCGCTTTTTTCATACTTGCCTTAAGCACTTCAAGGTTTTCCTCCGCCATTTCGGTGAGCGGAAGCCGCAGATTACCGGCATCAAAGCCCATAAGATTAAGAGCCGTCTTTACCGGAATAGGATTTACCTCTATAAACAGCGCCTTTATAAGGTCAAAATATTTAAGCTGAAGCTCTCTCGCCTTTTCCGTGTCGCCGTCAAAGAAAGCGGCGCACATTTCGTGCGTTTCCTTAGGCATAACGTTTGCAAGCACGCTTATTACACCCTTGCCGCCCAGCGAAAGCACCGGCACAATCATATCATCATTGCCGGAATAAATGTAAAGCTCGGGGATTTCAGCCGCAATCTTTGCCGTATAGCTTATATTGCCGCTTGCCTCCTTTACGCCGACAATGTTCGGTATTTTCGCAAGCTCCTTAAGTACGGGAACGGGGATATTCATACCTGTTCTTCCCGGAACATTATAAAGAAGTACCGGGATATTTACAGCCTCGGCAACCGCCTTGAAATGCTCGTAAAGTCCCTTACTGCTTGTTTTATTGTAGTACGGAGTCACCTGCAAAAGTCCGTCTGCGCCCAGCTCCTCCGCTTTCTTTGAAAGCTCGATTGCGTGTGCGGTTTCGTTTGAACCCGTACCCGCAATTACGGGGATACGTCCGTTTACGGTTTTTACCGCAAATTCGATTGCGGCAAGATGCTCCGCATCGGGCATCGTTGACGCCTCGCCCGTTGTGCCGCATACGATAATTGCGTCCGTTCCTTTTTCTATCTGATCTTCGATAAGTTTTCCGAATGCGTCATAGTTTGTTTTGTACCCGTCGAACGGCGTTATTATAGCAACGCCCGACCCGGTAAACAGCAATGTTTTTGGCATAAAATCAATCTCCTTCCGAATAAAATCAATCCATATAACCCTTCGCCGTCAAAAGCTCCGCAAGCAGTACCGCACCGCCGGCAGCTCCTCTTAATGTATTATGGCTCATCGAAACCATTTTGTAATCATACTGTACAGACTCTCTCAAACGTCCGCACGAAATTGCCATACCGCCGTCAGCCTCACGAGCCGTCTTGATCTGCGGCTGATCGGGCTGATCCTTTTCCGTGAACACGTGGATAAACTGCTTCGGTGCGTGCGGAAGATTAAGCTTCTGCGGCTCGCCCGAATACTCTGCCCACATCTTCTCCATTTCTTCAACCGACGGTTTTTTAACGCCGTCTTTGAATGTGAAGAATATAGCGGCGGTGTGTCCGTTCGAAACAGGCACTCTGTATGTCTGGCACTCTATCTGAAGTTCATTTGACGGAACTATTTCGCCGTTTTCTATCTTTCCGAGTATTTTATTCGGCTCAACCTCCGACTTCATTTCCTCACCGCCGATATACGGGATAAGGTTATCGACCATTTCGGGCCAAGTCTTAAAGGTTTTGCCTGCGCCCGATATTGCCTGATACGTTGTTACAAGCGCATGGTCTATCGGGTATTTTTCATTTATAACTGCCAGTGCCGGCAGATACGACTGGAGCGAGCAGTTTGATTTTACTGCTACGAAACCGCGCTTTGTACCGAGTCTTTTTCTCTGCGACGGGATTATCTCTATATGCTCCGGGTTTATTTCCGGGATAATCATCGGCACATCGGGAGTATGGCGGTGCGCCGAGTTGTTCGATACAACCGGGCATTCGCACTTTGCGTACTTTTCTTCGAGTGCCTTTATCTCGTCCTTTTTCATATCAACCGC
The DNA here is from genome assembly GCA_002438865.1 of Clostridiales bacterium UBA6363. Classification (GTDB taxonomy): domain Bacteria; phylum Bacillota; class Clostridia; order UBA1381; family UBA1381; genus UBA4716. Next base: position 1,789 of record DJRJ01000125.1, read on the forward strand.
ACAGAATACAAAATCTACCTTTTCCGCAATTTTTTCAACGTCGCCCGTTGCGTCCATAACAACCATCTCTGCTACGCTTTCGGGGATTTCCGTATCCATTGCCCACTTTGCGCCCACTGCGTCCTTATATTTTTTGCCTGCGCTTCTGGGCGATGCCGCAAGCACCTCTATCGTATACCAGGGGTGATCGTTTAAAAGAGTTATAAACCTCTGTCCGACCATACCCGTTGCGCCTATAATACCTACCTTGTAATTCTGTTTCATCTTCACAGACTCCCTTTCACCCTCCGCAGACTGCGGAGTTTTTTCTTAAAATATACGAAAAAGCAGTAGATTTGAACTACTGCTCTAATATATGCCGTATTTGCAAACATTAAAACGATAGCTCAACATCACGTTATGTGATGACAGTTATACTGTTATTCACAGCATACCCAGCATTATTCCCATGCGGTCGGGAACACGCTTCGGCATTTTCCCCTTTTATCGGAGTTTCAGCGGTTTCCGCAAACCTCCGCCCGACTACTTTTGAAAAATGCGCCTCTACCTTATATATTTATAATATTAACATTATTGTGTGTATGTGTCAAGTATTATTGCAAATTTTTATTTTCTGAAATTGAAAAGTCTTATTTCTGTAATGTTTTTATGCGCAAGCGTTTAGGATAATGATTTTTCATAATACCGCCCGACGCCTTGCCCCAGCCTATGGGATAACCGTCGGCGCACACGGCACACCAACCGTTTTTATCCGATTTTACAACATCGCCCGACAAATACACTTTTATTTCACTGCTTTCACAGCCGAAGCTTTCAATATTTTTAAAATCCTTTCCGCAAAGCGCAAGCGCAAGTGCATGCGACGGCTCAAAGCGGTTTTTCTTCACCTCGCCCAGATGCAGTCCGCACCGCAGTACCTTTATTTTATCTATATTTATTCCGACGGGTTTTAAGTACAGATTATCGCCGAAAAACACAAAATCGCCGTCAAGCTTTGTGTTTAGGAATTTTTTCTCGAACTCTTTCCAATATTTTATACGTTCATCGGTTTTTTGCGGTTTTTCACGCAAAGCGCCGTGTTCTTCGCCGCCGTTTTTCTTAAACAAAACGGCAAAATGCCCCTCGCCTTTTTGCTTGTGCGGAAAAATTCGGTACGTGTTTTCCGCATTTATGTCCGCTCCCGACCACTCGGCTCTGCCTCGTTCAAGCATAGAAAGCTCTGCCATCGGAACGGGTTCCATGCCGTGTTCCTCAATCATATATGCGGCAATTTTTTCGTTTTCCTCCGGCGCAAAGGTACAGGTTGAATAGACTATCATACCGTTCGGCGCAAGCATTTTTACGGCGCAGTCAAGTATATGCTTCTGCCGTACTCCGCACGAAACGGTGTGTTCGATGCTCCATTCATCGAGCGCCTGCGGCTCTTTTCGGAACATTCCCTCTCCGCTGCACGGGGCGTCCACTATTATTTTATCGAAAAATTTCGGATATTTTTCGGCAAGCCGCTGCGGTGTTTCGTTCGTTACAACAGCGTTTCTTATGCCCATTCTTTCCACGTTTTCCGACAGTATTTCGGCACGCTTTCTTACGATTTCATTTGCAACGATAAGTCCGCTCCCGTTAAGCTTTGCCGCCGCCTGGGTGGTTTTTCCGCCCGGTGCGGCGCACAGGTCGAGGACTTTATCGCCGTTGTTTACGGGAAGTCCCGACACGGCGCACATTGCGGACGGTTCCTGGAAATAGAACAGTCCTGCGCAGTGGAACGGGTGATTGCCCGAAATAATCCGCTTGTCGGCGTAAAATCCCTCACCGCACCACGGCACGCCGTCAAGCGCCCCCGTTTCGCCGAGGACGGCGTCCTTTGCGCCGTCCTTAAGCGTGTTTATGCGTATGCCCGAATAAACGGGCGCATTTAAGTATGCGTCAAGAAAATCCTCGTATTCTCCGCCGAGCATTTCTTTCATTCTTAATGTGAATTTTTCGGGTAGTTTCATTTGTATAATTCCTTTCAGTGGTTTGAGTTGAATTTGTCTGCGCAAATGTGCGTATCCGGGCAATTTTAACAGGTCTTGAGGTATATGCGATAAGCGATAACATATATTATTAAGTATAGACAGCAGATGTACCCGCATAAGGCGGAATATTCTTTGTAACCCATAAACTGCAGTACGAGAACCGCCGCCGCAAGTATGATACAGCCTGCATAAAATGCCGTTCCCTGCGCCTTGCGTGCAAGATAGAGATTGCGCTCGTCATTGTTTTCGACCGTTACCTTTTTGGCATATCGCGGGCTTGTTTCATATCGTATTTGCCTGTACAATCTTACTGCGCCCACACCGACAAGCGCACCGCCGTATCCCGCAAAAAAATTATCAAGCTTTCCGAGCGCCGCTATCGCAAACAGCACCCCTCCCAGTGCAATAATTAAAATACTGACCGCTATTTTTACCTTTTTCATATTTTTCACTCCTAATCTTCAAATATAAATACATCTTCAATTTTTTGTCCGAACAGCTGTGCCGTCTTGTGCGCAAGATATATTGACGGATTGTATTTGCCGTTTTCGAGCGATATTATCGTCTGCCTTGAAACGCCCAGCCGTTCCGCCAGTTCCTGCTGTGTCAGACCTGCTTCCTTCCGAAGCTGAGGTATTTTCGTTTCCATAGCTTCCTCCTTAAGATATGTAAAGTCGACTTTACATACAATATACCATACCCCACCCAAAATGTCAAGCGTGCTTTACACTTTTTTTAATCTATTTAAAATTATTGTCATTTTGTCGGCTGGGTACGGCAAAAATAAACGTGATTTGTGCAAAAAGAAGAAATTATCAAAAAAATAACAAATAGACTTGTATATTTCTTTCCTTTGAGTTAAAATATAGTTAATTGGGCTTGTCCCGGTAAAAAAATATATATATTTTTCAGGAGGAATTTAAAATGGCAGTTAAAGTTGCGATTAACGGTTTCGGACGTATCGGACGTTTGGCTTTCAGACAGATGTTCGGTGCAGAGGGTTATGACGTAGTAGCTATAAACGATTTGACAAAGCCTTCAATGCTTGCTCAGCTTCTTAAGTATGACACAGCACAGGGCGGTTACTGCGGTAAAATAGGCGAAGGACTTCACACAGTTACAGCTGATGATGAAGCTAACACAATCACGGTAGACGGCAAGACTCTTACAATTTACAAAGAGGCTGACGCTTCAAAGCTTCCGTGGGGAGAAATCGGCGTTGACGTTGTTCTCGAGTGCACAGGTTTCTACTGCTCAAAGGAAAAGTCAATGGCTCACATCAATGCAGGTGCTAAGAAGGTTGTCATCTCAGCTCCGGCAGGCAGCGACCTTAAGACTATCGTTTTCTCGGTAAACGAAAAGACTCTTACAGCTGACGATCAGATTATTTCAGCTGCTTCGTGTACAACAAACTGTCTGGCTCCTATGGCTGACGCACTTAACAAGTACGCTCCCATCCAGTCAGGTATTATGTCAACAATCCACGCTTACACAGGCGACCAGATGATTCTTGACGGTCCGCACAGAAAGGGTGACCTCAGAAGAGCAAGAGCAGGCGCTGCAAACATCGTTCCTAACTCAACAGGCGCTGCAAAGGCTATCGGTCTTGTTAT
>DJRJ01000089.1:0-518 GCA_002438865.1 Clostridiales bacterium UBA6363
GCGGACATACTCTGCCGCAGACAGCCGGAAGCGCATTGGTTTCCTTAATCTTTTGGTATGCTTCTTCAAATTTTCCGTCCGCAATAAGCGCAATAAATTCAGGTATTTTTACGCTTACGGGACAGCCCTGCATACAGGGCTTGTTTTTGCAATTAAGNNGTTGCCGCCTACTATTTTAGATATAAACGCGGGGATATTTACGTTCACGGGGCAACCCGAAACGCACCTTGCATTTTTACAATTAAGGCATCTTTTCGCCTCGTCAACCGCCATTTCCTCGGTATAACCCGTTGTTACCTCCAGGAAGTTTTTATTTCTGACATTCGGACACTGCTCCGGCATCGGATTTTTGTCCATTCTCATATTCGGCATTATATAATCCCTCCCCAATCATTCGCCGCGGTTCGTTCTGCCGATACGGCAGTGACCCTCGGCACAGGATTTCTGTTCGTAGTCCTTAAACATTCTTCCGCGCTTCATTGCGCTGTCCCAGTCAATTTTATGACCGTCAAAATCCG
>DJRJ01000089.1:551-10318 GCA_002438865.1 Clostridiales bacterium UBA6363
GGGCCGTCCACGCAGGCGAACTTCATCTCGCCGCCGACAGCCAAACGGCAGCCGCCGCACATACCCGTACCGTCAATCATAACGGGGTTCATACTTACCGTTGTCGGAATACCGTATTTTTCCGTAAGCTTGCACACGAATTTCATCATAACAAGCGGGCCTATCGCAATTACCTCATCAAACTTTTCGCCCGACTGTATTTCTTTTTCGAGCATATCGGTAACAAAGCCCTGGTTGCCGTTTGAGCCGTCATCGGTAGCGATAATAAGCTTATCGGCAACAGGTTTCAATTCCTCCTCGAGGATAATCAGATCCTTGCTCCTAAATCCCGTTATAACCGTAACGTCCGCACCGAGCTTATGCAGTTTTTTCGCCTGCGGATACGCTATAGCAGTTCCCAAGCCGCCGCCTATTACGGCAACCTTCTTTTTGCCGTCGAGCGGCGTAGGCATTCCGAGCGGACCTGCAAAATCCCTAAGGCTGTCGCCTGCTTCAAGCAAGGCAAGGTCCTTTGTTGTCTTGCCGACAATCTGAACAATTATCGTAACCGTTCCCTTTTCACGGTCGTAATCGGCAATGGTAAACGGCACTCTTTCGCCGTACTCGTCAATTCTCAAAATAATAAACTGCCCCGGCTCCGCTTTTTTCGCTATCAAAGGCGCTTCTACCTCCATAAGGAAAATCTGCGGATTGAGCATATTTTTCTTAACTATTTTATATGACATAAATTCACCCCACAAATACGTAAATATATTAATATTGTAACACATTTTTTCTTAACTTTCAATACGTTTTTCGGAATTTTTGCGCATATACATAAGCGGAGGTGTTTTTATGTTTCGAGGAATGAGGCTCAGACAGCGTGAGGTTATAGACATATCAACGGCGGAAAAGCTGGGGTTTGTAAACGATGTTGAAATAAACGAGGTGACGGGAAATATCGAGTCGATAATAGTGCCGAAAAGGTATCGCTTTTTCACACACATATTCGGCGGAGGTGAGCTGGTTATCCCCTGGGAAAACATTGAGGCGGTGGGGCGCGAAATCGTGCTTGTGCGATTGCCGGGAGGTATATCCGACAACGGATTGATAAAATAGCCGACAGGCGAAAAAATAATAAATTTTTCTTGAAATACAAAAAAAATTATAGTATAATATAATCAAATGATGTACGGAAAGGATAAATTACTATGAAATGCCCCTATTGCGGATTTATAGAAAGCAAGGTGATTGACTCGCGCCCGACAGACGAAAGCAGCGCCATACGCCGCCGCAGAGAATGTCTTAAATGCGGAAAGCGTTTTACCACATACGAAAAGCTTGAATCGCTGTCGCTCGTGGTTGTGAAAAAGGATCAGTCAAGACAGCCGTATGACAGAGACAAGGTGCTTAAAGGCATAATTACCGCCTGTGAAAAGCGCCCGATTTCGCTTGCGCAAATGGAAAAAGTCGCTGATGATATAGAGAGCGAGCTCTACCAGTCAATGGAACGCGAAATAGACTCTACAACTATCGGCGAAAAGGTTATGGATCGCTTAAAACAGCTTGATGAAGTTGCATATGTGCGTTTTGCTTCGGTATACAAGCGGTTTGAGGATATTCACACCTTTATGGCTGAATTAAAGGGGCTTATAGACGATAAATAATACACTGGGCGATAGGCGGTTTTTCTGCCTATTGCTTTGTTTTTGGAGGATTTTATTATGGAAAGGACTATTGCCGCAATATCCACGCCCATAGGCACGGGCGGTATTGCCGTAATACGAATAAGCGGTGCGGACGCAATAAGTATTGCGGACAAGGTGTTTTGCGGAAAGGACAAACTCTCTGATGCACCATCGCACACGGTGCATTACGGGTTTATAAAGGACGGTGACGGAAACACGGTTGACGAGGTACTTGCGACCGTTATGCGTGCGCCCAAAACCTTTACACGTGAGGATATTGTCGAGATAAGCACGCACGGCGGAATAACCGCCTCGCAGGGCGTGCTTGACGCCGTGATACACGCCGGCGCATACATTGCGGAGCCGGGCGAGTTTACAAAGCGTGCGTTTTTGAACGGGCGCATAGACCTCTCGCAGGCGGAGGCGGTAATCGATATTATCAATTCAAAGTCCGCACTTGCAAAAGCGAATGCTCTCAATCAGCTTGAGGGAAATTTATCCGCAGAGATAAAGAAAATAAGGGGCGCTCTTGTGCATCTCGCATCACAGATGCAGGTTATAATCGATTATCCCGACGAGGACCTTGAGGACGTGACAACCGACGACATAAGAAGAATATGCGCCGAAAATCTCGCTCTTACTCAAAAGCTTTTAAAAACGGCGGACAGCGGACGGATTATGCGTGAGGGCATACGGGTGTCCATTTCGGGAAAGCCGAACGTGGGAAAATCCTCGGTGCTTAATATGCTTTCTCATTCGGAGCGTGCCATAGTTACCGATATTGCCGGCACTACACGTGACGTTATAGAGGAATACGTAAACCTTGACGGAATACCGCTTATACTGTCGGACACGGCAGGCATACACGATACCGACGACACGGTCGAAAAAATAGGCGTGGAGCGGTCGTTAAAATCGATAGACGAGGCAGACCTTGTGCTTGCGGTGATTGACGGCAGCCGTGAAACAGACAGTTACGATAAGGCAGTTCTTGAAAGCACAAAGGGCAAAAAGCGGATTATTCTCGTGAACAAATCCGACATTGCGAAAGCGGATATTGAATATATAAAATCGCTGTCAGACGGCAGTGAGGTAATTGAAATAAGCGCCCTTACAGGTGACGGTGCAGACAGGCTGTCGGAGGTTATAAAGAGGATATACAGCCTCGGAGAAATAGGCGTTTCAAACGGCACGGTGATAACGAATATGCGCCACAAAAAGGCGCTTGACGCCACCGAGGCGGCGCTTTCGCGTGCGGTTTCGGCGCTTGACGGCGGTATGCCGCCCGACATTGCGGCGATAGACATAAACGCCGCAATCGAAAGTCTCGGCGAGATAACGGGCGAAACCGTCTCCGACCTTATTGTAGACAGTATATTCCATAATTTCTGCGTAGGAAAGTAAGGGTGATACCATGCGTATAGATAAATTTCTTTCGGCTTGCGGCGCTGCAACAAGGAGCGAAGCGAAAAAGCTTATAAAAAGCCGCCGAATAACAATTGACGGCGTATGCGCAAGAAGTGCGGACGAGCAGGTTGATGCGGAAAAGTCCGTCATTGCGCTTGACGGAAAGGAGCTTATATACAGAGAATTTGTGTATATAATGCTCAACAAGCCGCAGGGATATATCAGCGCCGTATATGACAAGCATTATCCCGTTGTGACCGAGCTTATCGGGAACGAATATTCACATTTTAACGTGTCGCCCGTCGGGCGGCTCGATCTTGACACGGAGGGGCTTTTAATACTCACAAACGACGGGAAATTTAATCATAATATGACCTCTCCGAACAAAAACGTTTACAAAAGATATTTTGCAAAGCTTGACAAGCCTGCGGAAAAGGAGGATATTGACGAATTTAAAAAGGGTATGGCTTTTAAAGATTTTACAGCCAAACCCGCATTGCTTGAAATAACAGTCAACCCGTATGAGGTGTTTATTGAAATTGCGGAGGGTAAATTTCATCAGGTAAAAAGAATGTGTGAACGCATAGGCAAAAGCGTGGTTTATTTAAAGCGTGTATCGATAGGCACACTGGTGCTTGACGATACCCTTACACCGGGGGAATACCGTGAGCTTACATCTGAAGAATTGGAGAAACTTATCGAAGGAAGATGATAGCGGTGGATACCGAATATGAAAGGAAAATAGGCGAAAATATAAAACGCTTAAGACAAAAAAATTATTTGTCGCAGGACGAACTTGCGGCAAAGCTTCAGATTGAGGGCTGCGACATAACACGAAGTGCCGTGGCAAAAATAGAAGTCGGGCAAAGGCATCTTTATGCTGACGAAATACGGGTTCTTAAAAGAATTTTTAAGGTCAGCTATGAGGATTTGCTTGATATAGAGCCATAATTAACAAACGAGTTTAACAAGGGAGAAAGTTAAACCTTGCGCAATTTCAAATAAAATACCTTTTATTAACATAACAAAAAAATGTGTTTCCCTTTTGGGAAACACATTTTTTCACGGCGATGCCCTCATTTTATTCACTGTACAAATCTTCAGGGTTTCCGCCGAACATCTTATACGCATACTGCAGCTGCAAATCAACCGTGGTTTCGAGCTTTTCAAACATATTCTCCAGCACTACCTGCGTGGGAATATCCAACACGCCCGACGCACAAAGATTATTCTCCGCCTGGAACGCCGAAACAGCCGTTCTCAGATCCTCGTCAAACACGGGATCGTCCGTCTTGTTCGTGTAATAGCCGAGCATTGAAAGCCTTTCCTTTGCCGCTATCACCATTGTATCGTTATCGCCCAGTGCAAGCCGTGTCTTAAAATCAAAACGATTGTATTTCATCGAATCGATTTTCTTTGTGGTATTGTCTATCACCTCATCCGGCTCAAGACCCACATGGTTTATTTCTCTGCCGTTACGTGTCTTGTACTGACCCATCGTAAGCTTAAAGCGCATACCGTTTGTAAGCGGATATATCTGCTGTACAACCGCCTTGCCGTAGGTTGTTGTTCCGACAAGCTTTGCAATGCCCGAATCCTGCATTGCGCTTGCGAGTATCTCCGATGAGCTTGCCGTATTTCCGTTTACGAGAACGGCAAAATCAAATTCGGGTGCTTTTAAATCCGAACGGTATGTAACGTTATCCCTTTCGTTTCGGCACACGAGGTCGATTATCTTTCCCTTCGGCACTATCTGCTTTGCAATGTCTATCGCAGCGTCCAGAAGTCCGCCCGGATTATTTCGCAAATCCATTATAATATGTTTCACGCCCTTTGAGCGGAAATCATTAAGCATTTCGGTAAACTCCTGCGTTGTGGTACTGCCGAACGTGGTCAGCTTTATATAGCCTATATCACCCTTGAACACACCGCCCGTAACGGTACTCTGATGCACCGAAACACGTGTGGCATTTATCTCGATCAAGTCAGACCCACGCAGAACCGTAAGACGTACACGTGTGTCAAGATCGCCGACTATCATATCCCTTACTTCGTTAATGGATTTTCCCTTGCACTCCACGCCGTCAACGGCATATATCTTGTCGCCCACCTGGAAACCGGCTTTCTGAGCGCTGCCGTTTTCCTCTGAAAAGCCCGTTATTTCAACGTAATCGCCGTTTTTCTGAATTACAACGCCTATGCCGTAAAAGCTTTTGTTTATGCTGTTTTCGTAATTCTGATATTCCTCATATGTGAAAAATTCACTGTAATCGTCAAGTCCCTCAAAGGTACTCTTTAAAAGCGGAATAAGCATATCGGGATTTTCCGCCAGAAACTTTGACAATCCGTCACGCACTATCTTATCCGATGTGAGAGTATCGTCTATGTACAGTTGCGAAATATACCCCGTTATCCGCTCATAAGCCTCGTATTCTTCGCTCAAAGCATCGGCATACACTCCCGAGCCGCACAAAAACACAGCTCCCGACAGCAGTGCCGCCGCTATTCTTTTAAATTTCATCTGCATTACCTCTTGTTTATCTTTATTGTCATATCGTTATAATACTCCTCACCCTGTATGTACAGAGTGTAAACCATATGCAATATTCCACCGTTATCCGACAAGCCGTTTTCCATTAAAAGCGTTTCGTTTTCCATTTCCATATTGCCGTAAGGCAGAGCGTACATAAACCTTGTTTTTTCGCCCGTTCTGCACAGCATTTCGGAATTGACAAGCCCCCTGCGCCTGATTTTTACCTCATTTTCCCAGACAATAACGGTCGACAAGGTTTCGGCGCCGTCCTCAACGCTTTTATACATAATATACGACTTCCCGTTTTTTCGGCAGAAACTGCCTGTGGTTTTTTCTTCTATGGTATCTGCACTGTCGTTTGTTTTTTGCCTGTTTAATATAGTTATATCATAAATATCAGTATTTTTCAATGTCAATTTTTCTCACCTGACCGCCGATTTCCCTTTCAAGGAAAATTCCGCCGAGTTCTTCAAACCCCTCCACGTTATCACTCACATAATAGCTGTAGTTTCCGCCGTTTTTCTGTTCGTGACACATTTGGGCGCTTATTTTCTTTTTGAGGTATTTTGCGGTTTCCGCACCGGGGTCGATAAGCTTCACTCCGTCGCCCATATATTCCGCAATCACTTTTCTGAGCAGCGGATAATGCGTACAGCCCATAATGAGCGTATCAACGCCCGCTTTTCTTATATCGCACAGATATTCATCGACCGCAAGCTTTGTCATTTCCGTATCGAAATGACCGTTTTCCACAAGCGGTACAAACAGCGGACACGCCTTTGTAAACGTTTCGATACCGCTGTCATACGCTTTTATAAGGTTTACGTACGAGCCGCTCTTTATCGTGCCGGGCGTACCGATTATACCTATTTTCTTGTTTTCCGTAACTCTTACCGCAGTATACACCGCCGATTCCACCACGCCCACTATAGGCGTTTCAAACTCGTCCTTCACTTGCGGCAATGCCACAGAGCTTGCCGTACCGCAGGCGATAACGATTATTTTCACGCCGAAGCTGTTTAAAAACCGTATATCGCTGCGTGTATATTTAAGAATGATTTCCGCCGAGCGTGTGCCGTAAGGCACTCTGCCCGTATCGCCGAAATATATTATGTCCTCGTTCGGGAGCTCACGCATTATCTGCTTGACGGCGGTAAGTCCGCCAAGTCCCGAATCGAACACACCTATACTTTTGTTATTCATCTTTTAACTCTCTTTTCCGCAAGTTCGATAAGTTTATCCAAAAGCTCCGCATACGGAACGCCCACAGCACCCCATAATTTCGGGTACATACTTATGCTTGTAAAGCCCGGCATGGTATTGATTTCATTAAGCACAACAGAGCCGTCGCTGTTTTTTACAAAGAAATCCACTCTCGAAAGTCCCTGTCCGTCAAGCGCCTTAAACGCCGCAACGGCATATTCACGTATTTTTTCTATCGTTTCTTCGGGAAGCTCCGCCGGGATTTGAAGTCTTGTTGAATTATCGACATATTTTGCGTCAAAATCGTAAAACTCAACCTCCGGTATTATCTCGCCGACAGTTGACGCACTCGGGAGATTGTTTCCCAAAACGGCGCACTCAACCTCGTGACCGACAATGTTTTCTTCAACCAATACTTTTTCGTCAAACTTTCTTGCGTTTTCAACAGCCGACTTAAATTCTTCACGGTTGCCCGCCTTGCCGACTCCGAATGATGAGCCTGTTCTTGCAGGCTTTACAAAGCACGGATAGCCGAGCTTCTTTTCCGCCTCATCGGCTTTTTCGTCCAAATCGTCGCCTTCTCTTACGACTATCCAGTCCGCCTGCGGTATGCCGGCATTTTGGAACACTATTTTTGAATTTGTCTTATCCATACCGTTTGCCGACGCCGGTACGCCCATTCCGACATACGGAATGTGCGAAAGTTCAAACAGACCCTGTATTGTTCCGTCCTCGCCGTACTCGCCGTGGAGTACGGGAAATATAACATCGGGATATTTTCTTGTGACCTTGTCGCCGTCAAACACCAAAAGCGCACGCTCCTCGCCGTCGGGCGATACAACAGCCTTTTTGCTTACTTCCTTTTCCCACGCACCGCTCTCTATCTTGGCATAATCGCCCTCATAGAGATACCATGCGCCGTTTTTTGTTATTCCAATAACATCTATATCATATTTTTCTTTGTCAAGGTTATTTAAAATTGAGGTTACGGACTTTCCCGAAATATCATGCTCGGGCGATTCTCCTCCGAAAATTACGCATATTCTTTTCTTTCCCAAATCCAATCTTCCTTTCACTTATAAACTATCTATTATATAATACCTGTTTTTACTGCGGATTTCAAGTGTTTTCCTGTATTTGTAACATAATATTATCATTGTTCAAAGTTTCTTAACTTTTCTAACACCGCCTCGAAGTAATCGGGGAGCGGTGCGGAAAACTCCATCATCTCGCCCGTTTTGGGGTGTACAAAGCCTATTGTGCGTGCGTGCAGAAGCTGACCGTTAAGATTAAACCGCTCCTTTTTTACACCGTACACTTTATCCCCTACGATGCTGTGACCCAATGACGCCATATGCACACGTATCTGATGCGTGCGCCCCGTTTCGAGAACGCACTCGATAAGCGTGTATCTGCCGAACCGCTCAAGCACGCTGTAATGCGTTACCGCTTCACGTCCGCCCTGCACAACCGCCATTTTTTTGCGGTCGGACGGACTTCTGCCTATGGGTTTGTTTACCGTTCCGAAATCCTCTTTTATATTCCCGTTCACAAGCGCATTATACTTCCTTAACGCTTTTCTTTCTTTCAGCTGTTCGGAAAGCTTTAAATGCGCCTCGTTGTTTTTTGCCGCAACCAGAAGTCCCGAGGTGTCTTTATCTATTCTATGCACAATTCCGGGTCTGATTACACCGTTTATTGCCGACAGCGACTCTCCGCAATGATACAAAAGCGCATTGACAAGTGTTCCGTCATAGTTACCGGCTGCAGGGTGAACAACCATCCCTTTCGGTTTGTTGACAACTAAAAGATCGTCGTCCTCATAGCGTATATCAAGCGGAATGTTTTCAGCCTTAACGTCAAGCTCACGAGGTTCGGGAATAACTACGGAAATCATCTCTCCTGCTTTTACCTTATAGTTTTTTGAAACGACGGCATTGCCAGCCTTGACTGAACCACCTTCAAGCAGTTTTTGAACCGCTGAACGTGTAAGACTGCCCGAAACGGCACTGATCACTTTGTCTATTCTTTCCCCTGCCATGGTCTCATCGACAGGGAACACCATTGCATCAACCATTCTGCTTTTCCTTTTTCGCCTTGCCTTCTCTGATGATTTCATAAAGTTCATATCCGATTATCAAAAAGGCCCCTACGGTAACAAGACAGTCGGCAAAATTAAAAACGTAGAACTTTACAAAAAGAACGTCAATGTAATCAATAACATACCCCAGTCTGAATCGGTCAATGAGGTTTCCGATTCCGCCGGAGATTATTGCAACGAAGCAACAATAGACCAAGCCCAGTTTAATCTTTTTTGAAAGCAGAACCGCGACTAAGGCTATAAGAATAATAACAGTCACAACCGTCATTATTGAAGCTTTTCCGCCAAGCATTCCCATCATAGCTCCATCGTTTTCAACGTAAGTCAGCCTGAGAACTCCGGGAATAAGAATCATTTCACCGATAGGTTTCAGACCCGAAACAACAAAATATTTAATTATCTGATCAGCTGCAACCAAAAGCAAGATAACCGCAAGGGATATGAATTGAAGCATTGAACCACCTGAAACTGTTTAAAGTGTTTTATTTGTCGTTATCATCGGTAAGAATATCAATATCGTCAGAAATTGTGAATCCTGTGTTGTTACCGTTATATCCAACGGATTTTTTCCCGCTTTCAGATGAATCATGCGCATCTTTCTCTTTATCACCCGGGAGGGAAATATCCCCAAAAATCTGTTTAATATATTCATCCGCATCAGGAATATATGCCGTTTTGGCTACATTCTCCTTTTCTTCGGACGCAGATTCGTCACTGCTATCAGCTACGGATTCCTCAACAACAGATATAGCAGCAGCCGATTCATCGTTTACCGGTTTTGCGGCAAACGGTTCATTAACAGTCTGAAAATCAACAGCGGGCTTATCAATCGCTTCTCGAGAATCGGCCTCAATTT
>DJRJ01000064.1:0-337 GCA_002438865.1 Clostridiales bacterium UBA6363
AGATTGCCTATATCGTGCAGATACCCGGCAATTTTCGCAAGCTCGACGGTGCGCTCGGGAAAATTAAGCGTTTTCAGAATATATCCCGCCTTTTCCGCCGCCTGCGTAACGTGCGCAAAGCTGTGTTCGGTAAATCCCAGTGCCTTTAATGAGGCGTCCGCCTCGGAAATATATACTTTTATTGATTTGTCTTGTTTTATGTCCTCGTAAGTTATCAAATCTCTCACCTCGGTATAATTATACCATTGATTTGCGATTTATTCAATAGCCACAATGTTTTTCGGAGCGATGAGGCATCACACCCTACGGTATGCGGTTTTCGCAAATCTGTAGGGGT
>DJRJ01000064.1:379-12477 GCA_002438865.1 Clostridiales bacterium UBA6363
ATGAAAGGCATCGTCCCCTACCGCATAATTGTAAACGCAATTTGCAGAGGGTGATACCCTCATCAACCCGAATAATATCCCGTACAGTGTACGTTTCGGCAGGAGATATGCCCCTGCCCTACGGGTATGTCGGTGTGCTGTAAAATCACTTATTCGTTATCTGCAATGTATTTGTGTTTTCCCGTTATGGAATAGATAACCCATTCGGCAATGTTTTCGGCGTGGTCGCCTATGCGCTCAAAATATTTTGCTATCATAAGCAGGTCTATAAGCGCCTCCGCTTTGTCCGACTCCTCTTTTACACCGATGATAAGCTCATTTTTGACTTTGAGAAACAGTGCGTCCACAATATCGTCATGGCGTATGCTCTTAACGGCAATGTCAAGGTCACGCTTTACAAACGAGTCGATGCTGTCGGTAACCATTTTTATAGTCGCCTCCGCCATATCGGCAATGTGTATCTTACCGCTCAGGTCGGTTTTGTTTACAAAGCATACTATGTCCGCAATGTCCGACGCCTGATCGCCTATGCGCTCCATATCGGAAATCATTTTAAGGGCGGAGGAAATCGTTCTTAAATCTCTCGCAACAGGCTGCTGCTGCAAAAGCAGGCGCATACAAAGACTTTCTATCTCACGCTCCTTGCGGTCGATTTCCTTGTCGGTTTCAAAAACCTTTTCCCTTAAAGAAGTATCGTTTGTTGCAAGGTATTTTGCGGCGCAGGAAATGGCGTCCTCGCACAGCGCACCCATTGTAATAAGCTCCGTGTTGAGTGTTTCAAGCTGCTCGTTGAAATGATTTCTCATTATCCAAACCTCCCCGTTATATAATCCTCTGTTCTCTTGTCGGCAGGTGTGGAGAACATTTTCTCCGTATCGTCAAATTCGACTATCTCACCCAAAAGGAAGAACGCCGTCTTGTCCGCAATACGTGCCGCCTGCTGCATATTGTGAGTTACCATTATAATCGTGTATTTTTCTTTCAGTTCAAGGGCAAGGTCTTCGATTTTTGATGTCGATATTGGGTCAAGCGCAGAAGTCGGTTCGTCCATAAGCAGTATCTCCGGCTCAACCGCCAGCGCACGTGCAATGCATAATCTCTGCTGCTGACCGCCGCTCATCGAAAGAGCGCTCTTTTTAAGCCTGTCCTTACATTCGTCCCATATTGCCGCACGGCGCAGGGACTTTTCAACTATTTCATCAAGCTTTACCTTTGAATGTATTCCGTGTATTTTCGGACCGTAGGTTATGTTATCGTAAATGCTCATGGGGAAAGGATTGGGCTTTTGGAATACCATTCCCACACGCTTTCTTAAAACGGTAACGTCAATGTCCTTGTATATGTCCGTACCGCCGAGCGTGATTTTTCCCTCAATTCTGCAACCCTCGACGAGGTCGTTCATACGGTTTAATGTTTTCAAAAACGTTGATTTTCCGCAGCCCGACGGACCTATAAGCGCCGTAATCTGTTTTTCGGGCAGATTTATGTTAATATCCTTAAGAGCATGGTTTGTATCATACCACAAATTCAAATGCTCCGCTTTAATTATATCACTCATTTTTTGCCTTCTCCTTTGTGTAATTTTTTTGCAGTCAGCTTTGCTCCGAAATTGATAGCCAAAGTCAGAATAAGCAGAATTGCCGATATTGCAAACGCTATGTCAAATTCGCCCCGTTCCTTTGCGTACATATACAGCGCAACAGTCAGCGTGGAGCCTGCCTTGTTGGGGAGAAATGCGCTGAAAAATCCGATGACCTCGTTTGCCATTCCTGCGGTGAATAAAAGTGCGGCGCTTTCGCCGACAATTCTTCCTATCGAAAGGATACATCCCGTTACAACTCCGTCAATCGACGACGGCAAAACAACGGTTCTTATCATATGCCATTTACCCGACCCGAGAGCGAGCGATCCCTCTCTGTAGCTGTCGGGAACGGTTTTCAAGCTTTCCTGTGTGGTACGGATAATTGTCGGAAGCGTCATAATGACGAGCGTCATTGCGCCCGCCGCAAGGCTTGTGCCGAGCGACATAAACTGAACGAATATCAACATTCCCACAAGACCGTAAATAATGGACGGTATACCTGCCAAAGTTTCGGTCGCAAGCTCGATTATCTTAACGACTTTTTTGTTCTTTGCGTATTCGTTAAGATAAACGGCTGAGCCGACTCCGAGAGGAAGAACTATGATCAGAGTCATAAAAATAATGTAAAGAGTATTGAGGATATTTGGAAGTATACCGACCGTTTCACGGACCAGACTCGGTTTGGTGGTTAATAGCTTAACTGAAATATGCGGGAGACCTCTGTAGAGAATATATATTATAAGACCCAAAAGGGAAAGCACTATAATTCCCGTTGCCAGATACATAAGAGCCTGTAGTATTATTCCCTTTATTTTTCGGCTTGTACTCATTTGCAGTCACCCCTTTTTCTTTTTTACAACCAGGTTTAAGATTAAGTTTATTATAAGTATAAATATGAAAAGCACCAATGCTATGGAAAACAGTGCCTCACGCTGTAACCCCGATGAATACGACATTTCCGATGCAATCGCCGTTGTGAGAAACCGCACACTGCCGAAAAGCTTCGGCATATTCGCCACGTTTCCCGAAACCATCATAACAGCCATTGCCTCGCCTATTGCTCTGCCTATACCGAGGATAACGGAGGTTAAAATTCCGCTTTTCGCCGCCGGTACTACTACCTTGAACACCGTTTCCGTTTTTGTTGCTCCCAAAGCGAGCGAGCCTTCTTCATATTCTTTCGGGACTGCTTTTATGGAGGTTTCGGACACGCTTATTACCGACGGCAAAATCATAATTGCCAGTACGATAATTGCCGAGAACAGGTTTGCGCCGTCGGGAAGATTGAAAACCTTACGGACAAGCGGTACGATAAGTATCATTCCCACAAGACCGTACACCACCGACGGTATACCGGCGAGCAGCTCAACGGCTGTCCGAATAACCGCACTCACCTTCGGCGGTGCCATTTTCGCAATGTATATTGCGCATAAAAGTCCGAGCGGAACGCCTATCAGTATTGCACCGAGCGTACCGACAACCGATGTTGTTATAAACGGAAGTATGCCGTAGAGCGGCGAGGACGCCGTAGGCGCCCATACCGCTCCCGACAGGAATTTCCAAAGCCCTATTTTTCCTATTGCGGGTATACCCGAAAGGAACAGGAACACGGTAATCAAGGCAACAAATGCAAGAGCAACAAAGCCGCATAGGGTGAATAATATGTTCATTGATTTTTCGAGTGCTTTTGCACCGCCTGATAAAAATTTCATATTGTTTCTCTCCTCTGCCGCAGTATTGCGGCGTATATTAAACGCTAAGGCGGCATAAGCCGCCTGTTACGTGTATATTTTTGTTATCGAATTACGGGGACTGCGCCTGCCTTTTCTATGAGGCTGTCTGCTGCGGAACTTGTTGCAAAGTCAAAGAACTTCTGTGCTTCGTCGCCGAGCTTTGTATCTTTCTTTGTTACAAGAACAAAGTCCCTCTGAATTTTGTAGCTGCCGTCCTGGATTGTTTCCTTTGACGGTTTAACATTTTCAACGCTTAAAACCTTAATGCTGTCCTTTACAGCAGCCAGTGATGCGTATCCGATAGCGTTCGGGTTTGTCGAAACAGTCTGAATAACGTCACCCGTTGATGTAAGCTCCTGTGAATATTTGCATTTTTCCTTTGTTTTTGTGATTGACTCAAAGCCGTCTCTTGTACCGGATGCGGCTTCACGTCCGATTAATACTATCGGGCCGTCCTGACCGCCGACTTCTTTCCAGTTTGTTATTTCGCCTGTGTAAATCTTTCCGATTTGTTCAACCGTAAGGTTTTCAACGGTGTTTGCGTTGTTTACTATTATTGCGATACCGTCTATTGCAACAACCGTTCCTTCAAGAGTCTGCTTTTCGTCGTCCTTAAGGTCACGGCTCGAAAGTCCGATGTCGCATCTGCCCTCCGAAACTGCTTGTATACCCGAACCGGAGCCTGTGGGGTTGTACGTTACCTTGACATTCTTGTTCTCCTCCATATATGCTTCGCTCAAATATCCGATAACCTTTTCCATTGATGTCGAACCGTCTGTCGATACGGTTGCCTGTGCTTTTGCCGGTTCCGATGTGGCTGTGCCGCCGTTCGGTGTCGGGCTTCCGCAGCCTGCAAGCATAAGCGAGCTAAGTAATAAAGCTGTAATTGTTCCTGTTAATTTTTTCATTGTTTAATCCTCCATTCTGCTGCCGGGCAGCAATACCATTCATAACGTGAAGTGAATTTTTTTCACGCTGCACACTTCTTAAAGTTTTTAGTGTAATTACATTATACGACCGCCAATGTTAACTCTGAAAGCAAGAGTATGTAAATTCTATGTAAATTTTGTTTACATACCGCACAGTGCGCAAAACACGATATTTTTTTAACAATACGTATTATTTTGGTAAAAAAAGCTTTATTTTTAGCAAAATATATGATATACTTAGTTTATTATTTTAAAAAAGGGGAGAATTTATTTATGGAAAGAGAAAAATTCGGCTCACGTCTGGGATTTATACTAATCTCGGCGGGCTGTGCAATCGGGTTGGGTAACGTGTATCGTTTCCCGATAACAACGGGAAGCTACGGCGGTGCGGCGTTCGTTTTAATGTATATCATCTTTTTGCTTATTTTGGGCGTGCCGGTTATGACGGCGGAGCTTGCCGTCGGACGTGCAAGCCGCAGAAGTATAGCGTCATCGTTCAACGTGCTTGAGAAAAAGGGTCAGAAATGGCACTTTATGAAATATCTCGGCATAGGCGGAAATTATCTTCTGATGATGTTCTACACCACGATTTCGGGCTGGATGCTTATTTATTTTCTGAAGTATTTTACGGGTGCGATGAACGGTGTTTCCGGCAGTGAGGCGCTCGGCGAAATGTTCGGAAGTATGGTTTCCAATACGGGACTTATGATCGGCTCTACGTTTGCGGTTATTCTTATCTGCTTTGCGATATGCTCGCTCGGACTTCAAAAGGGCGTTGAAAGAATAACAAAGGTAATGATGCTTGCGCTGTTTGCGCTTATGACGGGACTGGCAATATACTCCTGTACGCTTGAAAATGCGGCGGAGGGTTTAAAATTCTATCTTGTGCCGTCGTTTGAGCATATGCGTGAAGCGGGAATATTTACGGTTATATCCTCCGCAATGGGACAGGCTTTCTTTACGCTGTCAATCGGTATGGGTTCGATTGCGATATTCGGCAGTTATATAGATAAGGACAGAAGCCTGCTCGGCGAAACGTTTACCATAGTGGGACTCGATACGTTTGTTGCGCTTATGTCGGGACTTATCATCTTCCCGGCGTGCTTTACGTACAATAACGGAGTTACCGCAGACGCAGGTACGGTCGGCTCGGGATTTCTGTTCACAACGCTTTCGTCAATCTTCAATGCAATGCCGGGCGGACGCATAGTGGGAACACTGTTCTTCCTGTTTATGATATTTGCGTCGTTCTCAACGGTTATTGCGGTGTTTGAAAATATAATGTCGTTCTGGCTTGAGCTTACAAAGCTCAACAGACGAAAGGTTGCGCTTATAAATATTTTATTGGTGCTTGTTCTTTCGCTTCCGTGTATACTCGGACTCAATGTATGGTCGGACGTGACAATTTTCGGCAAGGCAATAATAGACGCCGAGGATTTTGCTGTGTCAAACCTTATACTTCCGATAGGCAGTCTGTTCTATGTGCTGTTCTGCACAACACGCTACGGCTGGGGCTGGGATAAATATTTTGCGGAGGTAAACGAGGGCAAGGGCGCAAAAGTACCCAAGTGGATACGCCCGTATATGAAGTACGTTCTTCCGCTTATAATCGTAGCGGTGCTTATAATGTATGTATTCTGATAACAAAGCAGACAAACCTCAAACGGTTTGTCTGCAGTCTGAGAGATGCGTTTTAACGCATCTCTCTTTTTGTGCGAAAAAGTCCAATTTTTGAGCGTGTTTGTTCATTGTATTTTGTACGGCGGATTGTTATAATCAATTTATAAAATTGCGGAGGATTTTTTTATGTTTGATATTAAATTCAATTACGAAAACGGCGGTGTGGACGTTATTGCAAATTCCGCCGACAAGGACGGAATGAACTGGGCGGAGGGTACGGCTGTATGGGGAACGATAAAGGACGGCGAAACCGTGTCGGTTGAGAAAACAGACACGGGACTTATTGCAGTGTATCGAACGGAGCGTCTGCTTGTAACGGTCGAAAGAGCGCTTGAAAACGATATTTACCGTGAAAAATATACCTTTGAAAGCGCAACGGGAAAAGACGTGTTCTTCAATCGGGGCGCCGTCGGGATTTATACCACGTTTAACGACAGCTATACTGACGCAAGCGTGTGTATGAAACAGCGTTGCCATACGCATATATGGTGCGGAAGAAACACCTCGTATGTAAATGCGGTAAAAATGGGTATGTTTGATTTCGGACTCGGTCTGGTGCTGACAGAGGGCAGTCTTGACACTTACAGCGTTGAGCGGAATTTGGAGGAATGGAGCAACGACAGGGGGGATTTTATTCTTCACCCCATGCCCTTTAATCTCCGCCCCGGCGAAAAAATGTGCATAGAATGGAAAATGTTCTGGTACAGGGACGGCGAGTTTTATAAAGAGCTTGAAAAGTATAAAAGTGCGGTGCTTATTGATGCGGAAAATTACACTGTTTTTACGAACGAAAAAATCAAATTTTCGATAAACCGTGAAAATGCGTCCGTCACGCTTGACGGCGAAGCGGTTAATACAAGGACTAAAAACGGCAGAACATATGTTGAATATACGCCAAAGCGCACGGGTGAGCATCTGTTTGTCATACAAAGCGGAGAAACAGAAACAAAGGCGGAGTTTTTTGTTCAGATTCCGTTCCGTGAGCTTGCGAAAAAGCGTGCGGAATTTATAGTAAAAAATCAGCAGTTTAATTGTGAGGGCAGTGCGCTTGACGGGGCGTATCTGATATATGACAATCAGGATAAATGCCTTATTTTCGATGAAATATGGGGAGATTACAACGCCTCGCGCGAACGGCTTGTTATGGGTATTTTTATTGCTAAGTATCTGCAGTATGAGCACAATGCGGAAATCTATGACAGCCTTATGAAATATTATCGGTTTGTAACACGTGAGTTTTATGATGAGGAAACAGGCGAGGTGTATAATGCCATAGGCAAAGACCCTGCAAGAAAGCGTTTGTACAATGCGCCGTGGATGTCGGTGTTTGTGCTTGAAATGTATAATTTGACAAAGGACGATACATATCTCGATAAGATGTATAAACTGCTTGAAGTGTACTACGGTATAGGCGGTGAAAAGTTCTATCCTAACGGACTTTCAATGTACGAAACGGTCGAGGCGCTCGAAAAGGCAGGAAAAACCGACAAAGCGGAAAAACTCCGCAAAATGTACGAAAAGCACGTGGCAAATCTTGTGAAAAACGGAACAAACTATCCCGAACACGAGGTGCGGTACGAGCAGTCCATAGTAACGGCGTCAACGCTGTTTATGGCGCAGATGTATATGATAAATCATGATAAAAAGCTTATCGGAGCGTGTAAGAAGCAGATAAAAATCCTTGAAAAATTCAACGGCAGACAGCCGAGCTGTTACCTGAACGATTTGGCAATACGCCACTGGGACGCATACTGGTTCGGAAAACGCAGAAATTACGGCGATACTTTTCCGCATACCGCCTCGGTGCATACGTCGAACGGATTTTTGCATTATGCGCTCATTTCGGGCGATGAAGAATACAAAAAGCGTGCGGTGTGCGGTGCAAGAAACAATCTTTGCCTGTTCAATTCCGACGGCAGTGCCTACAGTTCACGTGTGCATCCGCTGCTTGTAAACGGAGTACGCTGTGAGTATTTTGATGAATTTGCAAATGAGCAGGACGGATTTTTGTATTACATTATAAAGTGGTTTAATTGGTTTGAATAAGCCATGGAAACGGAGAAATTATGATAACAAGAAAAAACATAAATATGACGGAGGGACCCGTATTTAAAAATATAATCCTGTTTGCACTGCCGCTTATCGTGACCAATCTTTTGCAGGTGCTGTACACCGCCGCCGACACTATGGTGGTGAGTCTTTCGCACGAGGCGGACGCAGTGGGAGCGATAGGCACAACAACGGCTATGATTAATCTTATCGTAAACATATTCATCGGCTGTTCCGTCGGCGCAAAGGTTGCCGCCGCAAGAAATCTCGGCGCAAACGATGCGGAAAAAACCGCAAATACGGTGCATACCGCAATCGCAATGAGCATAATATTCGGCATTATATGCTGTGTAACGGGCATATTTGCCGCAAATCCCGTGCTTACGGCAATGGGTAACAGCGGCAGACTGCTCACTCTTGCGGAAAGGTATACAAAGATATACTTCCTGGGCGTGCCGTTTATTTCGGTAACCAATTTTGCCATAGCCATAATCCATGCAAACGGTGATACAAAAACGCCTTTGTACATACTCACATTTACGGGATTTTTGCATGTGGTGCTTAATTTGTTCTTTGTGCTGGTGTGCGGATTTTCGGTGGGCGGTATGGCTGCCGCATCGGGAATTTCGAATGCGGCGTCGGCGGTAATCCTTGTTGTGCGGCTTATGCGTGATAAGGGAGTGTGTCGCTTAAATCCGAAACGGCTCAGAATAGAAAAGCAATCGTTCTTAAGTATATTGCATATCGGCGTCCCGGCAGGGATACAAAGCGCCTTGTTTTCGCTTTCGCATATGGTGATACAATCGTCGATTGTTTCTGTAAATAACGCTGTTGCTCCGGCAGGCAGTGCCTTTGCGCCCGTTGTAAAGGGCAGCTCCGCCGCAACGAGTGTGGAAAGCTTCGGCTATACGGTTGTAAACTCAACCGCACAGGCGGCAATATCGTTCACGGGACAAAACGCCGGTGCGGGAAAATATGACAGAGTGAAAAAAGTCCGCCGTTCGTGTTATGCGGCGGTGTTCGGACTTTCTGTTGTGTTTGCCGCAATTATGCTTACATTTAAAGACCCCATGCTTTCCCTTTACGGCGTAACAAAGGGCGCGTCGGGAAGCTTGGAGGAAATAGCGTACAATACGGCTGTAACAAGAATGCTGTGTATGTTTATCCCGTATTTCCTGCTGGGATTTATGGAGGTAGGATCGGGAATAATGCAGGGACTCGGCAGGTCGGTAACGTCAACCGCAGTGTCGCTCACGGGCTCGGTGGCGTTTCGTATACTTTGGATAATGACAGCGTTCAGAGCATACCCCAATGCCGTAACCGTGTTCTTGTCATACCCTATCTCATGGCTTTTAACCTCCGCCGCACAGTATATACTGCTTTTGCATTTCGGGAAAAGGAAATAATTTCATAAAAGGAAAAAAATATCTGAATTTGCGATAAAAACAAGCCGTAAAAGGATTGACACGGCGCATAAAAAGGGGTATAATGTATTAAAGCGTAAATAATATACTTGGTGACAGGAGGAATTAAAATGACATTTGAACAGGCATTTAAAAGAATAAAGACGAAATTTGAAAATGTGGACGCTTCAAAGCTTCAGGATATGGCACTCCAGATTACACTCAGTGACGAGGACTGCGGCGGTACGCTTTATGCGGCTGTTAAGGACGGTGCGCTTGCCGTGGAACCGTATGACTATAAAGATAATGACGCTGTGCTTGACGTTACAAAAGCTGCGCTTGTTTCGATACTCACGGGTAAGACTTCGATAGAAAAGGAAATTGAAAACGGAAATCTTACCGTTAAGGGAAATCTTGAAAAGGTTGCGTCTGTAAAAGATGCGATAATCATACCGAAAAAGGCTCCCGCAAAGAAAGCACCGGCGAAAAAAGCTCCTGCAAAGAAAACTGCGGCAAAAAAAGAAACCGCAAAACCGGCAGTTAAGGCAGCGCCTGCAAAAAAGGCAGAGACAAAGCCCGTAAAAACAGAACCGGCAAAGAAAGCAGAAGTTAAACCGGCTAAAGCAGAGCCTGTTAAAAAGGCTGAAACAAAGACAGCTCCGGTAAAAACCGAAACCAAAACGGCATCGGTAAAAAAGAGCAAATAAGAATTGATAAAGCTTCAAACGCTTTGACGGTAATCTAAGTGCGGCAGTGCAATCACTGCCGCACTGTTTTTTTGCTTATTATGCATAAAAAATAAAAGGATTTAGTGTAAAAAAAGATATGGATTTTTTGTCGGAAATCTGATAAAATGGTATGGGGGAATTTTTTTATATAAAAAGAAAGGAAGGAAGTGTTTTAATGGATACTGTTCAGAGCTATAAATGCCCGTGCTGCGGTGCGGCTCTGGTTTTCAGCGGCGAGTCGCAGAGCTTGCATTGCCCGTCGTGCGGAAATGATTTTTCAACCGAAACCATGCAGCAGCTCGGTAATGCGGAGGAGGGAACAAGCCAATCCTCAAAGTATGACTGGGATAAATATGAGCCGAGAGATTTCTCGAATGAGGAGAGTGCGGACTTTTCGGGATATACCTGTCCGTCCTGCGGTGCGGAGATAATGGGAGATGACGCCGTGGGGGCGGCGGTGTGTCCTTACTGCGGCAGCTCGACTATTGTAAAAAGCCAATTTGAGGGAGCTTTAAAGCCGGACTACATAATTCCGTTCAAGGTAGAAAAGAATGCGGCAATAAAAGCGTTTGAAGAAGATGCCAAAGGTGCGCCGTTTTTACCGAATGAGTTTAAGGATAAAAAGCGCATATCGGAAATGTCGGGCGTGTACGTTCCGTTTTGGATGTTCGACTGCGACTGCAACGCAAGCATTACATACAGTGCGGAGCAAACAAGCTGTTGGAGCGATTCGGAATATAATTACACCAAAACCGATCACTACGAGCTTTTGAGGGGCGGAAGTATCGGATTTGCCAATATTCCCGTCGACGGCTCGAAAAAAGCGGACGATACGTATATGGAGGCGGTCGAACCGTACGATTACAGCGAGGCGGCGGAGTTTAACCCGGCGTATCTTTCGGGATATCTGGCTGATAAATATGATGTTTCGGCAGAGGACAGCACAGACCGCGCAAACGAGCGTGTCAAAAACTCTGCGGAGTCAATGTTTAAGGAAACAACGGACGGGTATTCGGCAGTGCGTAAGAAATATTCGAGAATAGATTTTTCGGGCGGTAAAATACGCTATGCGCTTTTGCCGGTATGGATGCTCAATATAAAGTATGCGGATAAAATGTACCATTTTGCGATAAACGGTCAGACGGGAAAAGTAGTGGGAGAGTACCCCGTTGACAACGGAAAGAAATGGAGATATTTCGCAAAAGCGGCAGGTATAGCATACATTTTTGCGGCGGCAGCCGTATGGTTTTTGCTGAGTTGAACGGAGGTAGGGTATGAAAAAAAGAATTATTTTTATCGCCGTGCTCGTGCTGTGCTTTATGCCGACGCTTGCACTGGCATTTGAAAATCCCGCACTCGTTGATGAGGCAGGGTATCTTACGGAGGAACAGGCGGCTGAAATCAGCGATAAGCTTGACAAGCTGCGCACCGAGTATGATTTTGACACGGCAGTGTACATAGAAAAGGCAATGAGCGGAGTTGACGCTCAAAATACTGCGGACGATATTTTCGATGATAAGTCATACGGCGGCGGAAGCGGCAAGGATGGTATAATGCTGTACATTTCGGAGGAGCCGAGAAAATATCATTACACCACTCACGGTACGGGCATAACGAGATTTAATGACAGCGCTCTCGAATATGTGGACGATGCGGTTTTGCCGTATCTTCAGGACGATGATTATTATTCGGCGCTTATCGCGTATGCGGACACGGCACAGGAGGTGCTTGAAGCAACGGCGCAGGGCGAGCCGTTTGAATACCCGACAAGCATAATATATATTATATGTGTGGTTGCGGCAGGGATTTTAATTCCGCTTGTGATTGCGTCTGCGGCTATGCATATTAAGCTTGCAAGAATGAAAACGGCTGTGGGAAATGATTACGCCGAAAATTACGTAAAGCCGGGAAGTATGCATCTTTCGCAATCGAGCGACATTTATCTTTACAGTAATGTAACCAAAACCCCGATACCGAAAGAAACCTCGGACAGC
>DJRJ01000064.1:12518-15520 GCA_002438865.1 Clostridiales bacterium UBA6363
ACTGCGGCGGAACGGAGGAATTGATATGAAAAAAATTACGGCTGTTATTACAGCTATAGCTATGATGACGGGACTTACCGCATTTGCGGAGGAAACGGCAAACGAATACAAATATGACGAAAACGGAAAAATCACCGCATATTACGGACGTGAAAATGTCGTTGTTCCGTCTGAGACAGACGGAACAAAAATCACCGAAATAGGTGATAAGGTATTTTTTGACCTTGATATTTCATATGTGTTTATCAATGAAGGCATAGAAAAAATAGGCGCAAGCGCATTTGAGGGAAGCAATTTTTATTGTGCGGATATGCCGGCAACATTGAAAAGCATTTCGGATCGTGCATTTGCCAACTGCAAATATATTGAAGAAATGTATTTTGCATCGGCAGATACGGAATTCGGAAAAGATGCGTTTACCGGAACAAAGTTTATAAAGTTCTTTTTCCCGTGTTCAAGCGACTTTGACGCACTTTCGGGAAAAATAAAAGCGGCAAAGGGCGATGAAAATTACGCTCTTGGGGCAAGCCATAATCTCGCCGAGGACGAAATGGACGGCGATGTGCTTACCTGCATTGACTGCGGACAGCATTTTGACAGAAACGGTACAATGCCGTTTGAGGACGTAAGTCCCGAGGATTGGTTCGGAGCGTATGTGTATATGGCATATGACGCAGGAATATTAAACGGCAAAAGTGAAACGGTTTTTGATCCCTCGGCAGGACTTACCTGCGGCGAAACCGCAAAAATTGCGGCAAGCATATATGCGCTCCGTGAGGGCGTGGAGGATTTCCCGGAGGACGGAAACAATTGGTACGATAAATATGTGAACTACTGCTATAATAACGGAATTTTGGAAGACCACATTGTTTTCGACTGGAATGCACCGGCAACACGTGCGCAGGTGGCGTATCTGTTCTCACGCTGTGACTCCAGACCGCATAACATAAACGAAATACCGCTCACGGATATACCCGATGTGCATGACACAACGCCGTTTGCGTATGAAATACTCGATTTGTACAACAGAGGTATTGCGGCGGGCAGTGACGAACAGTACGCGTTCCACCCCGATTCAAATATAATGCGCAGTGAGGCGGCGGCGCTTGTTGCGAGAATTTTACATCGTGAAATGAGAATAGAATTGCCGAAAGGCTGATAAAGAAAGGACGGAAAAACAGTATGGGTTTATTAAAGGCAGGAGCAGGTGCGCTCGGCGGTGTGCTTGCGGATCAGTGGAGAGAGTATTTTTACTGCGAGTCGATAGACAGCGATTTGCTGATAGTAAAAGGCGAAAAAAGAACGGGCGGCAGGAGCTCGAACAAAAAGGGCGAGAATAACGTTATTTCAAACGGTTCCGTTATTGCTGTAAACGAGGGTCAGTGCATGATTATCGTGGATCAGGGAAAAATTGCGGAAATATGCGCAGAGCCGGGCGAGTTTGTGTACGATAATTCTACCGAACCGAGCATTTTTTACGGAAATCTCGGCGAGAACATAAAGAAAAGCTTTGCGCAGGTCGGCAGACGTTTCGCGTTCGGCGGCGACGCAGGCAAGGATCAGCGTGTGTACTATTTTAATACCAAGGAAATTACGGGCAACAAATTCGGAACGGCGTCACCGATCCCGTTTCGTGTAATCGTGGACGAAAACCGTGGCTACAAGCTGTCGGTGGATTTAAGATGTAACGGAGTTTTTTCCTATAAAATATCCGACCCGATAATGTTCTATACAAATGTAAGCGGAAACGTGAGCGAATATTATGAGCGTTCGCAGATAGACGAAATGCTCCGTGGCGAGCTTATGGACGCACTTCAGCCTGCGCTTTCCAAGATAGCGGCACAGCGTATTATGTATTATGAAATCCCGGCGCACACAAAAGAGGTGTCGGCGGCGCTCCGTGAAGAACTCGCTCACGATTGGAGCGGCAACAGAGGTATAGAGGTTGTTTCGATAGCGTTTAATTCGGTAACAATTCCCGAGGATCAGCGCAAGAAGCTGACCGAATGGGAGGAAACCGCAATGACGACCGATGCCGCAACTGCGGCGGCAAGAATGGTCGGCGGACAGACCGAGGCAATGAAAACCGCCGCCGCAAATCAGGGCGGTATGGGCGCAATGGGCGGATTTTTCGGTATGAATATGGCTCAGAACGCCGGCGGAATAAATGCCGCTGATTTGTATGCAATGGCTCAAAATCAGCAGCAGGCTGCTCCGGCACCGTCAGCCGATACATGGACGTGTTCGTGCGGACACAGCGGCAATACGGGCAAATTCTGTATGGAATGCGGAAAACCCAAGCCGAGCAGTGAGGGCTGGACGTGTTCGTGCGGTGCGGTGAATATGGGCAAGTTCTGTCAGAACTGCGGAAAGCCACGTCCGTCGGGAGCACCCGTATATCAATGCGATAAATGCGGCTGGAAACCCGAAGACCCGACCAATCCGCCGAAATTCTGCCCCGAATGCGGCGATGTGTTCGATGAAAACGATAAAATCTGAAAAAGGTATTGACATTCAAAAAAAAGTGTGATAACATACTATATTATAGAATTTAATTAAAGTTAACTAATGGTTGAGGTGCGGTACTTATCAGTAGCATTGCTTGCAACGAAAGGCATTCGGAGCGGTGCGAAAGGAAATATCGCCGAAATATACATCTCCTTGCCAGGGGTGTGTATTGGGTTGCAGAAGAATATTCTGCAGACTGTCACATTTGTGAAGCGCTTCCGTAGTTTTAAGATATGGTTTGTTTAAGCCGTATGTGTTTGACTATTTAAGCGCATACGGCTTTTGTTATTATTTAAAATATTTTAAAAGGTGGTAATGTTTTATGAAAAAGATTATTTCGGTTTTACTGGCTATGGCAGTAATGGCAGGCTTTGCCGGCTGCGGAAACAAGCAGACAGCCGATACGGCGCAGGATAGTGACGTTTTGCGTGTAGGTATGGAATGTAACTATGCTCCGTACAACTGGTCGCAGGCAGACGATTCAAACGGCGCAA
>DJRJ01000127.1 GCA_002438865.1 Clostridiales bacterium UBA6363
GGGAGGAGATGCGACGCTTATCTTTTGTGCGGTCAGATGAAAGCGTTGCGGTCTGGACTGTACCTGTATCCTATTTGGGAAAGCTTTTGCGTGATTTGCGCCGGGTCAAGCTCCATATCGGAGCAAAGCTCGTCAAATGACGGGTAGCTGTCACGCAGTTTTGTATTTATATAGCTTAAAAGTATTGCGGGGTCATTGGGGATATTCATATTATTTCCTTTCCGTTTGCCTGTCTGCCGACAGGCTCAAAGGGGCGCTGTAATGCGCCCCTTTGGTAATTTTTTTATTTAATTTCAAATGTTTTTGCAACCGAGCCTTCGTTGCTTTCCGAATTAAACGCCTTTACGGTAACGTCTACCGACGTTTTATCGTCCGAGAGAGCATATGCACGCTGAACGGTTATTTTGTCGCCTTTCTTAACCATCTGCGCAACCGACGCAATGTCGTAACCCTCCACCTCGTTCAGATTTACGGGGCGCAAGTCTGCTCCGTCCTGCTCGATTGTAACGGTCATCGCTCCGGCGAAATTCGCCTCCTGCGAGGAATTGTTCTTAAAATCAAACGAAACTATCACAACTTTTTCATCGTTATAGTCTATAACCTTTGCCTTGTCTATTCCGACCTCGTACTTGCCGATAGCTCCGCTTTCCTTAACGCCGTTTGACGGTGCGGCGGTCAGCTCATCGCCCGAAACCTTGTTCATATCAACGTTTTCGGTGGCGTTTACGCCGTAATCGGTAACAGGGTCACCCGTCTTTTTGTCTTTTTTTCCGCAGCCTGCGGCAGTTACTGCAATCGCAAGCGCAGCCGTTATCAATAAAATCTTTTTCATAATCAAAATCATTCCTTTCTATGTTATACTACCACACCGGCGCCAAAAAATCAAGCAAATCCGACAAAATTCATATATATTTCATATATTGACATAACACACGAACAGTTTTATAATATAATTATATTGTATACAGAAAGGATTTTTTTATGAAGGCTATTATATTTGACCTTGACGGAACTTTAACGGACACGCTTACCGCTTTGGCGCATTTTGGGAACATTGCGCTCACCGCAAACGGTTTCGAGCCGATTGAAAAGGACAAATACAAATATCTTGTCGGAAACGGCAGAAATGTTCTTATTCATCGTATGCTGGCGTATTTCAACGCTGATACGGAAGAAAATTATGAAAAAGTAGGCGCCGTGTATGACGAGCATTACGAAGCCGACCCGATGTACAAGACAGACGCATACGACGGAATAAAGGACGCACTGCGCACGCTTAAAGACCGTGGGATAAAGCTTGCGGTATGCACAAACAAACCCGACAACGTTGCACAGGACGTTATAAAGCTGGTTTTCGGCGAGGGAACGTTTGATTTCGTATGCGGGGTATACGAGGGAAGCCTCCCCAAGCCCGACCCGTCACGTGCGCTTTTGATTGCCGAAAAGCTTGGCGTAACGCCCGACGAGTGCATATTTACGGGCGACACTTATGTTGACATTGAAACCGCAAAAAATGCCGGTATGACGCCTTTGGGTGTATTGTGGGGATTTCGTGACCGCAAGGAGCTCGAGGACGCAGGAGCGAAATATATAATTTCCTCGCCCGACGAATATATAAACTACATTTAACGGAGGGATTTTATAAATGAGAGCAAGCGGTATACTTCTTCATATTTCATCACTGCCGTCAAACTACGGCATAGGCACCGTCGGCAAGGCGGCGTATGAATTTGTCGATTTTTTAAAAAACGCAAAGCAGACATACTGGCAAATTCTGCCCATAGGTCCGACAAGCTGCGGCGACTCGCCGTATCAGTCGTATTCCTCGCATGCAGGAAATCCGTATTTTATCGATCTGGATATGCTGTGTGCCGAAAATCTGCTTGACAAAAGCGACTGCAAGGGTGCGGAGGACTCGGAAAGCTATGTCGACTACGCCGCATTATATGACAACAGATTTGAAATTCTCAAAAAAGCATTTTTGAAATTTAAAAGCACGGATTTAACTGCTTTTAACAGATTTCTTGACGAAAACGAACGCTGGATTTCAAACTACGGTCTGTTTATGGCAATGAAAGAGGAGTTCGGCGGAAAGCCGTGGTATCTTTGGGACGAGGGACTAAAAAAGCGTGACCCCCATTCGCTGTGGCTGTTCAAATCCTCGCACGAGGACGAGGTTATGTTCTGGGAATTTGTGCAGTTCAAGTTCTTTGAGCAATGGTCAAAGCTGAAAGCGTACGCAAATGAGAACGGAATAAAAATTATAGGCGACATACCGATTTATGTTTCTCCCGACAGTGCGGACGTATGGATATATCCCGATTTGTTCGATTTGAGCGCAGATCTTACGCCGAACAAGGTTGCAGGCTGTCCGCCGGACGGATATTCTCCTGACGGTCAGCTTTGGGGAAACCCGATTTACAACTGGGCAAGGCACAAGGAAACGGGATATGACTGGTGGCTCGACAGGCTCGGCGCATCGTTTGAATTTTTTGACGTTGTGAGAATAGACCATTTCAGAGGATTTGACGAATTTTACACCATTCCGTACGGTGACAAGACTGCCGTAAACGGAAAATGGGAAAAAGGACCCGGAATTGAATTTTTCGAGTATGTAAAATCAAAACTCGGAGATTTGCCGATAATTGCGGAGGATTTGGGATTTTTAACGCCGACCGTGCTTGAAATGCTTGAAAAATCGGGATTTCCGGGAATGAAAGTGCTTGAATTTGCTTTCGATTCCACGCCCGACAACATATATCTGCCGCACAATTACGATAAAAACTGCGCCGTATACATAGGCACTCACGATAACGATACGCTCCTCGGCTGGGCGGAGTCGGCAGACGAAAAAACGCTTGAATACTGCCGAAAGTATCTGCGTATACCGAAAAATGCCGATTTCTCACGTGAATTTATCAAAGCGGCGTTTGCCTGCGTGGGAGACACGGTTATAATACAAATGCAGGATTATTTAAAGCTTGGCGGCGAGGCACGTATGAACACGCCCTCCACCGCTTTCGGAAACTGGCGCTGGCGTGCGCCGAAAAGCGCATTTACAAAAAAGCTTGCAAAAGAAATTGCGGATATTACGGAAACATACGGCAGAGTATAGCATAATCTTAAGCCCACATAAAAGCGATAAAATAATGAATGTGCGCAAATGCAAGTAGGGGTTGATGCCCTCATCGACCCGAAACAATGTCCCGTATGGTGTGCGTTTTCGGCAGGAGTCAAGCTCCTGCCCTACGGCGTGCGGTTTTCGCAATTTGTAGGGGTCGATGCCCTCATCGACCCGAAAAGTTATGCGGTAGTGGACGATGAGAACATCGTCCCCTACCGCATATTGTTTTATCTCAGCTTACCTTTCTTACTTCCTTAATAACGCCCGACGTTTTGCAATACTGCGAATACAAATCAACGTGCTTTCCTACCGAAAGCTCGGTTGAGTCTGCCATAATGTACACATTATCGGATTCCTTGCCCTGCGCCTCTATTGTGACATAGCAGGTGGCTTTTTCGGGAAGGTATGCCTCAACGATTTTTCCGTCTGCGGTTTCTTTTGTTTCGTGTGCGTCCTCTATCTGAACGTCCTTTATTTTTCCGAGTACCTTGTCCGAATGTT
Organism: Clostridiales bacterium UBA6363; assembly: GCA_002438865.1. Lineage (GTDB taxonomy): Bacteria > Bacillota > Clostridia > UBA1381 > UBA1381 > UBA4716. The sequence continues at coordinate 3,626 of DJRJ01000127.1, forward strand.
TATCGGTTATATTTCCGCCTTTTTTCAAAGCGGCTGCGGTATATGTTCTCACGTTCTGCACTTTTATAACGTATTCAAACGTTTCGTTTGACTTAATTGCCGTTGTAAGGCGGCTGCCGTATCTTACGCATATGCCGGCTATAACCGCAACAACAAGCACGATTGCCGCAATGTCCACTATACTCACTTTTCCGCCGATTTTTCCGTTTTTATCAAGTATCATTGCTTATTCCTCCTCGTTTATCGTTATAATATAGCCCGTAGCCGCATAGCCTTTGCCCTGTACGGGTATTTCCGTGCCGACCTTTATAGCCGTATCGCCCGTTTTTATAGCCGTATCAGATGCGGTACAATCCGCCTCTATGGTAACGTAAACGTCTACCTTGTTTTCGACAGGCTCCATCGAGTATGTGCCGTTTATGCTGTTGTATGCCTGCTTTTTAGCCTGTTCCACTTTGACGTCCTTTACAACGCCGCCGTCCTTTTCGGTGAAGCTTATGGTTACGTTGTCGCCGACCTTTACGGCGTCGCCGTATTCAGGCTCTTTTTCGCTCATAAGCACCGTAAACTCTACCTTTTCATTGTCCGTTTTTTTGAAGAACTTCGGACCCAAAACATATGCCGCCGCTGCGACAGCCGCCGCAACAACAATTACGATAAGCGTATCAACCGCCGTCCATTTGTACTTTCTCTCCATTTTTATAACCGTTCCTTTCCTATTATTTTTATATATAAATCCTCGGTATTTTTCGTCATTGCCTTCGCGGTAAACGTTTCATTGAATATTTTTACCGCACCGTCGGACATTTTTTTATAGCACTCGCTGTCCGTAAGAAGCTTTTTTATTCCCTCCGCAAGAGCATGGGAATTTTTCTTCGGCACAACCAAGCCGTTTTCGCCGTTTTTTATAACGCCTGGATTTCCTCCGAAATCCGATACGACCGCCGGTATGCCTATGCTCATACCCTCAAGCAGTGCAAGGCTTGTCGCCTCGGTGCCGTATGACGCATTCGCCTGAATGTCGGTTATGTTCATAAGCTTGTCAACATCGCTTATAAAGCCTGTAAATATGACGTTTTCACAAAGTCCGAGAGATTTTACTTTCTCTTTAAGCGTGTTCTCGTAAGAGCCTGTGCCGGCTATGAAAAACTTTACGTTCGGGACGGTTTTTAAAATCTCGTCCGCCGCCTCGATAAAGTACATATGCCCTTTTATGTCCTCAAGCCTTGCGACTATCGAAACGACTTTTTCGCCGTTCTTTACGCCGAAACGCTCACGTATCTTTTCCGTATCGCCGACACGCTCAAGCCCGTCGACGCCGTTTAATATAACGGTTATTTTTTTCTCATCTACACCCGTATCGGTGAGGTTTTCCTTTGCCGCCTCGGCAACGGCGATTATCCCGTCCGCAAGGCGGTTATTGACAAAGCCGTTTATCTTTTTGCCCAAGCCTTTTGAAATTTTCTTTGACGGCGGAAAAACGCTGTGGCGTGTGTACACGATTTTTGCGCCGGCACGCTTTGCGGCAATCCTTGCCGACATACTTGCGTGCGTATGCACAAGGTCGGGTTTTTCACGCTTGAATATCTGCGTAAGCTCCTTTACCGCTCCGAAATCAAGCGATTTATCCGCTATTCCGTCAGCCTCGATTACCTCAATGCCGAGCTTTTCGATATGCGGTTTTAAAAGGCTGTTTTTCGGGAGTACCGTCTTTACCTCAAACTTATCGTAATCGAAATTTTCGAGCAAGGTGAGCAGACATTTTCCCGCTCCGCCGATATTTGTATCGGACGAAACTTCAATTATTTTCATTTTCATTCCGTTTCCTCCCCGACCGATGATTTGAGCGCCATACCCATTGCAAGCACCATAAAGAATACAGCCATTACACGGTAATTATAGAAGGTATAATCAAACATACTCTGCGCCAGAAATGCCACAACTCCGAACGAAAGCGCAAGCGCCGACGTGCTTATGCGGCTTTTTCTCTCACCCGTTGTATGCAGTGTATGCATTTTCATAAAGAACACAACGGAAAGTGCGATAAACACCGCCAAACCGCCTATTCCGCTTTCGACAATCATCTGCAAAAACGTGTTGTGCGAATGGGGCGCAACGACTGCGTTATACATAAAGAACGGATAAACGTGGTGGAAAGCGTCCTCGCCCATTCCGATACCGCCGAGCCAAAAATTCTTTATAAGACCTATCGTTCCGAGCCATATATACACACGGTACGAGGTGGAGCTGTCTTTCATATTTCCCACGCTCGCAAACCGCTCAATTACCGACGCCGGTAAAAACATAGGCGCTAAAAGGAGCAAAAACGGGAAGAATGCCCACCACTTGCCCTCATAGAACGTTACAAACAGCGCCGCCGCAAGGATAAAGCCTATCCAACAGCCGCGTGACTGCGTAAGTACAAGACACAGCACCGTTACGAGGAGCATTGCGATATACGCCCATTTTGACACTCTCCGCCACCTGTCTTTCAGTGCGAAAATTGCCGTTACGGGGATTACCAAAAGCAGATATTCGCCGAGAACGTTCGGGTTTGCAAGAGTTGAATACACTCGTGTTACGTTGCTTTCAAACATTTCCTCATCTATCCACGTATCCGCCGTTGCCCAGCCGAACACGTACTGCATAACTCCGTACAGTGCGACAAGTGCGCCCGAAATTGCAAACATTTTTAAAAGCGCATATGCCTGATCCCTTGTTTTTACGGTGTTTACAATCACAAAGTAAAATCCTGTGAAAACGGCGTACATAAGCCATACTTTAAGGCTTGAACCTCTCGCAAACGAGAACAGGCACGAAACCAAAAGCACCGCCAAAAACAGCATTACCGCCACGCCCATACCGTCAAAACGCCACTTGAAATTTTCCTCGGCAAATGAGTGAAGAACAAGCGACAAAAACGTCCATATGCAAAGTCCGGCAAGAATCATTGTCGGGACGAACGGTGCGGCAAACACCGCCGCAAACACGCCCGTTATGGGGTATGAAAGCACCAGAAGCAGTCCGAATATGCCGAACGGAACAGCTGCGCCGTAAAGCGGACTGACACTCATTACCGCCGCCGAAACCGCTCCGACCAATGCCGCAATAACCAATCTCGGCACGCCTTTTACGGCGTTTTCGTCAAAGAAATCGAACTTCAGCTTTCGAAATCCCATTGCGCATTTTACAAACTCCGCAAGCTTGGACGGGTTTAAAAACCTCATTAAATCATAATTGACAAGCGAAATCAGCGCTCCGAAAACCGCCGCCGCAAGCGCCGCCTTTGACACACCGCCCTTTAAAACCATATGCACCGCAGTGTACACCACGGACATACTCAAAAGCATTATTCCGAAAAAGCGTGTGTTTATTGCACAGAAGTTTTCCGTGTACTCATATGCGGTACGGCAAATTACGCTCGTTTTTATGCGTTTGCGTAAAAATCCGCCCGTTTTTGAGCCGATAAACTCCAAAAAGGTGAACGGCAGACGGAGTATGCGCCCCGTAACGCTTTTTGCCGCCGAACCGCTGCGCTTGTCACTGCCGACGGCACGGACTATGCGGCTGTTTTTCCACGAACGTGAAAAAGCAGTATATATTTTGTCTATGACAGCATATATTCCGCTCGCCTTAAAGCACCTTGCAAATGCTCTGCCGAATGACGCAAGCGCCGTTAAAATCAGACTGTTCATTTTAAAATCCTTTCCGCCGCCTTGTAGCGGCATATATTATAGTATGAAAATCACACAAGCAGATTGCCTCCTTGAAAGGCGACGGCGTATGTGTATACTCCGAACCTTGAAAGGAGGTGAGATGCGCCGTGTATTTTTCACGTCCTATTTTTGTGAATGATTTTTTGTATTTCCTCTACTCTCAGCACCAATACCATTATGCCGTAGACTATCACTCCCGCCGCACCGCAGACAGCGCACAGGGCAATGTTTCCGATAAATCCCGTAAGTACGGGACTTAAAAGCCTGTACAGCGCAAACACCGCCGCCGCCATTACAAGCGCCGCAAGCACAATCTTGAAAATGCCCGAAAAATCGCTTTTGCGCATCATATCGGGATATTTTTTTGCAAGGCACACGCCGTTTAAAACGGCGTTGCATATGCTTCCGCCTGCCGCCGCAAGCGCAAGTCCGTTAATGTGCAGAAAGTTAAACAGCACGTATGCAAGCACAATATTAAACACCATACTGATTATCGAATTTATCATCGGCGTGCGGCTGTCCTGCATGGAGAAAAACGTTTTCGATAAAATTTCGTTTACCGCAAGTCCGAACATTCCCACCGAGTAACAGCTAAGCGCCCCCGATACTGCCGCCGCCTGATCCGCCGTAAATTTGCCGTGCTCGTAAATTATACTCGTTACGGGGCGCGAGAGTATCATAAACCCTGCCATAAGCGGCAGTATGATAAGCGCAATGCCCTTTATTGACGTCATTACAAGCGTATGCGCCTCCTCCTTGTCCTCCGAGGCGTTCGCCTTTGAAAGCTTGGGGAATATCAGATTGGTTACAACGAACGAGAACACTCCCGTTACTATTATATACAGTCTGTTTGCGTATTCCAGTGCGGAATATGCGCCGTCAATTCCCGAGGCAAGCCTTGAATTTATTATCGTATACAGCGGCTGTACCCATGTGCTTATAAGCATGGGGCCCGCAAGCAAAAGCGCTTGCTTTATATGCTTATCCCGAAGTCTGAAATCGGGTTTATACCTATACTTGAATTTCACAAGCGAGGGTATCTGCACCGCCACCTGGAGCGACCACGCAATTACCATTGTGACCGCAAGTCCCGTTACGCCGAATTTTTTGCCGAACAGGACAAAATAAATTATTATCGCAAGGTTTGAAACAAGGCTTATGATCGACGGCACGTTATACTCGCCGAACGACTGCAAAAGTCCCACAAACGAAAACGCCAGTCCCGTAAATATTATCATCGGGAACATTATCGACGTAAGCTGTACCGTAAGGGCATGCTTATCGCCCGTATAGTTGGGTGCGATCATATTCACGAGCGGATCGGCAAATATTATGCCGAAAAGCGAGATTATGACCGTTATCATAAGTATCATTGTGACAAACTTGTTTGCAAATTTTACTGCGCTGTCCTTATCCTCTTTTGTTATAACATCGTTAAAAACGGGGATAAACGTTGCGCTTATAACACCGCCGACCACCATATCGAAAAGCGTTGTCGGCAGTTTTGACGCCGCCATAAATGCGTCCGCCTGCATACCCGTGGCGAAAAAGGCGGCGATAAGAGAATCCCTGACAAGTCCCAGCACCTTTGCGGCAAGCGTTGCCGCCGCCATAAAGCCTGCCGTGAGAAGCATTCTCTTTCCTGTGGTTTCCTTATTCAAAAAATTATCCTCCTCACACCGATTGCTCATACAGCTCAATCGCAAGCGAGCCGTTTTTCTCCGAAAGCTCCTTTAAGTGCCTGCAGTAGTCTTTAAGCTCGTCCTTTATGCCGTCATAATCGGTTACACATTTATCCGCCATTGCAATAAGCTTTTCCGCATCAAGCTTCCGCACGTCAAGATACAAATTCTGATGCGTATACTCCATAAAGCTTACTATCTTCGGGTCATACGCAAGTCCTATCAGCGGAACGCCCTCGGCGGCGCTGTATATAAGGCTGTGCAGCCGCATTCCTATGCAAAGGTCAAGATTTTTGAAAATGCTCGTCATTTCCTCCACACTGCACCGTCCGCCGATAACAGACGCTTTCGATTTCATTCTGCGCATTATGCTTTCGGAAATCGGCGTATCCTTTTCACGCTGCATGGGGATAAACACGGTATAAAACCCGTACTTTTCGCAAATGCTGTCGCACGCCTTTGCAATTGCCTCCTCAAACCCACGGCAGTTATCCGACCATTTTCTGACCGACACTCCCAGAACACGCACTCCCTCGGGAACGCCTGCGGCTCTCAAAAGCGCACGTCCGCTTTCTTCGTCGGCACAGTCGAGTCCGAATACGGGGTCTGCCGTCACGATTATTTCAGGCTCCGTTACGCCTATTTTTCGGAGTGTTTCCTCCGAGTCCTTATCACGCAGTGTGATAAGATTTATCCGGTTTAAAAGCTTTCGTGTTATATCTATATTAAGTTCACGCTTAAGCGGCCCTACGCCGTTTGAATAGAGCATTACCTTCATATTGCGGTTAAGCGCCATTTTTATTATCGCAAGGTAATACAAAAGCGATTTTGTGCTTGTGCCGTCCTGTATAAGCGTACCGCCGCCCGAAATGAGCATTTCCGCATTCTTCATATGCTTTGAAATCTTCAAAAGATTAAGGCGGTTTATTGCCTTTACACGGTAAAGCTTTTCGGTTTCCTTGGGATTTGCGCTCAAAACAACTATATTGGGACTTTCCTTATGCGTTTTCAAGTCCTTGATTATTGCTTTCAAAAGAGCGTCGTCACCGCTGTTTTTAAAGCCGTAGTACCCCGAAATAAGTATTTCCTTTTTCTTTGCAAGCGCCCAGTCATAAACCCTTATGCTGTCCTGCGCCATTCGTGCAACGGAGTAATCGCGCTTTATAAGCTCACGTCCGTATTCGCCGAGGTGTTTTTTCTCCTCTGCGCTCATATGCACAAACTTTAAAATATCCTTATATATAAGCTCTGTACTCGATTGTTTACAACCACGGCAGCAGAAGTTCGTGTCTATGCCGACTCCCAGCACGCTTTCGTCAAACAAGCCTATATAGCCCTCGTTGCCTGCTATTATGACCGCCTTTTCCGCCGCCATTGCCTCAAGAGCCGCACGGCTTACGCCCACGAACAAATCGCACACACCGGCGAATTTGTTTATATCCGTTCTTGCTCCGGCAAGGCTTATGACCTTGCGCCCTGCTGACTTGTTTACGCTTTCGGTCTTTGCTTTTACCGTTTCAAAATCATCGCCGTCGCCGACAATGATTACCCTTAAATTCGGTATATCGGTAATCAGCTTGGGAACGGCGTCTATAAGCTGTTTTGCCGCAAGGCTTCGGGACTCGTCCATTCGGCTTACATATGATATTACGAAATCATCTTCGCCGATCCCAAACTCCGCACGTATATCGGAGCAGTCCGTATCGGGTGAGAATTTTTCCGTATCGATACCGTTTATCGTCACCTGTATGTCGCCCGAGGGGATTTTGTAATTATCCATAAGATACGTCTTTATATCCTCCGACACGGCAACGCATTTCTCGCCCCAGTCGGTTATATATTTTAAGCCGTACTTGGTGGTGAAAACCCAATGCGCCGTTGTGACGAACGGGAATTTCATCTTTTTGTGCAGACGTCCCAGTATGAATGACGGTATTCTCGCATGGGAATGTACTATATCTATTTTTTCGTCCTTAATTATTTTTTCAAGCATATGCTTGGCTTTTATAACATTAAGAGGATTTTTGTTCTGCAGAGGTACGGCATAATGTTTTATGCCTGCCGCCTCAAGCTCCTTTGTGTACACTCCGCCGTTTGACGTCACTATCGGATTATATCCTCTGCGCTTCAATTCCTTTGCAAGCTCGACAACGTGCGTTTCCGCACCGCCGATATTGAGCTGCATCAGCGAAAGAAGAATGTTTGTACCCTTTTCCAACACATTCACTCCTTTAATTTCTGTAATGTATGCACTCCGCTATATACTGCTCAACGGCGGTGCGCATATCTGCTTTTCCGAGTTTTATTTCATAATCTATCTCGGGAACACGCTTTACCATTCTCACAAGCGCCTCCTCCGAAAATCCCTTTGCGCTGTCGGCGTATTTGCCGGCTATAAACGGCGCAGTACCCATTGCCGAAGCAATTTCGCCCACGCTTTTACCGCTCATGGTTTTTGCCAAAAGCAGTTTTTCCGCCGACGAATTTACAAGATAAAGCATACCCATAGCGCTCTGATTTGATGTTCTTATACTGCCGGCAACCTCCATTGCCTTTGCGGCGTCGCCCGCCATAATGGCGTCCGTCAGGTCGAAAACCTGTACCTCGAGAGATTTTGACACAACCTTATCTATATCGCTTTTCGTTATCTCCCCGTCACAGTATGCAAAAAGCTTGTCAAGCTCGTTTTTCAGGCTGTTTATGCCCTTGTCGCACACGTTGACAAAATACGCCGCCGTATCCTTGGAGATTTTTATTTTTGCATTGAGCGCCTGCTTGTTTACCCACGTGGTAAGGTCGGCGTCGCTTTGGAACGCAAATTCCACCACCGTGCCGCTTTTTGCAAACGCCTTGTACGTAACCGAGCGCTTGTCCACCTTCGTCTCGCAAAACACAACCACCGTATCGTCGCTTACGTGCTTGAATTTGTTTTGCCAAAAGTTTTTCGTTTCCTCATTCGGACGGTTAAAAATCTCGCTGTCTTTTATTATTATAAGCTTTTTATCCGTCATCATCGGAAAGCTTTCCCATGCGTCATCATACGCCGAGAGCGGATTGTCCTTTCCCTCAAATTCCAGACGGTTAAAATCGGGAAATCCGCCGTCGGGCATAAGCGCTTTTATTTTTTCGACATAGAGCTCCTTTAAATAGTCCTCCTCGCCGAAAAACAAATACATCGGCTCAAGCCTGCCGTCTTTGACCGCACTTTTCAGCTTTAAAAGTGCGTCATTTGTTTTTTTCTTATATGCCATATCGTTTACCTACTTAAAAGTATGTATTTTTATGTTTCCTTTTTTATCCGATATTATCCTTATATCACCGTTTATATCGGTGCGCAGTACCTGCGAATTACTTATCCTGTCAAGCGTTTCTTTATTCGGGTGTCCGTAGGTGTTGTCCTCGCCCACGCTTATTACGGAGTATTCCGGTGACACCCGTTCGTAAAACTCCTCACAGGTGGATCGCTTCGACCCGTGGTGCGAAACCTTTAACACCTCTGCCCGAGGTACTTTATTTTTGCGGACAAGATTTTTCTCCGCTGTTTTTGTCATATCGCCCGTAAAAAGGCAGTTGAACTCCCCGTACGAAACGTTTATGAGAAGCGATGTATCATTCTCGTCCTTGCTCATCTGCGTTTCCGTATCGGGGACGGTTATATCAAATGTAAGTCCGTCGCCGAACGTTATTTTCGTATTTTCTTCTATATAATATATGTCGGTATTGTTTTCTTCCGCAAGCTGTTCCAGTTCCTCACGCACCTCGCTTTCGGGAAGCGATGAGGGCAGAAACAGATTTTTAACTCTTAAATTTTCCACAGCGGCGGCTATGCCCTGTGCATGGTCTTTATGGTAGTGCGTCAAAAACGCCGCGTCTATCCTTGACGCCCCTATAGCGGTCAGGTACGGAACAAAAACCTTCTCTCCTATATTATATTCGGAATATTCCGCACTTCCTCCTCCGTCTATGAGGACATTTGCGCCCATAAAGGTGTGTATAACTGCGGCGTCACCCTGTCCGACATTCACAAAATCGACTTCCGCCGTATCCCGTTTCAAAACAAAGCTTACGGCGCATATTGCCGTAAATAACGCCGCCGCCGACAGGAATATCCGGTAAGGCTTTTCTCTGCCGTGCAATTTATATGCCAAAGCCGCAATCGCAAATACGAACGCCGTCAAAGCCATAGCGGACGGAGTTTTTATAAACACCCTCGAAAACGGGAGTTTGTCTATTATTTTGGGGACAAGCATTAATACGCTTGTCAGTGCGCTCATAATATGCCCTGCGGTATACGCCTTTCCCGTAAAAGCCAAAAGCCCCAGAAAGAACGGCGAAACAACAAGAATTACCGCAACCGCCGGCAGAATAATCAGCGATGCGGCTGCCGAATACGGCGAAACGCTGTTGAAATAATACGCCGACAGCGGCAAAAGCCCTATCGTGCATATAATCTGCATTATGATTATTCTTTTCGGCAATGTTTGTATTTTTAACAGCTTTACCGCCGGAGCGTAAAGCGCTTTGACCAGTACCGCTCCCGAAACCGACATAACGTATCCCGAATTGAATACAAGCATCGGGTTTAATGCCGCAGTAACGAGAATTGCCGCCGCAAACACGCTCGGATAATATACCCTTTTGAATATCCGCTCCGAGCCGAGCGCCGCCGCCCCGAACAGAAATCCTCTCAAAAACGACGGGTGGTCTGTATTTATAAGCGCATATAAAACAAAAAGTACGGCTGTGAAAATATCACGCTTGCTCTTTTTCACTATTGATGAAAATGCTCCGACAAAAATATTTATGAGCATTATATGCACATACGCCGGGTAAAACAGGCTCCTTACGGACGTCCTTGTGAGCAGACTGCTTGTTTCCTCGGAAAGAAAATGAAAGTTTCCGGCAAGCACCGCCTTGAGCGTTGCCGCTCTGTCGCCCGAATAGTATGTGTCTATAAGCTGCGATACCTTGTTTCTTGCCGAATTTGCAAGATATGCGGCGGAAAAATGCTTTTTGCCGTCCGCATAAGTCTGAGAAGCTTTTGCGGTTATGCGTGCCGTTATTCCTTTTGCTTTATAATAGGTAACGGCATTGTATCCGCCCTCGTTCATCTGTTCCTTTAACGGCTTCAGTGTTCCGTAAAGCAGAACCGAGTCGCCGAATTTATAGCTTTCCTTTGCCGAAACGATTATTTTCTCATTTACTTTTTCGTTGTTAATTTCCGTGGCGTTCAGTGTGTACTTCATCATATCGTACTGCTTGTAAGGTATATCGCATATGTATCCCTCAATGACCGTTTCCCGTCCGAGAAATTTTCCCGTATCGTCAAATTCGGTAAGCGCCGCAGATTTGTATGCGGCTCCGCCCAGAACGAAGGATAGTACGGCGAGCATAAGCATAAGCGGTATCTTCTTTTTAAAGATTGCTCTTATAAAAAGTATAACCGCCGCCGAGCCTGCAAACAGCAACATATTTATAACCCCGAAAAAATCGGATACAAAAATACCGATAATAAACGCCGCCGATATTATTCTTATATCCATTGCCGATTGCTCCGCTATTATGTTTTACACAGACTTAATTATATCAAACAATACATTACTTTTCAATATATAAATATGTACATATTGAAAACTTTAGGGGCGTTTTTATAACGTATCTGTAACATTGGTTTTTTGAATTTTTTTAATTTTATAAGAATTTCACATTTATTGTGTTTTACAGCTTGATATAAGTGTACAATATGCACTGAAAAAGGGGTGTTTTCTTCCATAAATAACCATAAATATTTCTGTTGTGTTACAAAACAAATACAAAATTTTTAAAAAAAGGTTGACAAAAGATTACAAGGGGTGTATAATAGCCTTTGTAATATTTTTGAAACAATTCAGCAAATAAAATGTAATTCGGGATTTGCCCGATTTACGAAATGTTTGGGAGGTTATTATTTATGAAGAACTTCAGACATTCAACCGCCGCAATTATAGCGGTTGTAATGATAAGTTCGCTTGCAACTGCTCAGTCGGCTGACATTAAGCGTTCAAAGTATATCGCTTCGGGCATAACGTCAAACGCAGAGAGCAAAAGCATTACTATTGAAAATAACAGCGATGAAAATTACAGCATAGAAGACGAACTTGAAAAAAATCCGGAGGCGGCTGACAAGATTAATCTTGAAACCGCATACGTTTCACTTACAAGCGGAACGTTAAACGTAAGAAAATCTCCGTCTACCGAGGCAGAGGTTACGGGCGAGCTTAACGCCTGCGCAGAGGTTGCGGTTCTTGCAAGCTCGGAGGGCTGGTGCGAAATCTCATACGACGGCGGAAAAACCGGATATGTAACGGCGTCCTCGCTTACACTTGACAAAGCAAGCGCCGAATACAACGCAATGAACTTTGACAACTACAAAAAAGCGGTTGTTACCACATCGGGCGACGCTTTGAGAGTACGTTCCGAGGCTAACACAGAATCATCTGTCGTTACAGAGCTTGCAAACGGCACACAGGTCGTTGCATTATGGTCGGAGGGTAATTTTATAAGAGTTGCTTACGGCGATAACTATGATGAGGGATACGTTATAAACACCGCTCTCGAGCTTACGGGAGAATGGCTGCCGAAATCAACCGTTTCGGACAAGCAGGCTGCCGTAGCAAAGGAAAAGGCAGAGGCGGAGGCAGCGGCTGCTGCAGCGGCACAGGCTGCAAGAGCGGCAACGGCTTCGTCAAGCAAGATAAAGAGCAAAAACCTTTACGTTGATACCTACACACCGGCGGCGTCCTCGTCAAAGGGTCAGGCTATCGTAAACACCGCAATGAAATACCTCGGCGTTCCGTACGTATGGGGCGGCACTTCGCCGTCAGGCTTTGACTGCAGCGGTCTTGTACAGTACGTTTGCAGAAAGAACGGCATAAGCGTAAGCCGTGTTGCCGCAGATCAGATAAGATGCGGAACACGCGTAAGCAAGAGCAATCTTGAGCCGGGCGACCTCGTGTTCTTCGGTCCTGGATCGATACACCACGTTGGTATCTATATCGGTAACGGTCAGATGATACACGCTCCGCAGACGGGCGATGTCGTAAAGATTTCTTCAATCAACTCGTCATATTACACCGCTCAGTATGCAGGTGCGGCAAGAGTATATTAAATAATAAAACCCGATGGCGTGCAAAAGCACTCCGTCGGGTTTGTTTTTTGGGATATGACAAACGGCGCAATTGTTTCAATATATTCACAGCTTTCAGTAGGGGATGCCCTCATCGTCCCGAACCCATTTTAAATACGCAGTTCATACGGCGAAAT
>DJRJ01000128.1 GCA_002438865.1 Clostridiales bacterium UBA6363
TAAAAGTCGGCTCCTGTACCTAATGTCGCAAGTACCCCAACTACTATTCCGCCTATTATAATAGTTTTAGCTGCACCCGGTTCACCCATTCAAAACTCCTCCTTTTTATTTCCCTTTTTCATTCACTATAACTTTCGCTTATATTATATATTATCATATATTTCCATTATTTGCAACAATAATTTACAAAAAAAGCGAGTCACTGTAAGCAACTCACTTTTATATACAAAAACTCATTTTACACTATACGGTTGCGCATACCGCCAATGAGATAGTCGTCAATATTTTTTGCTATTTCATCAAGGCAACGCACACGTGCCTCATACGCTCCCCACGCCATATGCGGTGTAAAAATCACATTTTTACAGCCGAGCGCCGCACGGTACGGGCTATCCTCCGCCATCGGTTCCGCCGAATAAACATCGACGCCCAAACCGCCTATTTTTCCGCTGATTACGGCTTCTGCCGCCGCCGCTTCGTCCATAACCGCACCTCGTGCCACATTTATAAGCACCGCCGTATTTTTCATAAGCGCAATCCGCTCACGGCTTATAATATTCCTTGTGCCGTCATTAAGCGGCAGATGTATGCTTATTATATCCGCTCTTTCGCACAATTCGTCCAAGCCGACATACGAAAAACCGTCACGCTTTGTTCTGCTGTAAGCGATGACATCCGCACCCATTGCACGTGCCGCCTGCGCCGTTTTTCTGCCTATATTCCCCGTCCCGACTATGCCCCATGTCATACCGGCAATCTCGTGAAACACGGGTGTTAAGCAATTTTGCACACCGCTTTTTGTGTATTCTCCGCTCTTTACGTATCCGTCAAATTCAAAAAGATGCGTCACGAGCGACAGCGCCGTTGCTACCGTTAATTGCGCCACGGAATCGGTTGAATATCCGCACACATTGCACACGCCTATCCCGTGATTTTTGCAATATTCAATATCTATATTATCAAAACCCGTTGCCGTAACGCAAATAAGCTTAAGCTTTGACGCAGACTTTAAATTGCTTTCGTTAAGCTTTATTTTATTTACTATCGCCACGTCGGCATCGGAAAGCGCTTTTTCAACATTTTCCGGCGGTGTTGTTTGAAAAATTCGCACATTGCCGAATTTTTCAAACATTTCAAACGTTACGTCACTGCCGAGCGTGAGTGCGTCAAGTATAGATATATTCATTTACTTATCCTCTTTATACACAAGCTTTTCAAGCTTATCCCACATTTCGGGATGTGTTCTTTTAAGATTTATCGGCTGCATATCGGAATTTACAAAGCCGTGGTTTGTTTTTCCCTCGGTCATAAGCTTCATTTCGGGGAGCTTATAGACCTCATATTTAAACTCGCACTTTGCAACAGACAGCTTTGTCAGCTTACAGGTCACAACCACCTCGTCCTCATAGTGCAATCCGTAATGATATTTCGCCCATGTTTCGGTCAGCGGTATCATAACGCCCTGATGTTCCATTTCCGAATACTTCATTCCGATTGCTTTTATGAAATCGCCCCGTGCGACCTCAAACCAGGGATAATATCTCGAATGATACACAATCCCCATCATATCCGTTTCCGCATATCTGACCGTAATTTTTGTTTCGCTTACAAATGACATTTTCGTTTTCTCCTATTCTGAAAAAGAGCCGCTGCGTAACGCAGCAGCTCTCATTATTAAACCGTAAGTTTATTTACTATCGAAACAAGGCTTTCGGGCAAAGTCTTTTTCATTGCAAGTCCTTCTGCAATATCAACATCGGAAACCTTGCCGTCCTTTACACGGACTATTCTGTTCTGCTTTCCTTCGAGGAGCAGTTCAACGCTCTTTGCGCCCATTTCGCTTGCGATTATTCTGTCACGTACCGTAGGATTGCCGCCTCTCTGAACGTATCCGAGAATGGTTGCACGGGTTTCTATGCCCGTCTTTTCCTCAATCTGCTTCGCCATATCCATTACGCCGCCGATACCCTCGGCAACGATTATGATAGAATGTTTTTTACCTCTTGCCTTTGACTCAAGAACCGTGCTTAACACGTCTTTATCAAAATCCCATTCCTTTTCGGGAACAAGAATTACCTCTGCTCCGCAGGCAATACCTGCTTCGAGTGCAATATATCCGGCATTTCTGCCCATAACCTCGATAATCGAGCATCTGTTATGGCTCGTTGCGGTATCTCTTATCTTGTCCACTGCCTCGATAACCGTATTAAGACAAGTATCATATCCTATTGTATAATCCGAACAACTTATATCATTATCTATTGTACCGGGCATTGCGATTGTGGGAAGTCCCTCCTTGCACAAATCCATAGCGCCTCTGAACGAGCCGTCGCCGCCGATTACGATAAGTCCGTCAATTCCCTGTGCCTTTGCTGTCTGACACGCCTTTTTAACGCCCTCGGGCTTTTTAAATTCAAGGCATCTTGCAGTTTGCAGAATTGTTCCGCCTCTCTGGAGTGTATCCGAAACGTCTCTTGCGGTAAGAGTCTGCATTTCATTCTCGATAAGACCTACATAGCCTTTCATTATTCCTACCACTTCCACACCGTGATATACGCCCGTTCTTACAACAGCACGTATTGCGGCGTTCATTCCGGGAGCGTNNCCGCCGCTCGTAAGTACTCCGATTTTTTTGATTTTCTGTGCTTTCATAGTTTTTGCCTCCAATACTTATACTTAAAATAATTCATTATCTATAATAATATCCTGCGCATAATTTACCTCCGGCTGGGGTACAAGCACCTCACATTCCTGATAATCCTTACCCTTGCCTATGCGTCTCATACGGGACAATATCCCGTGTTCTCTCAATCGGCTTACCAAAAGCCGTGCGGATTTTTCCTCATGAGTGATATATACTACTGTCCACATATTATTTCACCGTTATTCCGTCGGAAACGATTTTCCCCAGCTTGGTATATATCTCCGCTTTCCCCTTTATTTTCATTGCCGAGGTAATCTCCGTGAACTGCGCAAGATAAACCTCGCCTGCGTCGAGCTTTTCCGTATGGTGAAACTTTGTATCACGCCCACGGGTAATTCCTATAATGCTGACGCCGTTTTCAAGCGCCTTTACAGCTATATAATCATTTCCTATCGATTCTTCCATAGCCTACATCCTTTCGATATACCAAATATTAGTATTATATTATTTTATCGCATTTTTGTCAAAATTGCAAGTAGAAATTGATGAAATTTTAACAAATAAACTTGCTTAAAATTTGGTCACTTTCACTATTTCAGCTTTACATTGTCCGCTCCGAACACTTTTTTCAAGTCCTCAACCGCCGAATTTGTGCCGTTGAACCAAAATCTACGTGGTACGGAGGCAACCTTTTTCGTATCCTCAAAGAAAAGCCTTACCTCGGTATCGCCCATATACGGCGCAAGGCTCTCGCACACCGATGCGAGCGTTTCCTCACTGCGTGTCGGGAGCTTTATATACAGCTTTGGAGCCGGTTTGTTCATAAGTTCCGCCTCCTCGAACGTCTGCACCGATTCACACAAAAGCTTCGGCGCTTCGTCCTCACGTATGCTTACTCGCCCATGAACCGCCACAACGGCGTTTTCCTCAAGGCGTGACGAGTATTCCGCAAGCACTTTTGGAAATACTATTCCCTCTATACTGCCGTAAGAGTCCTCAAGCGTGACAAACGCCATCTGCGAATTTGAGCGTGTTGTCTTATTTTTTCTTTTCTCTATAACGGCACATACGGTTACGCTGTCGTTATCCCTGATTGCACCGTTTACCGCATGATACACGCCCTCATCGTCCTTATGAACGCTTTCAAGAATATCACCTATATTGTATTTTGTAATCTTTTTCGCACGCTCCGTATACTCCTCCATAGGATGACCCGTAAAGTACATTCCCGTGGACTCCTTTTCATGGCGCAAAAGAGTCCGGCGGTCAAGCTCCTCAATATCGGGAAATTCCATTTCGGTATTGCCCTCGCCTGCGGTTTCAAACAGCGAAATCTGCCCTGCAACGTTATCTCTTGCATTTCTTAAAGTACCCTCAAGGGCGCTTTCATATACCGCAAGCAGCTGCGAGCGCTTTATTCCCATCGAATCGAACGCACCACAGTAAATGAGACCCTCAAGCGCACGCTTGTTCATATCCTCGCCTGCCATACGGTCGATAAAATCGGAAAAGTTTTTGAACTTGCCGTTTCGCTCACGCTCATTCACAAGCTTTACGATAAGTCCCCGTCCGACGTTCTTAACCGCCGACAGACCGAATCTTATTCCGTTGCCCTCAACCGTAAACACGTCCTCGCTTTTGTTTACATCGGGCGGCAGACGGTCTATGCCCATTTCACGGCAGTTTTCGATGTAGTGGTTTATCTTATCGGTATCGTCTATGCTCGAAATAAGCGACGCCATATACTCAACCGGGTAAAACGTCTTTAAATACGCCGTCTGATACGTTACAAACGCATAAGCAGCCGCATGGGATTTATTGAACGCATAGCTTGCGAAATCGTTTATTTCATCAAATATCGCTATTGCCGTTTTTTCGTCTATGCCGTTTTTGATACAGCCTTTTATTGTGCCGTCCTCGGAGCCGTAAATGAAATTCTTACGCTCTATCTGCATTTGGTCGACTTTTTTCTTGCTTATAATTCTGCGTAACTGATCCGCCTTTCCGAGCGAATATCCCGCAAGCACACGCACTATTTCAAGCACCTGCTCCTGATACACCATACAGCCGTATGTTACATTAAGTATATTTTCCAAAAGCGGATGTTTATATGTTATTTTGTCGGGGTGCTTTTTATTGTCGATATATCTCGGTATCTGCTCCATAGGTCCGGGGCGGTAGAGAGAAATCCCGGCTATTACATCTTCTATACAGTCCGGCTTTAATTCCGTCATAAACGACTGCATACCGGCACTTTCCATCTGGAACACGCCGTCCGTATTGCCCGACGATATAAGATTGAATACCTCTTTCCTGTCATAATCGATACTGTTTATATCAAGCTTAATTCCACGTGTTTTTTCGATTATCGCAACAGCATTTTCGATTACCGTAAGGTTTCGCAGACCCAAAAAGTCCATTTTGAGAAGTCCCAGGCTTTCAACCGTATCTTTTGTAAACTGTGTTGTTATAAAGTTTTCCTTGTTTACCGTAAGAGGCAGATAGCTGACAAGCGGCTCGCTTGTTATAACCACGCCTGCAGCGTGCGTTGAGGCGTGTCTCGGCAAGCCCTCAAGCGCACAGGAGGTATCTATAAGCTCCTTTATGCGTGCGTCCGAGTCATAGAGCGCCTTTAATTCCTTTGAAACATCAAGCGCTTTTTCAATCGTCATTTTAAGGTCGTTCGGTATTAGCTTTGCGACCTTATCAACTTCATTGTAAGGGATATTGAGCGTTCTTCCCACGTCACGCACCGCAAGCTTTGCTTTCATTGTTCCGAACGTAACTATCTGCGCAACCTGCTTTTCGCCGTACTTGGAAACGACATAATCTATTACCTTTTGTCTGCCCGACGGCGCAAAGTCAATATCTATATCGGGCATACTTACACGCTCGGGGTTTAAAAAGCGCTCAAAAATAAGGCTGTATTTTATCGGGTCGATTGACGTTATTTCAAGGCAGTACGAGACTATGCTTCCTGCCGCGCTTCCGCGTCCCGGTCCTACCATAACGCCGTGCGTTCTCGCAAAATGTATAAAGTCACGCACTATAAGAAAATAGTCGACAAAGCCCATATTCTTTATAACGCCCAGCTCGTACCGCAATCTTTCCTTAAGCTCCTCGGACGGATTTTCGTAACGCTTATTTAAGCCGTCAAAGCAAAGCTCCTCAAGGTATTCGTATGCGTCTTTTCCGTCAGGCACGTCGTATTTCGGCAGATGCTGTGAATTGAAATCAAACTCAACATTACATCTTTTTGCGATTTTCTCCGTATTTTCGACTGCCTCGGGCGCATACGAAAACAGCTCCGACATCTCCTCGGGGGATTTTAAATAAAATTCCTCCGTTTCAAACTTCATTCTGTCGGGATCATCCACCGTTTTTTCCATTTGTATGCACATTAAAACGTCCTGATATTTGGCGTCCGATTTATTTATATAGTGAATATCGTTTGTTGCGGCAAGTCCCACTCCGACCTCTTTGGAAAGCTTTATAAGGTCGGGAATTATCTTTTTCTGCTCGGCAATGCCGTGATCCTGTATTTCGATAAAATAATTGTCCTTACCCAAAAGGTTTACATAACGCTCGGCAATTGCTTTTGCACCGTCATAATCGCCGCTTACAAGCCTTTGCGGTATTTCTCCGGCAAGGCAGGCGCTTAAAACGATAAGTCCCTCCTTATGCTCCTTCAAAAGCTCGAAATCTATCCTCGGCTTATAATAAAAGCCTTCTATAAATCCCATACTTACAAGGTATATCAGATTTTCGTAGCCCTTCTGATTTTCCGCAAGCAGTATAAGGTGGTTTGTTTTATTATCAATGTCATGCACCTTGTCAAAACGGCTCCTCGGCGCCATATACACCTCACAGCCGATTACGGGGTGAACCCCCTGTGCCACACATTCACGCCAAAAATCGGCGGCACCGTACATATTGCCGTGGTCGGTTATGGCGCAGGAGTCCATTCCCAGCTCCTTAACCCTCGCCACAAGCTTTTTTATACTCGCTTCGCCGTCGAGAAGGCTGTATTCGGTATGTGTGTGAAGATGACAGAAACTCATATTGTTTTCCCTTTCGTGTCTTACTCGGATATACTCTGTGAAATTTCGATTATCCTGTTTAATCTGTGGTTTACGCCCGATTTGCCTATTGGCGGCTCGGTCATTTCGCCAAGCTCCTTAAGGCTTATATCGGGATACTGCTCCCTCAAATCGCCTATTTCCTTTAAAACCTCCGGCAGCTTATCCCACTTGCCGGCTTTCTTGATTTTGTGTATTGCCGCAGTATGCTTTGAGGACGCAATCGCCGATTTGTTCATATTGGCGTTTTCGCAGTTTACCTGCCTGTTCACCTCATTGCGCATCTGCTTTTCAACCTGTATGGTAAACATTTCGAGCGCACCGTTGTCCGCACCCATATATCCCAAAAGGTCGGCAGCCTGCTCGCACTCCTTTATATATACCACTTTTTTTCCTTTGCGCTCCGATACCTTCGGCGCAAAGCCGTGCTCCGCAAGTATATCGCAAAGCTTGTCCGCTTCTTCTGCGTTTTTTGTGCAAAACTCTATATGATAGCTCTTTTCGGGGTCGGTCATAGAGCCGCCGCCCAAAAACGCACCACGCACAAAAGAAGCACGGCAGCACTCGAACGGGGTAGGATCCGCAAGGCTGTCGGCTATATTTTCAACTATATTCTTATCATCTATTAAAAATGTCTGCTTTCTCATTGAGCGTACAGGATTCACCATGACGCCGAACGCCTCGTGCAAATCCTCATACAGCCTGTCTGCCACACATTCGTTCTCGGTCGAAAAACGGATTTTCCCGTCCGTTACCGAGCCTGTAAAGCGCAGTATGCCGGCAATCTCGGCAAAACGGCACATTTCGCAGTCCGTATCCGTTTTGCACAGGCTGTTTTTTATCTGTGATGAAAATGACATCTGATATTTCTCTCTTTCACAACAATACTATTGTACGTGCAAGTCTGCTGAAATTATGACGTATTTTATCATTATTCATAAGCAGTAAATCACCGTACACCGTTATCATTTTATTATTGATTTTATCCGTATCGTCCTTTACCTGATACGCATGCTCCGCCGCATATCTTTCCGCAAGTTCCTGCGGCAGAGGAGAACGGTTTACTATAACCGCATCGGCAATCCCCTCATACGAATGTTTTTCTATCGCACGCAAATGATCCGAAACGGTGTATCCGTCCGTTTCGCCCGGCTGGGTCATTATATTGCACACATAGACTTTTTTTGCATCGCTTTTATGTATTGCCTCCGTAACACCCTCCACAAGCAAATTCGGTATTATGCTTGTATAAAGACTGCCCGGCCCCAGAACAATTATATCTGCCTCGCCGATAGCTTTAATAACGCCGTCAACGGGTTTTGGATTTTCCGGTACAATATGTAATTCCGATATGCCTTTATTTTTGCCGTCCCTGTAACTGCCTATCTGCGACTCGCCGTTTATGACCGTGCCGTCCTCAAGAATTGCCCTTAAAATCACCGACTCATTCGTTACGGGATAAACCTTTCCGATTACTCCCATTATCTGATTTAATTTGCCTACAGCCTCTTCAAAATTATCCGACATTTCATTAAGCGCCGCAAGAATAATATTGCCTAAGCTGTGTCCTTTAAGCGAGCCTTCGTCAAATCTGAACGACAAAAGCTCCGACAGTATCGGGTCTGTATCGGACAGGGCGCATATGCAGTTTCGCACATCGCCCGGCGGCAGCATTCCCATATCGCTGCGCAGTATCCCCGATGACCCGCCGTCGTCGGCAACCGTAACCACCGCAGTTATATTGTGCGTATGCATTCTGAGTCCCCGAAGCATTGTCGAAAGCCCCGTACCGCCTCCGATGACAACTATTTTTTTATCTTTCATAAAAAAATCAACCGCCTTTTTGCTATTCTCTGCCCAAATCACGGTGCGTTATATCTACTGTATATTTAAGCTCTTTCAAATACTCTCCGAGCTTGTTTGCCATTGTTATGCTTCTGTGTTTTCCGCCCGTACAGCCTATTGCAACCGTAAGCGAAATCTTCCCCTCCTCCTCATACAGAGGTATAAGGAATTTCGCCATATCCTTAAGCTTTTCGAGAAACTCAACCGCCGTCGGAAAGCTCATTACGTAATCCTGCACTTCCTTGTCGTTTCCCGTTTTGTACTTTAAATCCTCTATATAAAACGGGTTCGGGAAACATCTTACGTCAAACACAAGGTCTGCGTCCATAGGTATGCCGTACTTAAAGCCGAACGCCATAACGTTTATCTTAATCCCGGGATTTTTGCCCCGGCAGTATATTTCCTTTACCTCGTCAATGAGCTTATTATTCGTCATTTGCGACGTATCTATCACATAGTCCGCCGCATTTAGAAGCTTTTCGAGAATTTTGCGTTCCTTCTGTATCGACGCCAAAAGTCCGTCGGGACTGTACACGGGGTGGACACGCCGTGTTTCCTTATATCGTTTTACAAGCGTTTCGTCGCTTGCGTTAAGGAAAAGTATGCGTGCGTCATATCCCATGGATTTTAACACGTTTATCTGCCCTATCAGCTCGTTTATCATATCGCCCACACGGACATCCACAACAAATGCCACATTATTGAATTTTCCCGTTGCCGAGGATAGCATTTCCGAAAATTTCGGTATCAGCACAGGCGGCATATTGTCTATGCAGAAATACCCTATATCCTCCAGGTAACGTATAACTCTCGTTTTTCCCGAGCCCGACATTCCCGTTACTATTGTAAATTGCATTGTTATCCCTCGTTTTTTAAAATTCGCCGACAAGACGTACTTCGGGTGTAAGTTCCACACCGAATTTTTCTCTGACCGTATTTTTTATATGCTCGATAAGTTCAAGCACATCTTTTGCCGTTGCTCCGCCTTTGTTTACCACAAAACCTGCATGCTTTTCGCTTACCTGTGCGCCGCCCACGGAATATCCCATAAGTCCGCTGTCCTGTATAAGCTTCCCGGCAAAATATCCCTCGGGGCGCTTGAACGTACTGCCCGCCGACGGCATATTAAGCGGCTGTTTATCCGCACGGCGCTTATTGTAATCGGTCATTGCGGATTTTATATCGTCATAATTCCCCTTTTTAAGTTTTAGCTTTGCCGACAATATAATGTAACCGTTTTCCTCAAATACACTGTGCCGATACGAAAAATCCGCCTCGCCGCCGCTTATCGTTTTTATATTGCCGTCATTATCAATGTACGTGATTTCCTCTGCAACGTCTTTTATCTCTCCGCCGTATGCGCCTGCGTTCATATAAATTCCGCCACCGAGCGTACCCGGTATGCCGGAAAGCGTTTCAAATCCCGAAAGCTCCGCACGCAAAATCTCATGCGCCAGCTTTGACATAAGTATTCCTGCCTGAGCATACACCGTATCACCCTCGATACTGCATTTTTGCATACCGTTTCCGACCTGTATGACAAGTCCACGTATGCCTTTATCCGAAACAAGCATATTACTGCCGTTTCCCATAAACATATAAGGTATGCCCTTTTCTTTGCAGAACGAAACAAGCGACCGTATCTCCTCAGCACTTTCGGCGCTTACAAATGCGTCCGCATTTCCGCCTATGCGGAATGACGTATGAGCGCTCATAGGCTCGTCAAACACAACATTCGGCGATATATTCAAAAGTTCTTTTAACATTCCTTGTAATCTCTCCGATTTAATTATTTTTACCCAGATTTTCCTCCATCTGGCGCATAAGTCTGTTGTTAAGCTCAACAGCGGCATTATATCCCATACGCTTTTGCCTGTTGTTCATTGCGGCAACCTCTACTATAACCGCAAGGTTTCTGCCGAGTCTTACGGGAATTGTAAGGCTGGGGATATTTATTCCCATTATATTTGTATATTCATCAACCATACCGAGACGGTCGTAGTTTCTTCCCTCGACCCACGGTTCAAGGTGGATTATCATATCTATGCTTTCGGTATCTTTAACCGCACCCATACCGAATATTTCCTTTACGTCTATTATACCTATTCCACGAAGTTCAACAAAATGACGGATTATCTCGGGTGACGAGCCGACAAGCGTTCTGTCCGATACCCTCTTTATCTCAACCGCATCATCCGCAACAAGTCTGTGACCTCGCTTTACAAGCTCGATAGCCGTTTCACTCTTTCCGACACCGCTCTCGCCCATTATGAGTATTCCCTCGCCGTAAACCTCGACAAGTACGCCGTGGCGTGTGCGCCTGGGCGCAATCTGCACATTGAGATAACGTATGAGCGCACTCATAAAATCCGATGTGCTAAGCTCCGTGCGGAGCAATATCCTGCCGTATTTTTCCGCAAGTTCTTTCATTTCGGGAAACACCTGCAAACCTCTTGTAACAACAAGTGCGGGAAAATTATGCCCGAAATACGTTTCAAGACGCTTTTCACGCTCGTCTGCGGAAAGCTTTTCAAGGTACGTAAACTCAACCTTTCCCATTATCTGTATACGCTGATCGTCAAAATAATCAAAAAATCCCGCCATCTGCAAACCGGGACGGTTTACGTCGGAGGTGGAAACAAGCACCTCGTCAATATTCTCCGGCTCGCATATCTTTTCCAGCTCAAATTCTTCAATTATACTGCTTATCGGTATTGTAAATTCACTCTCGTACATAACTGTTCACCGCCGAACCACACGCTTATCTTCTGCGCATAAATTCTTATCCTTTCAATGGGTATATACATATTATAACTCATTTGCGGGATTTTTGCAATAATATATATAACTTTTCTTTCCTTTAAGGCAAACATATTATAAATATTCGCCGATTTTCACGCTTTTATGATTTTTTTTGAAAAATTTGAATAAAAACACTTGCAAAATTATTATTTTTGTGTTAAAATATCTCTTGATGTTTATTGATATGTATTAGGAGGTGTTTTGGAATGGCTAAATGTGATATATGCGGTAAGGGAGTAACCTTCGGTATAAAGATGTCTCATTCACACAGAAGATCAAACAGAGCTTGGAAACCAAACATAAAAAAGGTTAAGGCTGTAGTAAACGGTTCGGTTAAGTCGGTTCACGTTTGCACACGTTGCCTGCGTTCAGGTAAAGTACAGCGTGCGGTTTAATTTATGTGCGATTTTAAACAGCTTGTTTTGCAAGCTGTTTTTTTCGTGTTTCATTATGGATTTTTTACAAAAAAATTAAATTTTATTTTTTGTGCATTTTTTCTTTGCATTTTGCGCATTTTTTTGGTATAATGTAGTATCAGATACTTATGATAATTAATATACTTGATTTATACATCAATTAAAAAGGGGTGTAACTATTGGATAAGCTCTTAATAAAAGGCGGAAACCGCCTTCACGGCGAAGTAACTATAAGCGGCGCAAAAAATGCCGCTGTGGCAATTCTCCCCGCATGCCTTTTGGTAGACGGCAAATGCAGAATTGAAAATCTTCCCGATATTAAAGATGTAAGGCTTTATTTGAAAATTCTCGAAAATCTTAATGCAAGCGTTGTTTATATAGACAAAAATACGGTGGAAATAGACTGCACAAATGTAAATTCATGTACGCCTCCGGGCGATCTTACAAGAAAAATGCGCGGTTCAAGCTATCTTATGGGCGCACTGCTCGGCAGATGCCGCACATTTGCGGTAGATCCCCCCGGCGGCTGCGATTTCGGCACACGCCCGATTGATCAGCACATTAAAAGTTTCGAGGCGCTCGGTGCCGAAATAGACGCTAAAAAAAGCATTGTAAAAGGCAGAGCGGACAATCTGCACGGCGGCAACATATTTTTTGATGTTGTAACCGTCGGCGCAACCATAAACGCAATCCTCGCCGCAGTCAAAGCTGACGGCGTAACGGTTATCGAAAACGCCGCAAAAGAGCCGCATATCGTTGACCTTGCGAATTTCCTTAACAATATGGGCGCAAATATACGTGGTGCGGGAACGGATACAATAAAGGTAAAGGGCGTGGACAGCCTTCACGGCGGCTCATACCCGATTATCCCCGACCAGATAGAGGCAGGCACTTTTATGATTGCCGCCGCCGCCACAAGAGGTGACATAGTGCTTAATAACGTTATTCCACGTCATCTTGACATAATCTCGGCAAAGCTTATAGAAGCCGGCGTTAAAGTTCAAAACGGCGAGGACAGCGTTCATGTGTGGGTTGATGAAGACACAAAATTCAAGCATGTAAACTTTATCGCACTCCCCTATCCCGGTTTTCCGACCGATATGCAGCCTCAGCTCGTTGCTTTTTTAAGCACCGTTGACGGCATAAGCACGGCACGAGAGGGTGTCTGGGACGATCGTTTCAGATACGTAAACGAATTAAAGCGCATGGGCGCAGACATTCGTGTAGAGGGAAAACTTGCGATTATAGACGGAATTGAAAAGCTTTCCGGCGCATGCGTGCGTGCCACCGATCTGCGTGCCGGCGCCGCAATGATTATTGCCGGACTTATGGCGGACGGCATAACGGAAATAACCGATATATATCACATCGACCGTGGATACGAAAATTTCGAGCAGAAATTTATACAGCTCGGCGGAGATATACACCGTGTTACCGTTGTTGATGAAAGCTTTGATTAACAGGGGTTATCAATGATTGAATTAATATCACTTATAAGCGGGTCATCGGGAAATTCGTCCGTTATCACTGACGGAAAGACTACATTGCTTTTAGACTGCGGAACATCGGCTAAAAGGCTTGAAGAATCGCTTGCAAATGCCGATATTCTCCCCAAGAATATCAGTGCTTTGCTTATCACGCACGAACATTCCGACCATATAAAAGGAGCCGGCGTGGCTGTGCGCAGATATAATCTGCCCATTTACGCCACTGCTCCCACGCACAAGGCAATGGATATAGGAAAAATCAATGATGATTTGCGTATGGAAATTACTCCCGAAAAATCATTTGAAATAGACTCTATAGGAGTTACTCCGTTTTCTATACCGCACGATGCGGCAATGCCTGTCGGATTTGTCTTTTCATCGGGTGATGAAAGCGTTGCGGTTGCAACCGATATAGGGCGTATGAACGAAAATATTCTAAATCATCTGCACGGCTGCAAAAAAGTGTTGCTCGAGTCAAACCACGACGTTGATATGCTCCGTGTAGGACCTTATCCCTATCCGCTTAAACAGAGAATACTGAGCGATTTCGGGCATTTATCAAACGCCAGTGCCGCCGAGGCAGCACTCGACCTTGCAAATCACGGTACAAAACAGCTTATGCTCGGGCATTTAAGCGTACATAACAATTACCCCGAAACCGCAATTATGGAAACATATAACAGGCTTACGTCGGCAGGTGTGGAGGTTGGGCGTGAAATTACACTCCAGGTCGCCGACAGATATAAAATAACGAAATTTTACAGCTTATGAATATTACCGTACTGTGCGTCGGAAAAATTAAAGAGAAATATTTCACCGATGCGATAAACGAATATAAAAAACGTATGTCACGTTTCGGTAAATTTGAAATAATCGAAATACCGGACGAAAAAATCCCCGACCGTGCCTCGGAAAAGGAAATGTCCGCAATCAAGGACAAGGAAGGCAAAGCCATTCTTGCAAAACTGAAGGGCGGATATGTGGTTTCTATGTGCATAGAGGGAACAGAAATTTCAAGCGAGCAGCTTGCCGATAAAATATCTGCGGTTTCCATGACATCGTCGAATATTACATTCATAATCGGCGGTTCGCTCGGATTGTCCGATGAGGTGAAAAGCCGTTCGGACATCAGGCTGAGTTTCGGGCGCATAACCCTGCCGCATCAGTTAATGCGTGTTGTTTTATGCGAGCAGGTATACCGTGCATTTAAAATTATAAATAATGAAAATTATCACAAATAAGCGGTGTGCTGATGCACACCGCTTATTTGTGTTTGAATAGTATAACTCCCGCAAGCATTAAAATCAAACCGCAGTATTTGTTCCACCCGAATGCGACCTTTTCGCTGTCCATAAATCCGAATGCGTCAATCAACGCCGCCGTCAAAAGCTGTGCAATCAATATTGACGATACCGCCAGCGCCGGGGTCAGCTTTTTCATTGCAAGCATAACGGTTATCGTTATCAGAATACCGAACACTCCGCCGAGCAGATACCACTTATTCACTCCCGTTATCTCACGTATATTCCCTTTTCCCAATACCCACATTGCAATAAGCGACAGCAAAAACGCCGTTCCCTGAACGTATGCGTTTGCCTCATACAGTCCCGTTTTCTCACCCAGACGTGTATTCATCACGCCCTGTATGCTCATCGCCGCACCTGCAATTATGCTGTAGATAAAACCCATAATTGAAATTCCTTTAATGTTTTTTCTTATTTTGCCCTCTTTGGAATAAATAATTCGCCTTTTATGTATAATTTCGATTGATTTTTTCATATAATTATGGTATACTGTATTTACAAATTAATATATGGGGATGTCATGGTTTCGACGGGGATAATGAAACCTGAGCAGCGAGTAGTGTCAAGTTTCACTTAAAACAGCTTAACTTTAAATATAAACGCTAACAAAACAGAATTAGCTTACGCTGCCTAATTGCGGCGTTGTCCGCTCCGAATGTACCGCAGTTCGGACTCGGGCATAATATCAGCGGTGAACGTGAGTAAAGAATTGTTTTCGGCTTTGCCACGCATAAGAAAACTACCGATGCCGTAGCTTTGGTTATGGAGCAGCGGCAAAGGGAATGTTAATCATAACCTGCACTCGGAGAAGCTCGGGCGGACTTATTTTCGGACACGAGTTCGATTCTCGTCATCTCCACCAGCTAACCACGCCTTTCGGGCGTGGTTTTTGCATTGCGGTAAAATTTTCATTTTGTATTGTATTTGACAACGATATGTTGTATAATATAATCATAAAAGGAGTTGATACTATGCTGACAATTAAACAAATAATAACTGCGGCTGAAACCGTTGCAAAGGAATTTCCGATAATCGGCATAAGTTTATTCGGCTCTTACGCTGAAAGCCGAAATACTGAGGATAGCGATGTGGATATTCTTGTTGAGTTTTCACCGCAAATAAAAGTTACCCTTTTAACTGTATGTGCTGTTAAATATCGCATGGAAGAATTGCTTAATACGCCTGTAGACATAATCACTCTTCCTGTTCCGAAGGATTCAATACTTGAAATAAATAAGGTGGTACCGCTTTATGCAGCATAGAGATAAAATAATACTTGATAAAATTATTGATGAGGCAAATATTGCAACAAAAATGCTGTCTGATATAAAGCAAGAAGATTTTATATCTGATGACATATTAAAACGTGCTGCGGCAATGTCGGTTATAAACATAGGTGAATTGGTTAAAAATTTAACTTTCGAATTTAGAAACGAATACAAAAGTGTACCATGGAAAGCTATTTCGGGATTTAGAGATGTAGCTGCACATAAATACGGAACATTGGATATGAATATAGTGTATAATACCGTCAAAATAGATATTCCGATGTTAAAAGAAAACATACAGCAAATATTAAAAACGGCGGATGTGAAAATTACTGAATAAAATGGCTCTTTGTCAATAGTTGTGGTGAAGAA
>DJRJ01000051.1:0-28036 GCA_002438865.1 Clostridiales bacterium UBA6363
CACCTCATCCGTCGCGGCGTGCCGCCGCGCCACCTTCCCCTCGTGGGGGAAGGCTTTCCAAATCCGGACCTTCCGGCGTCCACGGTGATGCACTGCACCCCGTCACGCCAACACAGCCGTGAAGCAGTGCCACTCCTCGAGCGTGTCGTGCGCCGTGACGGTGAAGCCCGCGCGCGTGAGCGCGGCGGCCACCTCGTCCTCGCGCCCGTCGATGATGCCCGAGCACACGAATGTGCCGCCCGGGACGAGAAACGCCGGGGCCAGCGCGGCCAGCGGGATGATGACATCGGCCACGATGTTTGCCAGCACGATGTCGTACCCCGTGCCGAGCCGGCGGCGCAGGCCCGCGTCGGCGAGAATGTCGGCCGCGCAGACGGTGAACTTATCGTCATAAAAGCCGTTGAGCGCGGCGTTGGCCGCCGCGACCTCGGGGGCCTTGGGGTCAATGTCGCAGCCGGACACGTGCGCGCAGCCGAGCAGCAGCGCGCCGATGCCGAGGATGCCGCTGCCGCAGCCGAGGTCGAGCATTTTATCGCCCGGCTTTATGTACTTTTCCAATGCCTCGATACAAAGCTGAGTTGTGTAATGCGAGCCTGTTCCGAAACTCATACCGGGATTAATATTAAACACAAGCCTGTCGGTAGGCTTGTCCAAATCCTCCCACATAGGCTTTATAAGCAGTTTTTCGCCGACCTCCATGGGGTGAAAATACTGTTTCCAGTTATTTGCCCAATCCTCGGTGTTTATTCCGTCAGCCTCAACCTTTAATGTACCGAACTCACCGTTTTCATCGGAAGCCTTAAGCTCACGCATACTTCCCTCTATCGCCAAAAGCAGTTCACGTCCGTTTACATCGTCGCTCACGTATGCTTTTACGCAGGTTTCCTTATGCTTTTCCTTTAAAAGCTCCTCGTCCACATAGTCCCAGTATTGCTTGTTGTTTTCAAGGAAATCTTTAAAATCCTTTTCGTCCTCTATTTCAAGTCCCGTTATACCGAGTCGGTACAGTCTGCCCGTTACCGCCTCGATACCGTCGGGTGACGTGTATATCGTTACTCTTATCCAATCCATCGGCTGTCCTCCGTATTATCAGCAGTCAAGAAAATCTTTAAGCTTTTTGCTTCTTGACGGGTGGCGGAGCTTTCTTAACGCTTTCGCCTCTATCTGACGTATTCTCTCTCTTGTTACGTTAAACTCCGTTCCGACTTCTTCAAGCGTTCTCTGACGTCCGTCGTCAAGACCGAAACGCAGTCTTAGAACCTTTGCCTCTCTGTCGGTAAGACTGTCCAGAACCTCTACAAGCTGTTCCTTTAACAGGACAAAGCTTGCCGCCTCGGACGGTGCGGGAGCGTCATCATCGGGAATAAAGTCACCTAAGTGGCTGTCCTCCTCCTCACCTATCGGTGTTTCGAGCGACACAGGCTCCTGTGAAATTTTTGATATTTCACGCACCTTTTCAACCGACATATTAAGCTCTTTCGCAAGCTCCTCGGGGGTAGGTTCACGTCCCAGTTCCTGTACGAGCTGACGTGATACACGCACAAGCTTGTTTATCGTTTCCACCATATGAACGGGTATTCTTATCGTTCTTGCCTGATCTGCAATCGCTCTTGTTATTGCCTGTCTTATCCACCACGTTGCATATGTGGAGAATTTGTATCCCTTGGTGTAATCAAACTTATCAACGGCTTTTATAAGACCGAGGTTTCCCTCCTGGATAAGGTCGAGAAACAGCATACCTCTGCCCACATACCGCTTTGCAATACTTACCACAAGGCGCAGGTTTGCCTCGGCAAGATATTTCTTCGCTTCGGCGTCACCGTCTGCCATTCTTCTTGCAAGCTCCGTTTCCCTTTCGGGTGAGAGAAGGTCTACCTTGCCTATCTCCTTAAGGTACATTTTTACATGGTCGTCAATGCTTATTCCCTCGGGAACGGAAAGATCCTCAAGCTCCTCCTTTGATATTTCAATATCTTCAAGCTCCTTATCCATATCCTCAACAAGCTCTATTGTTTCCTTTTCAAGCTTATCGTACAGAATTTCAAGCTCCTCCGGAGTAATTTCCACTTCAAAAAAGGCGTCCGTTATTTCCTTATAGGTGAGATAGCCCCTTTTCTTACCTCTTTCGATAAGCTCCTTCGTAATAGCCTTTTTTCTTTCCTGCATAAATTATTCCTCCCAAGTATCTTTTTCTTCCTTTAATTCCTTCTGCGCATTAAAAAGCTCCGTAAGCCTTGCTGCGTCTGTTTCCGCCGCAATTTCCATATTAAGCTTTTCAAGCTTAATGGTGTATACGAGGTCCCTCGCTGCGGCGTCCGAGTCATCGTATCTTTCTATATTGTAAAACACGGAGCTTGCCTCGTCTTCGTCTGCCCTGTTGCCGGAGAATTCGTTTAATATCATACTTTCTTCTATCGTCTGTCCGTTTTCGTACAGATCGTACAGCTTTTTTGCTATTCTCCGGTACACGGCGGTCGAAAATTCGTCCGCCCGTATTTTATTTTTTACTTTTCTGTATATGCTCCTGCTTGATGCAACAAGCGAAAGCAGGCGTTTTTCCGCCTCGGTGAGCTTATTGGATACTCTTACTCGTTTCTCGCCGCCATCATTATTCACGGCGGCTGTTCTGTACTGCTGTTTTGTAGGTATCCTGTCATATCCGCTCGGCTTGTTCTTTTTCTTAAACTCGCTGTAAACAGCTTCGGGATTTATCTCGTTTTCCTCGGATATTTTGCGTATATATGCGTCCACCTCAACGGCGTTGTTCACATCTTTTAAAGCCTCCGCCGCCTCGGAAATAAACTGCACCTTACCGTCCACCGATGAGGTATCGTACTTGCCTTTTATAAGCGAGAGCCGAAACTCGGTTGACGGCACGGCATTTTTCACTGCCGCACGGAATGCGTCTGCGCCGTGCTTGTTTATGTATTCGTCAGGGTCTTTGCAGTCCTTAAGCTGTATCACACGTGAGCGCCCGTTTACGGAATTTATTATCTCAATCGCTCTTAGGGCGGCTTTCCTGCCGGCTTCGTCCATATCGTAGCAGATGAGTATTTCTCCGGCATACCTAAGCATTAGCTTTGCCTGGTTTTCCGTTATCGCAGTGCCGAGTGTTGCCACAATGTTCTTTATTCCTGCCTGGCACACGGATATAACGTCCATATAACCCTCGCACAGAATAAGCGACTCCGCTCTTTCGTTTTTTGCAATATTTAAGGAAAATAAATTTCTTCCCTTGTCAAACGCCGGCGTTTCGGAGCTGTTTAAATATTTCGGTATTTTATAGCCGTTTATCTCCTTGACGTCGCTCATTGTACGTCCGCCGAAGCCTATTACGTTTCCTCTCACATCTATTATCGGGAACATAACACGGTTTCGGAATTTGTCTATCACTCTGCCGTCACGCACCACCGCAAGTCCTGCTTCAACCGACTGTTCCTCGGTATAGCCTTTGGTTTTGAGATATTCCGTAAGCGCCGTTTTCGACTTTCCCGAAAATCCGAGTCCGTACATTATTACCGTGTCCCACGATATTTTACGCTTTGAAAAATACTCTCTCGCCTCACGTCCCTCGGACGGATTTTTAAGCGTATCATAGAAAAAGCGTGCCGAAATCCTGTTCATTTCAAGTATTTGTTTTTTCTTTTCGTGCTGTGCGTCCGACACAGCGCCGCCGTTTTCGGGAATAACTATCCCTGCCTTATCAGCCAAAAGCTTTATTGTTTCGACAAAATCGAGATTTTCGGTACGCATAACAAACTGAATAAGATTTCCGCTTGCTCCGCAGCCGAAGCAATGGAAAAGCTGTTTTTCGCCGCTCACATGAAACGACGGCGATTTCTCATGATGAAACGGGCACAAACCGCTGTAATCCCGTCCCGATTTTTTGAGCTGAACATATTTTGAAACATAATCAACTATATCGTTATTTGCGCATATTTCACTTATCAAGTCGTCTGAAATATATCCTGCCACGCTGTTTTCTCACCCCTCGGCAATATTATTGCTGACCGTGTATGTTTTTATACTTTACTTACATTCTTCCATTATGCGTGATGCAAGGCTTTTTGCCTGTGCCAGTGCATATTCGTCCTCGCTTGCCGGTCTTTGTGCGGACAATCCGAAATGACCCATACCGCACTCCGAACTGTTACCGATAACCGTCATACCCGACACAAACGCACATGACTGTATTGCCTCAACGGTACGCTCCTGACCGCCGTACTTTGATGCACCAACGCTCACAGCGGCGCACTTCTTTCCGAGCCAGCCTTTTTCACCTCTTACGGCACGTGTTTTATCAAAAAAGCATTTGAGCTGTCCCGTCATCGACCCGAAATATACGGGACTTCCGAACAGAACAAAATCGGCTTTTTTTACCTTTTCGTATGCCTCCTCAAGCTTTGTGCCTTTATAGCACTGCTTTTGGCATGGCGTTACACAGTTTACGCAAAATGGATATTTTGCGTCCGACACCGCCTCATGCACGTTTATTATCTCTGTTTTTGCACCGCCTTCGGCGCAGTAACCGAGTACTTTATTAAGTAAAAAAGCCGTATTTCCGTTATTGTTATGACTTCCGTTCAAAGCCAGCACATACATATATTTACCCTCCATCGCCGTTTTCAAACATTTTTTTCTTTCCATATAATATAAATACGGCAAAAGACGCAAAAAATCCTTTTTTTTCGTAAAAAAATCAGTTTATCACGACTTTGCCTATTATATCATTTATGTCGGAGATTTTGTACATATTCATATACTCCGCAATTCTTTCCTTGACGTCAAGCACCAGATTGGGGTTTACAAACATTCCCGTTCCGAGTGCGGTAAGAGTTGCGCCCGCAAGCATAAACTCTATAACGTCATCACCGCTCATAATTCCGCCCATACCTATAATCGGAATTTTTACGGCGTTATGCACCTGATACACCATCCGCACCGCAACCGGCTTAACGCACGGGCCTGAAAGTCCGCCCATATTGTTTGCAAGCACGGGACGGCGTGAATTAATGTCTATTTTCATTCCCAAAAGCGTGTTTATAAGCGATAATCCGTCCGCACCGCCGTCCTCGGCGGCTTTTGCTATGTCGGTTATCGAGGTTACGTTCGGCGAAAGCTTTACCACAAGCGGTTTTTTTGAATGTTTTTTCACCTCATAAGTAAGATTTCGCACTGTTTCGGGGTCTGTTCCGAAAGCGAGTCCGCCGTGCTTTACATTGGGACACGAAACGTTCATCTCGATTATTGCCGCATCGGTTTCGGAAAGTATCTCCGCCATTTCGCAGTATTCCTCAACGGTGTTTCCCGACATATTCGCAATCACGTTTGTATCATGCTTTGCAAGTTCGGGCATTATATGGTCTTTAAAATATTCCACGCCCGGATTTTGCAAGCCTACGCTGTTCAATATTCCCGACGGTGTTTCCGCAATTCTCGGCGGTTTGTTTCCCTCACGGGGAAAGCGTGTAAGTCCCTTTGCGCCGAAACCGCCGTATTCCGAAAGAGAGGTGTACTCGCCGTATTCCTCGCCGAAACCGAACGTTCCCGATGCGGTTACTATCGGATTTTTAAACTCCACTCCGCAGAAATTGACTTTTGTATTAATCATTTAAAGTCACCTCCGTTGAATAGAATACAGGTCCGTTTTTGCACACACGCATATATCTGTCCGTACCCTCGTGAACCGTTTCGCAGCTGCACACAAGACAGGCGCCTATTCCGCAGCCCATTCTCTGTTCAAGCGAGAGCTGGCACGGTATGTTTTTTGACTCGGCAATCGTTTTTACGGCTTTAAGCATAGGCTTCGGACCGCAGCAGTATATCATACCGCACTCATTTTTTTGAAGATATTCCTCCATTGCGCCTGCAATATATCCGCTGTAGCCGTAACTGCCGTCATCTGTTCCGACAAGCACCGACTTAGAAATATTTTTAAACTCGTCCTCCATTACAACGAGGTCTTTTGTACGAAAGCCTAAAAATACGTCCGCTTTCATCTTTTTGGCAAGCATATACAGCGGAAATACGCCTATTCCGCCGCCTATTATTACGGGATTTTTTGCGTCTGTTATTTCAAAGCCGTGTCCGAGAGGGCCCATAATATCAAGTTTGTCTCCGACATTATACTCACCGAGCGCCTTCGTGCCCTCGCCCTTTATCTGAAAAATAAACCTTAATTTATCGTCATATGCGTCGCATATGCTTATCGGGCGGCGCAAAAACGTGCCTTTTCCGCAGTCTATATGCAGAAACTGTCCGCACTGTGCCGACTGCGCCATTTCATGGTTTTCAACCGTCATATCAATTATTCCGTCCGATATTTCCGTTTTGGAAACAATCGGGCATTTATAAACCTTTTTCATCGCCGCTCCTTCTCAGATTATGCTTGTAAGTTCTTCTTTCATTCGTATTGCCTCGGCACGTGCCGCCTCGGCGAATTTTTCGCCCGGAAGTCCCTGCTTTTGATATGCGCACATAATTCCTCTCGAGGAATTTACTATTGCGCCCAAGCCGTCCGCATTAAAGCTCTTTTTTACGTCCTTTGCCTTTCCGCCCTGCGCACCGTATCCCGGTACGAGGAAATATGAATGAGGCATTATTTTTCTTAATATTTCAGCCTGTTCGGGATATGTCGCTCCGACTACCGCTCCGACAGCTCCGTAACCGCTTTCGCCTATCGTTTCGCTGTTCCAATCGTTTACTTTTTCCGCAACAATCTCAAATAAATGCCTGTCCCCTATTTTTATATCCTGAAATTCACCCGAGGACGGATTTGAAGTCTTTACAAGCGCAAAGATTGCCTTGTCGTACTTTTTGCAATCGTCGACAAACGGCTTTATGCCGTCCGTTCCGAGATACGGATTGACCGTTACGCAGTCAACGGGGCAGGCGTCAAACTCCTCACCGTCAACCTCCGCTTTTCCGAGATATGCTCTCGAATACGCCTCGGCGGTCGAGCCTATGTCGTTCCGCTTTACGTCAAGGATAACGTACAACCCCTTTTCCTTTGCGTATGATATTGTTCTGTGCAGAACCTCCTCGCCGCTAAGTCCGTACATTTCATAAAATGCGCTCTGCGGTTTTACGGCAGGAACAATATCGTATAAAGCGTCTATAAGACCTTTGTTGAACTCCCATATTGCCTCGCACGCACCTTTTAAGTTCTTTCCGTATTCTTTGTATGCACTCTCTCTGATGTGTTCGGGAACATACTCTATTTTCGGATCAAGTCCGGCAACCGACGGATTTCCTTTTTCTTTGATTGCTTTTACAAGGTTATCGACTGACATTTATAAATCCTCCGTTTCTCCGCAGTAAGCGGCATAAATTAGTGTTGTTGTGTTTGTGTAAGCGCTCCGCTAACCTCTGTCCGCCCGACAGCAGTTGAGATGCGATGCTTGTTCCTCTGCACAAGGCGGAAAAGAAGCGAGCAGATCGCCCGATATTTACCCGACGGCGTATGCAAATCCTCCGAGGGGGGGCGGTTGAGATGCGGTGCTTATTTTTCATTTTCCCCCTCTGTGCAAGGCGGAAAAGAAGCAAGCAGGTCGCCCAATATTTACCCGACGGCGTATGCAAATCCTCCGAGGGGCGGTTGAGATGCGACGCTTATTTTTCTTTTTTCCCTCTGTGCAAGGCGGAAAAGAAGCAAGCAGGTCGCCCAATATTTACCCGACGGCATATGTAAATACTCCGAGGGGCGGTTGAGATGCGATGCTTATTTTTTCCCTACTGTGCAAGGCGGAAAAGAAGCGAGCAGATCGCTTGACGGCAGTCCGATGACGTATATAAATACTTCGAGGACTGCCGGAGAGATGAGATGCGAAGCTTATTTTCCGCCGACTACATTATCTCGCCCATGTTTAGCCTGATCTCTCCGCCTACTATTACGTATTCCGGCTTGCCGAAAAGGGTGTAACCGTTGTAGGGGGAGTTTTTGCTTTTTGAGTTGAATTTATTTATATCTACGGTCCATTCACGATTTGGGTTGAAGACGGTGATGTCCGCTGCCTTGCCGACAGACAGACTGCCTTTGCTTATTCCGAGTATGCGTGACGGATTGACGGACATTTTCTCGATAAGCTGTTTCATGGTCAGCACGCCCGTCTTTACGAGATATTTTATACCGAGTCCGAGCGAAGTTTCAAAGCCTACAATTCCGTTTTTGGCTGCGGCAAATTCGCAGTTTTTCTCGTCCACATGGTGGGGAGCGTGGTCGGTTACGATACAGTCTATCGTTCCGTCACGGAGTCCCTCTTTTATCGCCTCCACGTCCTCCGCAGTGCGCAGAGGGGGGTTCATTTTTGCGTTTGTGTTGTATCCCTCGCAGGCGTCCTCCGTAAGTGTGAAATAATGCGGACAGGTTTCACAGGTGACTTTTACGCCGCGCTTTTTTGCCTCACGCACAAGCTGTACGCTTCCTTTTGTGCTTACGTGCGCAATATGCACACGCTTGTTTTCTGCCTCCGCAATTATTATATCTCTTGCCGCCATTACCTCTTCGGCGGCTCTCGTTATGCCTTTTAATCCCATAATGCCTGCAACTGCGCCCTCGTTCATACAGCCGTCGCCCGAAAGGCTTGTATCCTCGCAGTGCGATATTACGGGCATATCGAACATATCGGCATATATGAGCGCACGGCGCATAAGTCCGCTGTCCGACACGGGGCGTCCGTCATCGGAAACGGCAACCGCTCCGGCAAACTTCATTGCGCCTATTTCGGCAAGCTCCGTACCATTTAAACCTTTTGAAACAGCGCCTATCGGGAACACGTTCACATATCCCGATTCTTTTGCTTTGTTGATTACATATGATATAACCGCCTCATTGTCGATAACAGGCTCGGTATTGGGCATACAGGCGACCGAGGTAATTCCCCCTGCGAGTGCGGCTTTTGTGCCTGTTTCTATATCCTCTTTATACTCCTGACCGGGGTCACGCAAATGGCAGTGCATATCGACCAGTCCCGGAACGACATACATTCCCTC
The DNA here is from genome assembly GCA_002438865.1 of Clostridiales bacterium UBA6363. Lineage (GTDB taxonomy): Bacteria > Bacillota > Clostridia > UBA1381 > UBA1381 > UBA4716. The sequence goes on from DJRJ01000051.1 coordinate 8,992, forward strand.
CGCATCAATAACCTCCATTGCAACGCCCTCAAGATCGGGATCGTTTCCGACCTCCGAGATTACTCCGTCCTCGACAAGAATATTTGTTACTTCATCTATATTGTTTACCGGGTCAAGCACGTGACCGCCCTTAATAAAAATTTTCATAATGCCAACCCCCTTACAGTCTGAGTTCGTTCTTGCTTAAAAGGTACATAACCGCCATTCTGACGGCTACACCGTTTGTTACCTGTTCGTTTATTACGCTGTGTTCGCCGTCCGCAACCGAGGAATTTATCTCCACTCCCCTGTTTATCGGTCCGGGGTGCATAACAATTACGTCCGGCTTTGCGAACTTAAGGCGCATATCGTCTATGCCGAAAAATCTGTTGTATTCGTTTATTGTCGGGAAAAGACCGTTTTTCTGACGTTCCAGCTGAATACGCAAAGCCATTATAACGTCGGCGTCAACTATGGCTTCATGCACCGTGTTAAACACCTTTACGCCCATGCGTTCCAGTCCCTGCGGCATAAGCGTTGCGGGACCGCCCACGGAAACCTCCGCTCCGAATTTTGCAAGTCCGTATATATTCGAACGCACCACTCTCGAATGGTACACATCGCCTATCACGGCAACTTTAAGTCCCTTAAATCCGCCCTTTTTCTCCTTTATTGTAAGCATATCCAGAAGTGCCTGCGTGGGGTGTTCATTCATACCGTCGCCGGCGTTTATGACAGACGCATTCACAAGCGGCGCTATAAGATGCGGCGCTCCGCTCATCGAATGGCGTATTACAAGAATGTCCGCCGCCATTGCGTCAATTGTTTTTGCCGTGTCTATAAGCGACTCGCCTTTCTGCACCGAAGAACCGCTCGCAGTTATATTGGCGGCGTTTGCACTCATATATTTTGCCGCAAGCTCAAAGGACAGCCTTGTTCTTGTGGAGTTTTCATAAAACAGATTGACCGCTGTTTTGCCTGCAAGATGTGTTGTCTTTTTGTTCGGCGACAATATGACCTTTTTCATTTCGTCCGCCGTGTCAAGTATGTGAGTGATTTCCTCTGCCGTCAAATCCTTAAGTCCGAGAAGATCCTGTTTCATAGCCGCACCTCTTTCTTTGTTTTAAGCCCTAATTATACATTCTACATTATATAACAAATCGATTATATTGTCTATATCTTAGTCGCATTTTGGTTGATTTTGCTATGCTTATTTAATATTTTTGCAACATTTTCAACATTTTTTTAAAATACTCTTGCGAAACTTGTTAATTTCTGATAAAATATATGTAATAGTGATGAAAATTATGTAAAGTAAGAACGCATACTCGTTTCGGAAAGGAAGTTATAACATTGGAAAGAACTATTCTCATTATTGAGGACGAGCAGAACATAAATGATATTCTGACCTTCACTTTCAACAAGGAAGGCTATAAAACACTGTCGGCACTGGACGGCGTAAAGGGACTTGAAATGGCACTGGAGCAAAACCCCGACTTGATACTTCTCGACGTAATGCTGCCGGGGCTGGACGGATTTGAAGTCTGCAAAAAGGTACGTGAACATTCAAACGTACCGATTATAATGCTGACCGCACGTGAGGACGAGGTTGACAAGGTACTCGGACTCGAACTCGGCGCAGACGATTATATCACAAAGCCGTATTCGGTGCGTGAGCTTACGGCACGTGTAAAGGCAAATCTCAGACGGAGCGCACTCGACGTTATTCCGCCGGCGGCCGCCGAAAACCCGAACACAATTACTTCGGGCGATCTTACAATAAACATCGAGCGCTACGAGGTAACGAAATCGGGAGTCGTGATAGATATTACACTCCGTGAATTTGAGCTTTTGAAATTCCTCGCAATGCAGCCTGAAAAGATATTCTCACGTGAAAAGCTTTTGGAAAACGTATGGGGATACGAGTATTACGGAGACGTGAGAACGGTCGACGTTACGGTACGGCGTCTGCGTGAGAAAATCGAAGATGATCCGAGTATGCCGAAATACATAATAACCAAACGCGGAGTAGGTTATTATTTCAACAAATAATTAAAAGACGCTGTGCTTTGCCGCAGCTTCTCAGACTGTAGACAAACCGTTTGAGGTTTGTCTGCTTTGTTATTGGGAGTTTGAGGTGCTAACCTCACATTTCTCTTTTTACGATAAGGAGTTTTTTACATATGTTCAAAAGTTTACGATGGAAAATAACGCTGTTGTTTATAGTAACGATGATAATTGCGGAATTTATAACAGGTTCGGTTGCCATTATCTTTACTGCAAAATATTTCAACAGCGATTTTGCCGATACAATCAACGCCGTGCTTGACGACGGACTCCGAACGGAGCTTGACAATGCGGCGAACGCCATAACGATACCCACTCCCCCGACCGAGGGAAACCCTATCGTTATGCAGGAAACCTCGGATATAAATTTACAGGGAATACGTGACAGTATGAGCGCATATCTCGGTAAGCTTGCAATGAGCGCCACACGCACGTACGCAATTCTTGACGGAAAGACGGCGGATTTGCTGTATTCCTCCGTGAATGCAAATTCAATCGAAATAACGCCCACCGTATCTCTTGCGCTTGACGGCAAGGAAAGCTGTTCAAACGGGATTACGGCGGAATATATGGATTACGGACTTCCGCTCGGCACAGCGGGAAACGTAAAATACATTCTTTATATTCACGATACGAAAGCGGTGGCAAAAAACGTACTCAAAACAATCATGCTCGTATGGATATTTGTTATGATAGGCTCGGCGGTTCTGGCACTGCTTGTGGGACTTTTTATGTCAAAAACCATCACAAACCCGATACGTCAGCTTACCGACAAGGCAAAGCGCCTTGCGGACGGTGATTTGAATGCGCTTGATCCCTCAAAGGCAAACGATGAGCTTGGCGCACTCACGAACTCGCTTTTGTATCTTGCACATTCGAGAAAAGAGTCGAACGAAAAGGCAAAGGGCGAGCAGATAAAGGTAGAAACGATACTGCAAAATATGAACGACGGTATTCTCGCCTTTAACATGCAGGGAAAGCTTATACATATAAATCCCGAGGCGCAGAAGCTTCTGCACAGAAAATACCTTGACGACATCAGCTTTGACAGATTTTTTAAAGAAATAAAAGCGGACATAACGCTCGGCGATCTGCTTTATATGAAGCCGGACGGCTCAATCGAGCGTGAGGTTAAAATAGGAAACACGTTCTTAAGAATGAACTTTGCAACGTTCAATGCGGAAAAGAACAAGGTGGGCGGTATAATCGTAATAATTCACGATATAACGCATCAGGAAAAGCTTGAACAGTCACGCCGTGACTTTGTTGCGGACGTATCGCACGAGCTGAGAACTCCGCTTACCACAATAAAATCATACTCGGAAACGCTCTCCGATATGCCCGATGCTGACCGTGAACTGCGTGTGCGGTTTTTGGACGTAATAGCGTCCGAGTCGGACAGAATGGCAAGAATATTGAGCGACCTCTTAACGCTGTCGGAGCTTGACGATAATCAGACCTTTTACAAGGTCCCCGAGGCGATAGACATACGCAAAATGATAGAGGGTATTGTGGAGCGTATGGGAATGACGGCGCAGAAGAAAAATCAGACAATCGTTTATCACCCGATAAATGATGTGCCGATAATCTCCGGTGACCGTGACGGACTGGAAAGAGTTATAATAAACATAATCTCAAACGCAATAAAATACACGCCGTCGGGCGGACATATCGAGGTGTATTCGTCAAAGGTTTACACCGATATAAGCATAAAAGTTTCCGATAACGGCATCGGTATCCCGAAGGATAAACTGCCGAATATTTTCGACCGTTTTTACCGTGTAGACAAAGCACGCTCACGTGACACGGGCGGTACGGGACTCGGTCTTGCGATTGCAAAGCAGACTCTCGAATCCTGCTTTAACGGAAAAATCAAAATAAGCAGTGAGCTTAACAAAGGCACGGAGGTTACGATAACAATCCCCGTTTCGGAATAAAAAGCGCACGGGCGCTGTGTATGGGTTATTTTATGAAAGAAAATCCCATAACCGCAGCGCCCAGAATTACCAGAATAATGCCCGTTGCACGGTTTAATGTTTTTGCACTTGCTTTGTTTGCGATTTTTGCCGCAACTCTTGCGAAGATAAACGTAAACACAATACAAAGAACAAACGGCAGTATTTCGGGCGCACCGCCGATTGCAAAATGCGCCGCAGACCCCGTAAGTGCCGTAAACGTCATAATAAACACGCTTGTGCCGACTGCCGTTTTAAGCTCATATCCCATTACGCTCGTGAGCAGTAAAAGCATCATCATTCCGCCGCCCGCTCCGATAAATCCGCATATAAATCCGACCACAGTTCCGCATATTGCGGATTTTATTATTTTTGTTTTTTGCGATATTGCCGCCATATCCTCTTTTGTTGTCATAACTGGGCGGACGATAAATTTAATTCCGAGCAAAAGCGTCATAAACACCGAAAAATTCCCCATTGCAACTGACGGAACAAGGCTCGATACATAACTTCCGACAACCGTAAATACAAGGACGGCAATCATCATAACGATGCCGTTTTTTATATCGAGATTTTTATTTTTGCCGTAGGTGTATGCGGAAACCGCACTTGCAAGCACATCGGACGCAAGAGCTATTCCGACCGCCATATACGGTTCTGTCCCGAGAAAAGTTACAAGCATAGGCGTTATAACCGCCGCCGCACTCATTCCGGCAAAACCCGTGCCGAGTCCCGCTCCCATTCCCGCAAACAGACATACCAGTGTTGTTATAATATATTCCATTTTCAATCTTCCTTTTTCGCTTTAATATTTTCGGCAATTTTTGAATGAAGCCGTGAAAACTCCGCCCTTTCGCTTTCCGTAAAATCGGAAAAGAGCAGTTTTGAAAATTCGCCCTGAACTTTTTTGCCGTATGCAATAATCGGGTCGGCATTCTCCTTTAATTTCAGATGTATGCTTTTCCTGTTTCCCTCGCTGTAAACGCCCTCGAGAAGTCCCTTTTGGCAAAGAGAATTTACCGCAAGCGACACCTGCGACTTTGGCATTTTTTTCATTTTTGATATATGCGCCGCAGTATCAAAACAGAGATTATTTGCAAGAAACATAATAATATCCGTTTCCGCCGCCGAGAGAGAAAATTTCAGCATAATCCGTTTCCGAAAAACGGCATATTCGTTTTCGATGGACAAAATGTAATCCCAAAATTCACTTATCGTCATAGGTTTACCTTTCTTTTAGTTCTAAAATGAACAATTTCATTATAGTCCGATTATGTTCCGATGTCAAGTATTTTTTGTATAAAATATAAAAGCCGTGCTGTCTGCACGGCTTTTTATCTCTTAGTAGCATACTGTTTTTATATATCAAATCTTTCACGTGTTTTCCATTTTCCGTTCGTGAAATCGGGGATTTCGACGGGAACGTTTCCTCCGGCAATCGACTGCTTCGACAATGCGCTTATGCACATCCATGCTGCGGCGTCATACACATCTATGGGCATGGGTTTGTTATTGCGCAGACGGTCAAAATAATCGACAAATTCAAAATAGTCCATACCGCCGTGTCCCATTTCCTCCATTTCCTTTGTAAGCCCTTTCCAGTTTTCGGGCATATATTTTGCCTCATAGCGCATGGCGTTGTCAATCACCTTTCGGTAATGCATAACCGTTTCAAACTCCTCATCATCGCCGTCGATAAATACCGAGTTGGTGTTTTCCTCGTACATTCCCTTTGTACCTCTTACGGTAAATTCACGGCTGTACGAACGAGGGAGCGTTGTATCGAGCGTGAGCGAAATTGTTTCGCCGTTTTCACAGGTGATAAGCGTGTTCACAATATCCCCCTGTGCAAAATCCGCTCCGATAAGCGCCTTGTTCTCAAACGTATCCTTTCGGTCGTTTATGTACTGCTTAATTCCCGCCGATTTTGACGACATCGAAACAAGCCTTACAAGCCTGTTTCCTCTGTTTATATCAAGTATCTTCGCTATCGGACCGAGATCGTGCGTGGGGTAATTTTCGCAGTTTTCGTTAAGATAGTGGTTAAGTCTGTAATGACGTTTTTCCTTGCCGTGCGATACCTCCTCACGCAAATCGTGAGCATATGCGCCGTGACAGTGTACAATCTCGCCGAAAAGTCCGTCACGCACCATATTGCGCACCATAAGCTCCGTTTTGTTGTAACAGCAGTTTTCAAGCAGCATAAACGGAACGCCGTTCTTTTCGTATGCGTTTACCAGTTCATAGCACTCCTCAACGCTCTGTGCGCCGCCTACCTCCATTGCAACCGCTTTCTTGCTGTTCATAACGTCTATTGCTATCGGGATATGCGTTTCCCAGCTTGTGAACACCATTACGGCTTCAACCTCGTCCATTTTGAGTATTTCTTTATAATCCGTTGTCTTGAATGCGTCCGTACCCGTTTTTTCTTTGATTATCTTAACGCCCTCGTCGCATCTGTCCTCGTACAGATCGCACACCGCTACGGGCAGTACGCCCTCAACGTTAAGAATGGTTTCGAGATTTCCCTTTCCACGTCCGCCGAGACCGACAACTCCTATTTTTAATTCACGCATTTTTTACACTCTCCTTTTGTGAGTTTTATTGATTTTATATTATCACCGTTCGGGAGCGGTGTATATAGATAAAATTATTATATAATTGTGTTTTTTTATCTTTTTAATTGACACAAGCCTTTATATAATATATACTGTAGTGGGTGATGAATATGGGAAATTTGCTGTCATCGTACAGTTTGGTGCAAGGCTACGGAAAGCCTGTGGAAAAGGATTTTTTTATACAGTTTCTCGGATACGATAATTTTTGTGCGATTGAATCGCTCAAAACTCCGCATACTCAGAACATATACACACTGCATTTTGTTCTGCGCGGGTCGGGGAAAATATTTATAAACGGGAGCGAGCGGAAAATAAGCGCTCACGATATTTTTTTCGTGCCGCCCGATATGACATTTTGCTATTATCCCAATGATGATGACAAATGGGAATACATATGGTTTAATTTTATAGGCGAAAACTCACTCGCATATGCCGAAGCGGCAGGCTTTAAAAACGGTGTTTACGCAAAGCCGTGCGCAGGCGCAGACGAGTTTCATTACAGGGTGATGAGCATATTACAGCTTATGGACAAAAAACAAAGCGTTGGATATTATGAGGTTATGTCATTGTTTTTCAAGCTTATTGCGCTCAACTCGGGCGAGAGCAGAAAAAGCGAGACGGATTTTGCCGACATCGCCGACGCATACGTGAAAGGACATTACTACGACCCTGAGCTTTCCGTGGAAAAGGTGTGCCGTGACGTGGGCGTAAGTCATTCGTATATGTGCCGTCTTTTTAAGGAAAAGACGGGCATAACAATGCGGCGGCATATTGTGAACACAAGAATAACCGAAGCGGCAAAGCTTTTGGAAACAACCGATTTGAGCGTAAAGGAAACAGCTTTCGCTGTCGGCTTTAACGATTATCCGCATTTTGTGAAAACATTCAAGGAAAGAAAGGGCGTATCCCCCGGCGATTATAAAAAGGCACTGCGCTGATGTCAACATCTTTTTTACCCGTTTGTTACAAATTACCGCATAAATGTTGACACTTCGCCGGTGCAATGCTATAATATAATAGTATAATTATGTATTGACACATATATTTAACGGAGGATAATAATGGTACATTTAAACAGTGCAGTCAGACTGCTTGACGAGGCGGTAAAAAAGTATCCGAAAAAGATTGCCGTTGCGGACGAATGGGGCGAAATAAGCTATGAAGATATGCAAAAGCTTGCAAAGAGCGCCGCAACGGAACTTATAAAAAAATCATTTGACGGTTTCGGTGTTGAGCCGGTAATAGTTTATCTGCAAAAAAGTCTCAGGTGCATAGTATCGTTTATGGGGGCGATGTATTCGGGAAATCCGTATGTTCCCGTCGCGTACGATATGCCGCTTAACAGAGTGCAGAAAATCATCTCGAGCCTTGAGGGCAGAGGGCATATTATAACGGACGCAGAGGGAGCAGAAAGGCTGTCGGAGCTTGAGGTAACTCTCCCCGTTCATATATATGAAGAAATAATCGCACAACAAGCGGACAATGAAGCAGTCGAACGTGCGCTCTGCACAGTCTGCGATACCGACCCGATATACATTATGTTCACATCTGGTTCAACAGGCGACCCGAAAGGCGTTACCGTTCCGCACAGGGGCGTTATCGACTATGCAATGTGGGTGTCGGACACGTTCGGAATAAACGAGGATACAATTCTCGGAAATCAGGCTCCTTTCTATTTTGACAACTCGATATTTGACATATATTCAATGCTTTTGAGCGGAGCAAAAATGATGATAATACCCGAAAAGCTGTTTATGTTCCCCTCAAAGCTTCCCGAATTTATAGAGGAAAACAGCGTTACAACAATATTCTGGGTGCCGACGGTTATGATAAACGTTGCAAATTCGGGCGTGTTGTCCGAGGTTAAAATGCCGACTCTCAAAACTGCGGCATTCTGCGGCGAGGTTATGCCGAACACTCAGCTTAACATATGGCGCAGGGAACACCCCGACTGCTTATATGCAAACCTGTACGGTCCTACCGAGATAAGCGACGTATGCACATATTACATTGTCGACCGTGAGTTTAACGACAGCGACCCTCTGCCGATAGGCAAGGCTTGCGAAAATATGCGCATAATAATCTTAAACGAAGAAAACAAGCAGGCAAAAGTGAACGAACAGGGTGAAATGTGCGTTATAGGCACGGGCGTATCGCTCGGATACTGGAACAAGCCCGAAATAACCGCAAAGGCGTTCACACAAAATCCGCTTAATCCCTATTATAATGAAAAAATATACCGCACCGGCGACCTTGCATATATAAACGAAGAAGGTCTTATTATGTACATCGGACGGCGTGACAATCAGGTGAAAATCAAAGGCAACCGCATAGAGCTGGGCGAAGTGGAAAATGCCGCTATGTGCGTCGGCGGGATAAAGGGTGCGTGTGCGGTAGTTGACGAAAAGGAACAGTGCATTGTACTGTTTGCGGAATCCAAAGAGGAATTAAAACTGCGCAAGGTAAACCTTGAGCTTAAAAAATATATTCCCAACTATATGCTGCCGTCAAGACTTGTCGTGATGGACAGATTTCCGCACACCGCAAACGATAAAATAGACAGAGTGACGCTTAAAAAATCACTCTCCGACGGAGAAATGCTATGAAAAATATTATGAACAGCTGCGTATGCCTCTTGGAGCGTGCGGCACAGCTTTACGGCACAAAAACCGCCTTTGGGGACAAGGACGGCACAATAACTTTTTCTGAACTTAGAAAAAAGAGCCGCAATGCGGCGGCGTATCTTATAAACAACTGCGAAACGGGACGGCTTAAGCCGATAATAGTGTATCTTCCCAAAAGCATAAATTCGATAATCGGATTTATGGGCGCAATGTATGCCGGAAGTCCGTATGTTCCCGTTGATTATGCAATACCTATGGCACGAATGGAAAAAACCGTGGAAAATCTTGTTCCCACGGCGATAATCACGGACGCCGAAGGCAGAGAAAAGCTTAAATCGGCAGGCATTGAAGTAAAAACCGTTCTCACGGACGAGCTTTTGTCCTCCCCTGCCGATGATGCGGCGGTTGACAGCGCACTCTCGGCTGTATGCGATCTTGACTGCGCATATATAATGTACACCTCCGGCTCGACAGGCACTCCCAAAGGTGTAACGGTTTCGCACAGGGGCGTTATTGATTACACAATGTGGCTTGTCACAACGTTTCCGATAGACGGCGACAGCATAATCGGTATGCAGTCCGCATTCCATTTTGACAACTCGGTATTCGATATGTACCTTACGCTGTACACGGGCGCAAAAACAATGATAATACCCGAAATACTGTTTATGTACCCCGAAAAGCTTATTGAATATATGGAGCAGGAGGAATTATCGGTAATATTCTGGGTACCTACGGTTATGATAAGCGTTGCAAATGCGCAGGTGCTTGACAATGCAAAGCTTGACAAGCTCAAGCTGATACTGTTTGCCGGCGAGGTTATGCCGAACACACAGCTTAACTACTGGAGAAAAAATCTCCCCGATTGTATGTACGTAAATATGTACGGACCTACGGAATCAACGGATATTGCAACATATTACATTGTTGACCGTGAGTATGAAAATCACGAAACTCTCCCGATAGGAAAGCCGTGCGCCAATATGAAAGCGGTAATATTAAACAGTGAAAACAAGCTTTGCCACACGGGCGAACAGGGTGAATTGTGCATAGGCGGCAGCGGAATTGCTTCGGGATACTGGAACTCACCCGAAATAACAGAAAAGGCATTTGTGCAAAATCCGCTCAACACCAAATATAACGAAACGCTCTACAGAACGGGCGACCTCGTATACGAAAACGAGGAGGGCAATATAATATTTGTCGGACGTGCGGACAGTCAGATAAAATTAAGGGGCAACCGCATAGAACTGGGCGATCTCGAAAGCGCCGCCTTCGCAATGGACGGCGTGGACAGCTGCTGTGCGCTGTTTGATGCGGACAAGCAGGAGATTGTATTGTTTATCGAAACACAAGAAAACATTGTTCAGCGGAAATTCAATATGGGACTTAAGCAATATCTTCCGTCCTATATGGTTCCGTCAAGAATAATAACAACGGACAAGTTTCCGCACACACCGAGCGGAAAGATTGACCGTCAGAAACTGAAGAAAGAATATTTTTAAACAAAGAAAGGAAAATAAAAAATGTCAGTACAGGATACTATAAGCGAGTTTATTAAGGAAAAGTTTGAAATAGGCGACGACCCCGATTTCAACAATGATGTGCATATGTTCAACGAAGGCTTTGTCGATTCGTTCGGCGCAGTTGAGATAATTCATTTTATCGAGGAAACCTTCAATATCGAAATCACACAGAAGGACATCACTCTCTACCCGATGAACACGGTCAACGAAATTGCAGAAGTAGTTGAAAGTAAAATAGGATAATATGTGGTATTTACAATCGGATATTCTCTTCCGCCTGCTTATTGCGTGCGGAGCGATGATTGCTTTTTCGGGGCTTTCACGCCTGCTGTTTAAAAAGGATTTCGGACCTAAGGTGCTGATTTTTGCGGATATGGCGGTAATCGGATACGTTTCGGTGCGCCTGCTTTTGGCAAGCCTTGTTTACACAATCATAACATATATACTGGTATGCTTTTTACGGCGTGCGAAAAAATGCAAAAAGTTCCTTTTTGTATTTTTGTCGCTTGTATGCACGATACCGTTTTTCTACGGACGAATGACGGAGTTTTTCCCGTCACTTCCTGTTATTATAACGTTTGTCGGAATAGCGTATCATATGCTCAAAGCAGTGGACGCAATGTATTTTGTGTACTATACGGATATGAAAATTCCGTTTCTTACGTATGCAAACTATATGCTGTTCTTCCCCGTATTCACATCGGGGCCTATTTTCCGCTACCGTGACTTTTTAAAGGTGTACAACAAACCCGTTCCGCTTGACGGCAAGCGGTTTATCTGCTGTCTTAAGCGGTTTATAAAGGGAATGTTCAAGAAAATGGTGGTACTGTTTTTTGTGCAGACGCTTTTTACACATCTTTTGGGTGCGGAAAAGAACATTTTAATAAGCTTTCTGCTTGTTGTACTAAGCTATTTCACGCTGTTTTTCGACCTTTCCGGCTACAGCGATATTGCCATATCGGTCGGAAACGCAATGGGATATACCGTCCCCGAAAACTTCCGAAAACCGTGGGCGGCGGCGTCATTTACGCAGTTCTGGCGCAACTGGCACATAACCTTAAGCGATTGGGTGCGTGAGCATATTTTTGTAGTATTAAACGGCAAGCGCCTTAAACGCATACCGTCCGCACTGGTAGGCTTTGCGATAATGTTTGTTATGGAGATGTGGCACGGCTTTGCGTTTATAAACGTGATAGGCGGTATATACAACGGCTTATGCCTCGGCTTGGAAAACCTTTTCGGACTTACCACCGCCGACAAGCGCAAAATGAACAAGGGCGTATATATACTGCGCTGTTTTATCGTGAACTTCCTGTTTGCGGTAAACACGCTTATGGTTACTGTTTCGGGAGAGCAATTTTTTGAGATATTAAGAGGATTTATCAGAATATGAAGAAAATGATTACAGCGGTGCTTATTGCGGCGGTGCTTTTCGGCTGCGATACGTACCTCACAAAGACAAACTTCATAGCCTACAGCGATTATTTTGTCAAAAACGATTTTGAGATAACGCAGTACAAGCACCCCGAAAAAGTGTGGGACAAGGTGTTTTTCGGAAATTCCGTTGTTATTTCCGCATTTATGGAGGATAAGAGCAATTCGGGGTACGTAAACCTCGGACTGGACTACGGCGTTGTAACGGATTTATGGGATATGATTTGCCAAAAGCAGATACATATAGGCTCGGAGCTTGTTATCGGGCTTAATTATCTGACGCTTTATGATGATTTTGACACAAACCCAACCTATATATGGCACAAAAAACCGTATCAGCCGTATGCGTATTTTGAGCGTGACAGATTTTATCCGATGATAACGGACGGCTTTGAAAAGCTTTTGGACGGTGAAAATCCGCTTCCGTTTAAATATCTCCCCCAGGAGAAAAGTGTGTACCACGGACGTGTGGCACACAGTGCAATGGAGGAGAAATTAAAGGAATACGAAACCGAGTATTTTAATCAGCCGATAGAAAAATTCTCGGATAACCTGGACGCTTTGGAAAAGATAATAAAATACTGTGACAAAAACGGCATACTTATACGTGCGGTATGGATGCCCTGGAACACGGACTACGATATGCCGCCGCTTTTGGGTGAGATAAAGAGCGAGGCGTACAAGGTATTTGACCGTTACGGCGTTGAGGTTCTGGATATGGAAACGGAGTGTCCGCCCGAATGGTTTTACGATACGGGACATTTAAACTATGATGTCGGTTCACCGAAATTTACGGAAGAAATAGATAAATGGCTTAACGGAGAATGATATGAAATTTATAAAAAAATCGGCGGTTTTTCTGCTGTACCTTATAATGTTTATACTTGTGTGCATTTTCTTTACGGGAAACGGCACGTTCATATACGAGGGCTTTTAATATGAAGATAAAAACAATTTTAATCGTTTTGTGTATGCTCCTTTTATGCTCCTGCAAAGCACAGCAGACGGTTGACGGCGATACACTGCGTGCCGGCGTTATAAGCGCCGAGAGCGGCAGCGACACGTACAAACAGCTTTGCCGTTCCATGATTGCCACGCTTGATGCGGAGGAGCTTTCTTCGGCTGACGGCGATTTGTCGGGTTACGATATGCTTTTTATTGACAAAAGTATGGCGGATAAGGATTTATCCGCTGTTGAGGACTATGTAAAAAACGGCGGCTCGGTCTTTCTCGACAATGCTCTTTACAACAGCTTTGACGCCGATTTTATCGGTGCGGAAAAGTTTGTAAAGCTTGAAAAATGCCCCACGGAATTTATCTGCCCCGACGGCGGCGGCGATATGCTGAAAATTCAGGAGCTTTTGTGCGACTTTCTGCACCTGTACAGCAACTACAAAAATTATGACGTATTATCGCAAAAGGATTACGGCTACGGCGCCGTGACGTCAGATGCGCAGGAGGTTGCGGGCTTTGACGGACTTTCGCTGTATACGTTAAACCAATACGGAAACGGGTATGTCTTTTTCACCAATCCCGTACTTCCCAACGCATTTTCGGTAAACGACCTTACACCGAAAAACGAGGGCGAATATTTCTCAAACTCGACTGTCGGCGCAAATATTCTTTTGCAGAGCTGTTTTGCGGAATTTGTGTCGATTAAAAAATACGGCTATGCCGTGTGGCGCACCTTCGGCTCGTTCGGAACAAAACCGGCGGCGTGGGAACTGCATTACGAGGATATAACGGGAATTGAAAACGAAAGTGCTCTTAAATTTGATAAGCTGTGCCGTGAATATGGGCAGTTCCCGTCCTTCACGCTTGTGCGAAACCCGTACACGTGGTTTGAGCGTGCGGAAACGGTGACATATATAAAAGAAAACAACGGCAGATACGAGCCTGACGCATACGAAAACGCATACTCCTCGGGAAAGCATTGCGTTTCCATGAAAAAGTGGCTTAAAATAGGCAAATACGAGGAAAGCGAAAGCTATTTCAAATATACGGGCGAATACACGCTCCGTGCTTATCCGCTCCCGTGCGATTTTGACGGTGACGGCAAAACGGATTTGATATGCGGTGCGGGTGACGGAAACCTGTATCTGTACAGCGGAATCGGCAGCAATGAAAATTACGAGTTCGGCGCTCCCGTATATCTTACCGACACGGACGGTGCGGCGCTTAATACGGGCGCATACTCCTCCCCTGCCTTTGCGGATATTGACCTTGACGGTGCGGACGAACTTATATCGGGCAGTGAGGACGGAAAAATCTACTGCTTTAAACGCATATCCGGCTGTATGTTTGAAAAACAGGGCGTAATTCTCGAAACGGGACTTACGGACTCTATGATTTCCGCCGGTGATTTGAACGGCGACGGTCTTGATGATATTGCGTTCGGTTCACGAAAAGGCGATTTACGCATTTATTACGGCAAAAAATCGCAATACGGAATAGGCTTTAGTGAATACGAAACAATCGACTCCCAGCACAGCTGGTGCGCACCATGCGTAACGGAGGACGGAAAGCTTTATACGGGCGTCGGCGAAGGGTATATTGCCGAATTTGAAAAATCAGACGGCGGTTATAAGTTCAGCGGTTATCTTGACGGCGAAAAATACAATTACAACGGAAACAAGCATCTGAAATTCGGCGAAAACTGCGTGCCGAGATTTTACGACCTTGACGGCGACGGCAAGACGGAGCTTATATGCGGTGAGCTTGAATACGGTGCGGCGTATCCGATAGACAGTCCGTATTTTCCGCTCCGTGACAAACTGCAAAAGCATATAGATTATTTTAAGGACAATTATATCTATTTAGGCGTTCATTCGCTCACACAAAAATATGCAGACGAGGAGCAGGAGCGCAACGAGCTTTCGATGCACAAAAAGGCGTTTGCGTCCTACGGGCTCGGATGGGACGGCTTGGGCGCAAATCAGCACACCTGGTTTACAAGCCAGATAGGCTATGACGGCGATTTTGACAATGAGCAGGGATATGACGGCACATACAGGCATCAGTACGAGTCGGGACTTTTATGGAACAGTGGCTCGCAGACGCCATGCAGTTGTGCAGTTCCGCAGATAAGTGCGGAAAATTCGCTTATAATACCGTTCGAGCTTTCAAACGGTATGCTTATATTACAGCCGTCAAACACGCCTTACGGTCCCGAGCTATTCTCAAAAACCTCGGCAAAATATGAAATTCCTCTGCTTTTCTACAATCACTGCGATTACATCTACAGCGATGAGGAAAACCAGGAGGAGCAGATTAAAAAGGTTGATAAAATCACGGGCGAGAACGGGTATTCGTTTGTAGGCGAGGATCAGCTTGCAAAAGCAGTCACCGCCGCTTATGCGGTCAAGGTTCACGCAAGACGTGAGAACGGGAAAATTATTCTTTCCGCCGAAACGTCGGACAAGCACTCACCGCTGTACGATAAGCACTATGCGGACTGCACGGGCGTAAAGGTGGTTTTCGGAAAAAGCGAGGACCCGACCGCATACCGCAGTAATGCGTCGGTATGGCGGATAGATAATCACGCAGTATACGTTTCGCTCGACAAAGAGGCGGAAATTATAAAAGAAAGAACACAAGAGCCGCATATCACGGCGGTAAACGTTCCGGCGCAGATACGTGAGAACGAGAAAAACATCACGCTGAAATTCAAGGAAAACGGCTTTATGCAGGTTTTTGCGGACGGATATGCAAAAACTCCGTCCGATGGTTGGGAAACGGTTTCCCAAAACGGAAAAACAATTTTCAGAAAATACGGAAAAGCATCGGAGCTTGTTATAGAAAAATAAACGGGAGGCAGTGCATTGCAGACAAAGGGTATTTACAGAATGCCGGTTACGGAAAAAAAGACCGATTGGTTTTTGGCGGTTATTGTATTTATACTGTCCGTGTTCGGAATAGCCGTGATTTATTCGGCAACACGCACGCTTAAAACGAACACGAACGTCATTGTGCAGTCGGCAGCTTTTGTAATCGGAAGTGCGGTTATGCTTTTTATGAGCAGATTTGACTACGAACAGCTTAAAAATATGGCGAAATACATCTATATTTTTGCCGTGCTGATACTGATTGCCGTACTGCTTTTCGGAATATCGGGCGACTGGGGCGCACGCAGCTGGATACGATTCGGAGCAATCGGCATACAGCCGTCCGAAATCGCAAAGGTGTGCTTTATAGTAACCTTTTCGTATCACCTTTCAAAGGTTGAGGAAAGCATAAACAAAATCCCCGTCATAATAGGTCTTATATTGCACCTCGGACTTCTTCTGGGTCTTATTATGCTTCAGCCTGATTTGGGAAGCGTGTTGGTATTCCTGTTTATGTTCGTATGTATGCTTTTCACCGCAAAAATATCATGGAAATACGTTGCGGCGGCGCTCGGCGCGGGAATAGTTTCCGTTCCGCTGATATACAAATTTCTGCTGAGCGAATATCAGAAAAAGCGTATACAGGTATTTTTAAACCCCGACCTTGACCCGCTGAACAGAGGATATAATGTTATACAATCCAAAATAGCAGTCGGTTCGGGACAGATTTGGGGAAAAGGATATTTACAGGGTACGCAAAATCAGTTCGGATATTTGCCCACAAAATACACCGACTTCATATTCTCCGTCATTGCGGAGGAGTTCGGACTAATCGGAGCGGTTATTGTAACGGTGCTTCTGTTTATGCTGATACTGCGCTGTTTTAAAATCGCAAAAAAGGCAGACAATCCGTTCGGCAGATACATCTGCGTGGGAACGGCGTCAATGCTTTTGTTCCATACCTTTGAAAACATAGGTATGTGTATAGGGCTTATGCCCGTAACCGGTATTCCGCTCCCGTTTATAAGCTACGGCGGTACGGCAATGGTTACGAATATGCTTGCAATAGGACTTGTGCTGAGCGTTTCCGCTCACAACAAGCCACGGAGCGTATTCGACGTATATTAAATCACAAATCACTCTCTTCGGAATATTATACAATAGGTGATAATATTTGAAAGGAGTGATTTTTTTGTATATAACATTAGGCTCAATAACAACGGCGGCACGGCTTAAAAAGCTTCTCGAAGCCTCCTCGGGCTATCCTGCCGACGTTGTTCACACGCCCGGCAAGCTCAACAAGACCGGCGAGTGTTCGTATTCGGTGCGTGCCGATGAACGTCTTTTGAAAATAGTAAGACCGTTATGCGATGAGAACGGCATACGGATCAAAAAAATATATATTGAAGAAATTCGTGACGGGGAGCGTGTATTCAATGAAGTATCTTGACAATGCGGCAACATCTGCAAGAAAACCCCTTGCGGTATACAAAGCGCTTATAAGCGGTACAATCTTTGGGAGCGGCAATGCCGGACGTGGCGGTCATGCAATGAGTGTGAAAAGCACCGAGGCGATAGTTACGGCGCAGGACGAGATTGCGGAGCTGTTTAATATAGACAATCCGCAGAATATCGCATTCACGCAAAACGCCACATATGCGCTCAATATGGTAATCCTGGGCGTGCTTTTGTCGGGCGGTCATGCCATCACCTCCGAAATGGCGCACAACAGCGTTTTAAGACCTCTGCACCGTCTCGGCAACTACACTGTCGTCAAGTCCGACAAAAACGGATACACCGACCCTCAGTCGTTCCGTGACGCAATACGTGACGACACAAAGCTCATAGTCTGCACTCATGCCTCCAACGTATGCGGAACTATAGAGCCGATAGAGGAAATCTGCAAAATCGCACGGGAAAATGACATTCTCTGCCTTGTTGACACAGCGCAGACGGCAGGCTGTCTTAATGTGGACGCCGAACGCATAGGAGCGGATTTTATTGTGTTTTCGGGACACAAGGGGCTTATGGGTCCTCTCGGAACGGGCGGAGTGTATGTAAAAGAGCCGCAGTACCTCTCACCCGTGATAACGGGCGGAACGGGGAGCAAATCGGAAAGCCTTATACAGCCGAAATTTATGCCCGATATGCTACAAAGCGGAACAATGAATACCCCGGCAATAAAAGCACTTGCGGAGGGAGTACGATATATCAGACGGCACGGCGTGGATGAAATAGGCGGCAGGGAAAGATATATTGCGAAAAAGCTTGAGGAAAAGCTTCTCAATATGGGCGGCATAACCGTTTACGGAAACGGAAACAGGATAGGCACAACGGCGTTTAATATAGCAGGCAAAGCGAGCGGTGAGGTCGCACAGCGGCTCTCGGACAGATTTGCACTGCGTGCCGGATACCATTGTGCTCCGCTTGCGCACAAGGCTCTCGGCACGGTAAAAACGGGCGCTGTGCGTGCGTCTTTCGGCGTGTTCAATAAGGAACGTGATGCGGAGGAGCTTGCCGATGCGGTATGGCGGCTGAAAAAAGAGCTGTAACAGTTCTCTCGGCATTATAAAAAAGCTGTGGCAAAATGAAATCATTTTGCCACAGCTCTTTATGCAAGTTAATCTTTGTAATGTTTTACGGCATACATCATACCCAGCGCCTTACTGCGTTCGGTACAGTCCATATCCCGAAACAGCGCCAAAAGCTCCGCCTCCTCCGCCGAAAAATCCGTTGCAAAAAATTCATCGGCTCTCATTCTCACATTGCTTCTGCCGATAAGATAATCCACCGACACTCCGAAAAAATCAGATAATTCAATAAGCATATCCATTGTCGGCTGATGTCTGCCGGTTTCATATGCGCTGACCATATACTGCGAAATATTCATCTTCATCGCAAGTCCTATCTGGTTAAGATGTTTTTCTTTCCTAAGCTGTGCTATTCTGTTCATGTCATCACCCCTTTTATTGCTTACGCAAATAATTATATTGGTTATTTGCGTGCGTGCTATTTGTT
>DJRJ01000051.1:28068-28295 GCA_002438865.1 Clostridiales bacterium UBA6363
ACTAATAATATATGTTTTTACAATAAAAAGTATTGACATCTCCCCCGCTTTGGTGTTAAAATGTAAAAGAAGTACAAATTTTTGGGGGTTTATATGGTTAAAATAACGGTTTTGATATATGACAGTCCGGAATACATACGCAGCAGTTATTATGATGAGTTTATGAGTTTTTCCGAAATAGAAATCTCCGCAAAGGCATACACCGCCGGGCGGTGTATTGAATTGGC
>DJRJ01000051.1:28330-31204 GCA_002438865.1 Clostridiales bacterium UBA6363
CTGCGCCCCGATGTACTGATTTTTGACATAGATGCCGAAGCTGACAGCGAAAATGTTATAAGGACTGTAAAAAAAGAATGTCCGAGAACAAAAATTATTGTGTTATCTCAAAATATAACGGATTTTCAGCTTTTCCGTGCCGTTGCGGACGGAGCCGATAATTTTTGCAGTAAAAGCCTGCCCCCTGCCGAAATATTGAAGAATATAAAAGATGTTTTTCGGGGCAACACCTCGCTTAATCCCGAAATCTCGCAAAAGCTTATCAACAGAACGAGAGAGGTTAATGATAATATGCAGTCGCTTCTGTATATGTATATTAATCTTACACGCCTGTCAAAGGGCGAATTTGATTTGCTTTATTCGCTGTACAAGGGCGAAAAATATAAGGATATTGCCGACAGAAAGGTTATTGAGGTTACGTCGGTCAAAAAGATGGCAAGCCGTCTTTTGAAACGTATGGGAATTAAAAATATGTCGGAACTGCTCAAACAGCTGCACGAGTTGCGGCTGTTTGAGCTTATCGAGAAAACAGCAAAATAAAAGGTGCAGTTCATTTTGAACTGCACCTTTTAGATATATTTAATGTCCTATTACTCCCGAGTTGCTCAATTGCTTAAGGAATTTCTTCAAAGCCTTGCTTGCAAAACGCTTCAAAATCAGTCCCAATGCGATAAATCCCGCAAAGTATGCAACAAGCACGGCTATATCCGTTACAAGGTTGCCCATAACTATGCCTGCCACCGCCTCACGCATACCGTTTATCGCATACGTGAACGGCAGGAATGCGTTTATTCTCTGGAAGAATACCGGCGTTACCTGTATCGGGAACGTACCGCCGGCGCCGGCTATCTGAAATACCAGGAACACAACGCCTATTGCCTTACCTACGTTATCAAACAGCGACACAAGTGTGTACACAATTCCCGTAAATACAAGGCTGTAGAGCATTGAAAGGCATATAAACAGTATCGGGTGCATTATCTCCACCCTCAGCACCACAACATCGCCCAGAGCCGCTATAAATCCCTGTATGACCGCCATTGCACCGAACAGCATAAATTTGCCCATAAATTCTTCATTCGGTGTATACTCAAAATCTGCGTTTACCGCTCTTGTTGTGAACAGAGCGCACATAAGCAATACGCCTACCCACAGACACAGCGTGGTATAGAACGGCGTCAGACCTGCACCGTAATTCTTCACCGGGAACAGCTTTGTAGTGTTAAGCTCAACGGGCGACGCAAAGAAATCTCCCGTAGCTTCGCTGTCATACTGCATCATACTGGCAATATCCTTAAGGTCTATAACATCCGAAAGCGCACGTATCTTGTCGGCTATCTTTGTCATACCGTTGAGGTAAGTCGGAAGCTTATCCTTGAACTTATTTACATCGTCCGTAAGGATTGTCGAGTTGTTATTCAGCTTATCCAGAAACTCCTGAGCTGAATCAACTCCGTCTATCGACATACTGAACAACTGCTGTAAATCCGAACCGGCGGAATTTGCGTTCGAGAGAAGCTTTTGTATTTTCTCGTCAAGCGAGCCGTCAAAGGTCTTTGACAGCGATTCGGTAAGCTTGCGTGTATTCTGGCATATACTCTTTGCCGCATCAACCGTACTCTCCAAATCGGCCGAACCGCTCAAATCCCCCTCAAGCTTTGATATGTTACTGCTCAAAGAGGCAAGCTTATTGCTTATCGTGGCTATATCCTCCGAAAAATCAAGTATCTTATCGTCATTACTGCGCTTAAGTATGCTGTTTATCTCCTTAAGAGTAGCGTCCGACTCGCTTATCTGCTTGTGCAGATTTCTTATAAGAATCTGCGCCGAATCGTTAAACGATGTCAGATGTGTACGCAGTGATTTTGAGGTAAGCTGTATGCCCGACGCCGTATCCTCAATCTTGTCAAGCTTTTCGGATATGTGGTCGTGCTTATTTTCAATCTTGTTTATTATATTGTCTATCTGCGTGCTCAGTTTAAGCTCGGCAATCGCCGCATCCTGACCCTTGGCGTCGCTTACCGCCTTTTCAAGACGGCGGTACAGCGAGGAATTATGATTAAGCTTCGCACCTACTGCTGCAATTTCCGTCTCGGCAGAGGACGCTTTTCCCGAAATCTTTTCCAATGCGTCGATTATTTCGTCAAACGCCTTGTCTATGCTGTCCGATAAGTCCTTGACGCTACTGCCTATCTCGGCGGCGCTGTCCTCTATGAATTTAAGGTCTTTCGCAAGGGTAGCTATAACGTCACCTGCCTCCGAAACATCATCGAGGAAATCGTCAAGCGAGCCGAGCGTTGTGCGCAGACGCTGTATCTTACGCTCCAGATCGGTACGTGTGTCATCGTCAAATATCGTTATTTCCTTTTCCATTGACGAAAGCCTGTTGTTTATCGCATCAATATCCGCCGTCAGCGATGAAAGGCTGTCGGAAACATCGGGCTTGTTTGTGGTTATTTTACCGTCCAGATTATCGAGCGAGCTTTCCATAGACGCAAGCGCACTGCTTATCCCGTCAATGTTTGTGCGTATGTCCGATGCGCTGTGATCGGTTTTGTTCATAAGCTTATCCGTATCGGCTTTGACATCATCGGTGTAAGTAATGGCATTTGTGAGAACACGCTTTAAAAATTCCACGTCCTTTGCATTGGCGCCGAGGTCGATTTTGCCATCCTTTGCCGATGCAAGCAGGTTGTCAAGTTTTTCCGAAACGTGAGGCAAATCGTCATCAACAAGATTTAACAGACTTTGGAATTTCTCTATCTCATCATAGTGCTGATCTATGTCATACCCGAGCGGATTTAAAACTTCAAACACCTTTTCTATAACCGTCTGAATAAACGACTGCGTTATCTGCTTTTGCAGTGTTGAAGC
>DJRJ01000051.1:31281-32973 GCA_002438865.1 Clostridiales bacterium UBA6363
TCAAGCAATGTAGCCATTTTTGCGGAAAAGTCGTTCGGAATTATTATAGTCGCATACACCTTTCCGTTTCGGCACTGCTCAATGCCCTCATCCGCAGTATCGAAAAATGTCCAGCCGAGTTTTTTGTTCTCTTTAAGCTGTGACTCAAGCTCCGAGCCGATGTTTATATTTATCCCCTGTATCTGCGAGCCTTCATCGTTATTTACGATACCCACCTTTACTCCGCCCGTGTTGCCGTACGGATCCCACGAGGCAAGAATATTTATCCACGCATACAGCGACGGCAAAAGTGCTACACCGCACGCAATTACTATCGCAACCCAGTTTCGTGCAAGCTTTTTAAGATCGCATTTGAATATTCTGAAGCTGTTTTTGAAAAACATATATATACTCCTTCCTGATGTGAGCTAAAATCATTATATTACAAATATGAATTTTTGTAAAGAGGTTGACATAAATTATTTTTGTATGATAAAATAATTGCGAGGTGTTATGATGAAGAAAAAATACATACTGATTTCTGTTATATGCGTTTGCGTTACGGCGGCAGTCGTTTTCGGGGCGGTGCATATGATTAAGAAATCGCATACAAAGGAATATCTTGCGGCATGCTTTACAAATACCGCATTAAGTATAAACTCGGATTACTCGGACGCACTGAAAAAGCTTAATATCGGCAGCAAGCCGTCCGCATATGAAATAAAAATAGGCGAATACAGCTATGCATTACCGCACGATGAAAGCCTTGAGGAGGAATTTGCCGACCCGAACGATGCGGACGGATATTCCGCCGGTGAGCTGTACGGCAGTCTGAAAGTGAAAAAAACAGGTTATGAAAGTGCCATTTTCGGGACAAAGGAGCTTGGCTGTGATGTCTATACGGTAACGGCGGAACGTGAAAAATTGAGCCGTTATATCAGCAGTTTAAAGAACAGCCAAGGCTATGCGTATTTCAGACAAACATTGCTTAATGCGGTTAAAAATACTGCAGAGATTCTTAATGTCGAGGTTTCGGACGAGGATGTGATAAATATTATAAACTGCGTCACCCCGGAGCAGGAGCCTATCGCAGACCACCTTTCGGATGATTTTTCCGCAGAGGTGTACACATACGGGAATAAGGTATATAAAATATCGACGGAGCTTGATTTTGAAAATACGGACTTGCAAAAAGCCACGCTCGATATTATGCTCAGCGACGGTACGCATATGCTTAACCGTGCCGCGGTGCATATGGGGCTTGTAATTAACGGCAAAACGCTGTATTTTGATTTTTCCGGCAACGGAAATCTGTCTGGCGATACAAAAGTGCTCGGTGTTAATGTAAAATCAACCGTTTCGTACGACCACCTTAATATTTTTGAGCTGTCGCTTGCTCTTAATGAGAATGACAGTACGGACGGCTTTACCTCCTCCGGATTTTATTCAGTTTCGGGGAAACGTACAAATATAAACTCCGAAGGAACTGTAGCAGAAGATAACGGTGTGTTAAGAATTGAATATTAATATCGGTGTGCAAATCAAAATAACCGTGCTCATACTTTCCTGCCCATTAAAAATTTATATTTTATCGCATAGAAGTAAATTTACAGAAAAAAATCTTACTTGTACGGGTAAACGCAAAAATACCGTGCTTATAAGGTTTATCAGCTATGCTATAAAAAAATTAGAGAGAGTGTGAAAAAAAGTCTG
>DJRJ01000046.1:0-13999 GCA_002438865.1 Clostridiales bacterium UBA6363
CAATGATAACCTATCCCCTACAGATACGTTTGCAATGATTACAGCATAAATACAATCATATTTCCCAAAAACGGCAGTGAAATTCACTGCCGTTTTTTCAGCATAACTGCGGCGGCGCACAGCGCCGATGCCGTAGCGGCGGCAAACAAAATCATCGAGGACGCCGCAAACGCCTTTGATGCGGACGGTGCAAACACCGCCGATGTTATCGGCTTAAAGTGCAGATAAACAAGCATATACAAAGCCGCAAGCGTTCCGTGCAATAATTTCCCTACAAAGTACGGCACAAGGCTAAGGCGGTATTTTGCAATCACCGCAATCACCTGCATATGCACGCACAATCCGGCAAATCCCACCACAAACGCCGTAAGAATAAGCTTTTTTGCCATAGGCACGGACAATGCGGCAATGTTTGCCGTGCCGCTTGCAAATTCCGCAATTCCCGAAAGCACGGCGTACGCCGTACCGTCTGCGGGGAGTACGCCGAGCACAAGACGGCTTATCATACAGAAAAACACTATCGCACCGCATACGGTCAGTATATTTTTAATCGAATTTTGCAATGCAATATTAAATATTTCCCCCACACTGCGGTCGGGCGTGGTCATAACTGTGGGCGGCTGAACAAATCCGCTCTTTTTGTAAAAGCGAAATATTATTCCTACCGTCAGCGCCGCAAGAATATGCGTAAGATACAGTGCAGCACCTATCCGCATATCGGCGTATACGGCGGCTCCTACAGAACCCAAAATGAACAGAGGTCCGGAATTGTTGCAGAATGCAAGCAACCGTTCCGCCTCTGTTTTTGATATGTAATTATTTTCATAAAGTTCTCCTGCGGTTATCGCTCCGAGCGGATAACCGCTTATTATCCCCAATACAAACGCCGACGCCCCTGCCGGATTTATCCCGAACAGCGGTTTCATACAAAAACGGAACATCTTTGCAAGAATTTCGCAAAATCCCGAATATATCAGTATCCCCGAGCATATGAAAAACGGAAACAAAGTCGGAATTATCATTTCAAAGCATAAATTTAAAGCGTCCTTTGCGTAAACAATCGACATCTGCGCATTGCACAGAATAAGATATACGGCGCATATTGCCGCAACACTTAAAAGATATTTTTTCATCGCATAAAGTTGTCCTTTCCGCAAGTTTTTAATTATATATATGAGATATGCTGTAATTAAATACGGAAATTTTCATAAAAATGTAGTATGTATATCACAGCTTGAAAGGAAGAAACCATGCAGAAATTCAGAAAAAAAATTGCCGAAACACTCGGTGTGCCTCCGTCCGCCGTTATGAATATACCCGTAGTCACGCTTCAGGGTAATATCTCGGCGGCAATTGAAAATTATAAAAGCGTTATGCTTTATACCGACTCCGAAATACGCATAAATTGCGGCGCAACGGTCGTTTCGCTGTACGGCACGGGACTTTGTATAGATAATATCGGCGGCGATTTTGTGTCGGTATCGGGTGATTTTCAAAAAATTGAGTATGAAACGGTAAAAAAGAGGTAAAAAATGTTCAATAAGTTCTTTAAATTTCTTAAAGGATATGTTATAATAAAAATATGCGGAAACGAGTCGGAACGATTTATTAACATATGCGTGCGCAGAGGAATAAATATCGGGCGTGTAAAGCGCTTAAGCGACGGCACTCTCGAAACCGCCATACCAAAAAGCGGTTTTTTTCTTTTAAGACCGATTGCATATAAAACACATACAAAGGTCAGAATATTAAAAAAGGTCGGACTCTACAACGCAAAAAGCCGATACGGACGCAGATATGCGCTGATTTTCGGGATAATTCTTGCGGCAGCGTTTGTGTATGCAAGCTCGCAGTTTATATGGACGGTCGAGATCAACGGCGTGGAGCTTTCGGATTACAATTCGGTCTGCGCCGCACTTGAAAAATCGGGCGTATATGCCGGCGCAAGAAAGAAAAATATTGCGGACGGCGAGGAGATAAAGTCAAACATCGTAAGCGAAAACGAAAACATCGTTTGGGCGTGGGCGTATATAGAGGGCGCAAAGGCACGTGTGGAGGTTTTTGAAAAAATCATACCGCCCAAGGTTATAAGCCGTGATGAGCCGTGCGATGTTGTTGCCGCCTGTGACGGGTACATAAAAAAAACGATAGTAAAAAACGGGCAGAAACTCTGCCGTGAGGGCGATACCGTGTCGGCAGGCGATGTGCTTATATCGGGAACCGTTCCCGTGTTCAAAGAGGGCGAGGAGGAACGGTATATAAGCGTACACGCATCGGGAACGGTAGAGGCGGAAACGGAGCATAAGGCGTCGGGTATGTACGGCGTGTATTATGAGTCTAAGCAGTATACGGGAAAACATAAACGCATAATCCGCCTGGAGCTTTTCGGCAAAAGCTTTAAATTGTTCGGCAGTGAGAAAAATATGTACGCAACCTGTGACAGGGCGGAAAAACGGCACGAGCTTAAGCTTCCGTTCATCGGCTATACGGGAATAAGCGTTGACAATAT
Source organism: Clostridiales bacterium UBA6363 (assembly GCA_002438865.1). Classification (GTDB taxonomy): domain Bacteria; phylum Bacillota; class Clostridia; order UBA1381; family UBA1381; genus UBA4716. The sequence continues at coordinate 2,510 of DJRJ01000046.1, forward strand.
AGTGTATGACGAGTACGAAACGCACCGTGAGCCGATAAGCATCGAAACAGCGGCGGAGTTTGCCAAAAACGAGCTTGAGGAAAAAATCGCAAAGGAGCTTTTGTATGATTCACGGCTCACCGATGAGGATTTTAATTACGTATATACGGACAGCGAAACCATAAAGGCGGAGCTGACAATGAAATTTATAGAAAAAATAGGCACACAACAGCCGATAAGGAGTGAAAAAACGGATTGATAAACAGACAGATAGAAGTACCGCAGGAAACAGATATTTCCTCGCTTTTCGGAAGCTTTGACGGAAATATAAAGCTGATTGAAAAATCATTGCTCGTAAACGTAAAAGCAAAGGATAACGCTTTGCAGATAACGGGCGAGGAGGACAATGTAGAGAAAGCGTCGCAGGTTATCAATATGCTTATGCAGATAATCGCACGGGGTGAGATGATAGACGAGCAGAAAATAATTTATGCTGTTACAATGGTGCAGGAAAACGGCGGAATAGACATAAAAATGCTCGGCGACGACTGCCTTGCGATAAATGCCAAGGGTCACCCCATAAAGACAAAAACGCTCGGACAGAAAAAATACGTCGACGCAATAACGAATAACACGATCGTTTTCGGAATAGGACCTGCCGGCACAGGAAAGACGTATCTTGCGGTTGCAAAAGCTGTTACGGCGCTGAGGGCAAAAGAAGTAAACAGAATAATTCTCACCCGTCCCGCCGTGGAGGCAGGCGAAAAGCTCGGATTTTTGCCGGGAGATTTGCAGAACAAGGTAGACCCGTATCTTCGTCCGCTGTATGACGGTATGTATGAAATGCTCGGAGCGGAGGGCTTTTTGCGCTACCAGGAAAAGGGCGTTATAGAGGTTGCACCGCTTGCTTATATGCGTGGCCGAACGCTTGACAATGCGTTTATAATCCTTGACGAGGCGCAGAACACCACACCGGAACAGATGAAGATGTTTCTTACAAGAATAGGCTTCGGCTCTCACGCCGTAATCACGGGCGATATTACGCAGATTGATTTGCCGGGCGATAAGCGTTCGGGACTCAAAGAGGCGGCAAGAGTGCTTAAAGGCATAGAGGGTATAGAATTTTGTACGCTGACCGAAAAGGACGTTGTGCGGCATCCGCTCGTTCAGAAGATTATAAAAGCGTACGCAAAATACGATGAAGAAAAGGAAAAGCGTGCAAAGCGCCGGTAAACTGTATGATAATGCTTATAACGGAAAACGAACAGGACAAAGAGGAGATTACTCCCGAAATAGAAAAGACCGTAAAGGACGTGTGCGAACGTGTGCTTGAGTCGGAGGAGTGCGATTTTGATGCGGAAATAAGCGTAACTTTCACCGATAATGAGCAGATACGTGTTATAAACAACGAACAGCGTGGGATTGACAAGGCAACGGACGTGCTTTCGTTCCCTATGCTCGAATTTGACGAGGACGACACGGCGTGCGCAGATTACGATACGGACGGCGATTATGTTATACTGGGCGATATAGTAATATCACTGGAGCGTGCAAGGGAGCAGTCCGAGGAGTACGGACACAGCTTTATACGTGAGGTTGCGTTTTTGACGGCACATTCTATGCTGCATCTTTTGGGATACGACCATATAAATTCGGAAAAGGAGGAGCGCATTATGTGTGAAAAGCAGGAAGCCGTTTTGCAGTCACTCGGAATAGTGCGCACAAAATAATGAGAAGAAAACGTGGATATAAGTCGGGTTTTGCGGCGATAGTAGGTATGCCGAACGTTGGAAAATCGACGCTTTTGAATACGATAGCAGGACAGAAGATTGCCATTATATCGGAAAAGCCGCAGACAACAAGAAACAAAATTCTTGCGGTATATACGGGCAAAACGGAGCAGATTGTGTTTATAGACACGCCCGGAATGCACACACCGCACAATAAGCTGGGCGAATTTATGGCAAACATTACAAAAGAGAGTATGAGTGATGCGGATCTGATTCTGCTTGTTGTAGACGCAACAAAGAAAATTCAGAAGATTGAGCGTGAAGTGCCGAGAAAAGCAGGCAGAAAAGGCAGACCGTGCATACTTGTAATAAATAAAATAGATCAGGTTAAAAAGGAAAATCTGCTGCCGATGATAGCCGACTATGCGTCAATGTACGACTTTGCGTCAATCGTGCCGATAAGCGCAAAAACGGGCGACGGCGTGGATGCACTTATGAAAGACATACGTGAATGTATGCCCGAGGGACCGCAGTTCTATGACAGCGAAATGATAACGGATCAGCCGGAACGTCAGATAGCGGCGGAGATAATACGTGAGAAAATGCTGTGGCTTTTAGACAAGGAAGTACCGCACGGCGTTGCGATAGAGATAAGTAAAATGCAGGAGCAGGAGGAAATCACAAAGATTTACGCCACCATATTCTGCGAAAAGGCAACGCACAAGGGAATAATTATCGGAAAAGGCGGAGAAATGCTCAAAAAAATCGGCACGCTCGCACGTGGCGATATTGAGAAAATGCTTAAAAAAGACGTGTATCTCGAACTGTGGGTTAAGGTAAAACCCGACTGGCGGAACAACGATTCGCTCATAAAGAATTTCGGATACAATTAAAAAACAAAAGAAAATAGTGACAGTATATCCCGACAGAAAAGAAGTAAAATAAAAGTAACAAAGCTATGGTCGGAGGGGTAAAAATGGAACTGTTTTCTTGGGCGGCATTTGTAAAAACGGGAGATATAGAGGCATATTTGCTGTATAAATCGGTTTCGGAGCTCAGAAACGAAGAGGGTAATGAGGAAAAATGGCGGAAATCAGAGCAAAAGGCGTTATCATAAAGCAGCATGATTACGGCGAGGGGCATAGGATAGTAAGCATTTTTGCTGAGGGATTCGGCATTATAAAAGCTGTTATCTACGGTGCAAAAAAGGTCAAAAGCGGAAAAGCCGCATCGAGCCAGTTTTTGTGCTTCGGCGAATTTGAACTTGTCGGCGGCGGCGATATTATGACGCTTAAAAGCGTTGACGTTTCGGACAGCTTTTTTCCGATAAGCGAGGATATAGAAAAGCTTGCGCTTTGCAGTTATTTTGCGGATATAACGTATGCCATGCTCGGCGAGTGTAACGGTGACGACAGGCTCTTGCGTGTTCTTCTGAACACGCTGTATGCGCTTGCGTATCGTGACGAGGACATTATGAAGATAAAGAGCGTGTATGAGCTTAAGCTTATGAGTATAGAGGGATATGCGCCGAGAACGTCCGGGTGCGGAGTGTGCGGCTCTGCGGCGTATGCGTTTGATTTGGCAAAGGGCTGTACGGTGTGCCGCAATTGTATGGGGTACGACAGCATTAAGCTTAGCGAGGGCGTATACAAGGCTTTGAGGTACATTGCGGACGGCGAAGACAGAAAAATGCTTTCGTTTACGGGAAACGACGAGCTTTACAAAAGGCTCGGCGAACTGTCGGAACGCTATCTTTTGATGCATATCGACAAAAAATTTCCCTCGCTCGACTATTTCAAATCTATACATAATTTATGATTTGCAATCTTACATAAATCGGGAAAAAAAACGGGCGGTAAATGTATACTTTGACAGAAATTTAAAAAAAAGAAAAAAAAGTCTTGCAATTATTATGGTAATGTTGTATACTAATATGGTATTGTAGATTAAATTATGTGGAGGTGTATATTGTGCCTAATATTAAGTCAGCAAAAAAAAGAGTAAAGGTTGCCGAGAAAAAGACTCAGATTAACGTTGCTCACAAAACTGCACTTAAAACTGCTGTGAAAAAATTTGAAACAGCTGTTGCCGAAGGTGACAAGGAAAACGCAAAGGTTTTATTTAACGAAGCCGTTAAAAAGCTTGACAAAGGCGTTTCGCAGGGTATTCTTCATAAGAATGCGGCTGCAAGAAAGAAATCGCAGTTGGCTGTAAAGCTTGCAAAGCTTGAAGCGTAAAAAGTGAACTGAAAAAGGTACTGCATTTGCAGTACCTTTTTTGTTTGCGGTAATGTGCGTTTGTAGGAGTTGATGCCCTCATCAACCCGAAACGGCGTGCAAACGTGAACTTGCATCGTCCCCTACCGCATAATTGCGGACATATCAAAAAATTACGGGGATTTTCGGCAGAAGCAGACCCCTGCCCTACGGCGGATACAATAATTGTAACCGTTTTACATTTCAATAAATTTAAACTGCGTTACGTCAAACAATCCGCCGTCGGTTACGCGTATCTCGGGAATAACCGGCAACGGCAAAAACGCAAGCGCGAGAAACGGGTCGACGCCGTCCGATATGCAAAGCCCCTTTGCGGCTTTGTACAAATCATCATGTGCGGATATAACGTCCTCCGCACACTCCGCCGACATCAGTCCGGCAACGCCGAGCTTTAAAAAGCTCAAAACCTTTCCGCCGGAGCATACGGCTATTCCGCCGTCCTTGCCGAGCGTATTGACGGCAAGCGCCATATCGGCGTCATTGTCGCCTATAACGGCAATATTGTGCGAATCATGACCTACGGACGAGGCAATTGCTCCGTTTGTTATCCCGTAGTTTGTCACAAATCCGAAGCCTTTCGTTCCGAGCTCGTGATGACGTTCAAGCACGCACAGCTTTGAAAGCCTGTCGGTCTTTTTAGCCGTAACTTTTTTGGTTATAATGGCATGCGGTAAAAACTCTATTGCCGTAAGCGTGTCGGGTATATCGCATTTGAATGTGTCTGCCGTTATATTGTCAAGGTGTACCGTTTCCGTAACGCCCTTGAAATACAGTGCCAAGGGACCGTCCGTGTGTACATCCTCTCCGTTTTCGGCGCACAGCACGCCGTCCTTGTATACGGAAACAATATTGTTAAGCTCAAGGCTGTCCGCAACAACAATGTCCGCCCTGTATGACGGTGCGATTGCGCCCTTGTCCTTAAGACCGTAACATTCGGCAGGATTAAGCGTTGCCATAATAATTGCGTCAATGGGATTTACTCCCAAGCCGACAGCTTTTTTAATACAGTAATCTATACTTCCGTCCTGCTTTATCTCGCCTATAAATCTGTCGTCCGTGCAGAACATACATCTGCGCAGTGTGTATTGATTTATTCCCTTAAACAGCTTTTGTATATCCTTTGAAAGAGTACCCTCGCGCAGGGCAATGTACATTCCTTTCGATACCTTTTCGATAAGCTCGTCAACCTGTGAACATTCGTGGTCGGTTTTTATCCCGGCATCGGCGTATGCGTCAAGAGCATTGCCCGAAACAAGCGGAGCGTGACCGTCAATATGCTCAAGACACAGCTTGTTTAAGACCTCCTCGTCACCGCCGCATACGGCAGGATAATTCATCATCTCGCCTATGCCGAAAAATCCTTTGGCAAGGCGCTGTGTGTCGGCGGAGTTAAGCTTTGCTCCCGAATGTTCAAAGTCCGTTGCCGGAACACACGAGGGAAGCATAAAAAGTATGTCCATAGGTGCATACTCGGCAAATGATTTCATAAAATCAAGTCCCGTTTCTCCGCATACGTTGGCAATTTCATGCGGGTCGGCTATTGCGGTGGTGACGCCGTGCGGAAGCGTTATGCGTGAATATTCCGGCGGTGTAACCATTGACGATTCGATGTGCAGATGCGAGTCGATAAATCCGGGCATTATGTATTTGCCCGTAACATCAACGTTGTTTTCGCAGTCATAACTGCCCACTCCGCAGATGTATCCGTCTTTTACGGCAACGTCCGCTTTTATGATCCGCCCCGTAAAAACGTCAACAACGTTTCCGCCTTTTAAAACCAAATCAAGCTTATCCCTGCCGCTTGCGGCGTCTATGAGTCTTTTAATATTTTTCATAATGCTGTACTCTCCATTCCAAATCATAGCGTGAAAAAAGCGCAAAGCTTGCCTTCTTGGGGGGTATACTCCAAAACCCCGAAAGGAGGTGAGATGTGCAGTGTTTTTTCCACGTTCCGTTTTTAACAAATAAAAAGCCGCACATTGTGAGATGTGCGGCTCACCTCACAATTATTATACCTTGCGAGGGGAAAATTTTCAAGTATTTTTTAACCGTTTACCTTGTCGGCTTCCTTTTTTATAAATGCCGAAAGTGCGGCAAGAACAACAGTCGTTATAATTATTTCGGGAATCATATACGAACCGTTGTATACAAGCGAATATCCGAGAACGGTCTGTCCTTCGTCGGCGTATACGCCCCAGATGAGTATTCCCGAAAGAATGTGGCATATGTATCTGAGAGTTGTTACGATAAATCCCGAAACGGGGATTGCCCATATCTTTTTGCCGAGCAGTCTGTAGAAAATTCCTGCCGTGCCGAGAACGCCGAATGCGAGAATGTAATCAAGCATTATAACAAGGAAAAAGTTTAAGAATGTTTGTGTGGGGGGCGGATAAAAGCCTGTCATCATCTGTATGAGAGCAAATACAACGCCCGATAAGAGTCCCCATTTGTAATCAACGATTATTGACGCAGCCACAATCGGCACCATGCTTGCAAGCGTAATCGAGCCGCCCTGGAGCCAGGGTGCGGGGAGCGCTTTCGAAACAAACATCAGTACGACCGACAAAGCCGTCAGCAATGCGCATAATGTGAGTTTTTTTGTTTTTGTCATAAAAAATCCTTCCTTTCGTAAAAAAAATCGGGGATTAAACCCAAGCGGTAATCTCCGAAAAAACTCACAATATATAAATATATTCCTACGCCGGCATTATCCGTATCAGGTTTAACGGGTCGAAATCCTCAATTTCCTCTCAGCCTTTGTAAAAAGCTCCCCGAATATTCTTTTTCTACATAATAACACAAAAAAACAAGCGTGTCAATACCCCAAAAAGCTTTAATGTTTTTTTAATATATTAATAAATAAAATATCAAATGTGAATGAATTGTAAATTATAGGCGCAAAGCCGGTCCGAGGGAGTTTTTGTTATTGACATACGGGCGCATACAATGGTAAAATAGGTACAGATTTGAAACCGGTTCGGGGGGATGGGTTTCGGAAAGAAGATGATGTTGATTGTTAATAGCCGTGTTAATTAAAGACTGATTTGTTGGTCTTTCTTTTTATGTAAAAAATCAGATGGAGGCGGAATAATGAAACTGAAAACCCGAAAAAAGGACGTCGGTGACGGAAAGAAAAAATTTATATCGTATGACAAGGAAACAAAGCGCATACAGATAGGCAAAAAGCGCATAAAGCGCAGAACTTTTTTGATAATTGTGATTGCACTGGTATTGATTATCGGCGGCTGTACCGCAATGGCGGTAAAAAAGAGCAAAAGCAAGCCTGAAATGACATTTGTCACGGCGAACGTTGAACGCCGTGATATAGAAAATACGATTTCATCTTCATCAACGCTCGAGGCAAACGATACATATGATGTAACGGCGCTCGTTACGGGAGAAATACTTACAGATACCTTTAACGAGGGCGATACGGTAAAGAAAGACGATGTTTTGTACACAATCGAATCAACTACCGCCCAAAACGGCGTCAAGACAGCGCAAAACGCTCTTTCAAAGGCGCAGAATTCGTATAACGAGGCGGCAGATTCGGCAGGCAATCTGTCGGTGAAGTCGAACTATTCGGGAAAAATAAGCAAAGTACACGTAAAAACGGGCGATATGGTGCAGAACGGCGGAGCCGTTGCGGACGTTTACGATGACAGCACAATGAAACTGCGCCTGCCGTTTAATGAAAATGACGCAAACTCGATTTACAGAGGAGAAAGCGCAAAAATAAAGGTTGCAGGCTCAAGCGATACCCTTTGGGGAACGGTAACGGAGGTAAGCGGTGCAACGGTTGCGACAAGCAATCACGCAATAGTAAAGTACGTAACCATAACCGTCACAAATCCCGGTGCGCTTACTTCAAGCGATAAGGCTACCGCAGAAGTCGGCAATGTTGTGTGCAGCGATATAGGCACATTTGAATACATTACATCGGGAACCATAACGGCAAAAACGTCAGGTAAGGTTGCGGCGGTAAACGTATCCGATAATGACAGAGTATATTATAATCAGACGGTGGTACAGCTTACCTCGGAGAATATAGAGAATACGCTCAAAAATGCACGCCTTTCTCTCGACGACGCAAAAATATCGCTTGAAAAGGCACAGAAAACCCTTGAGGACTACACAATAAAAGCTCCTATTTCCGGCACTGTAATAGTGAAGAACAAAAAAGCCGGAGATAAGCTGGACAATTCGAGCGGCGGCTCATCGGCAATGAGCGCAGCATCATCGTCAAGCTCATCGGCAATGGCGGTTATTTACGATATGTCCTCATTAAAGATACAGTTAAGCATTGACGAAACCGAAATACAGGACGTGCAGGTAGGACAGTCGGTAAGCATAACGGCTGACGCCGTACCGGGAAAAACATTTTCGGGAACGGTTGAGAAAGTCGGCGTTGACGGCACATCGTCAAACGGCGTAACAACATATCCCGTTAAGGTGGTTGTTACCGATTTCGGCGAGCTTTTACCGGGAATGAACGTCAATACCGAAATAGTCGTATCCAGAGCGGAGAATGTTCTTGCGGTACCTCTGGGTGCGGTAAACAGAGGAAATATCGTCTATGTAAAGGGCGAGAAAACGGACGATAAGGACAAAGCGCCCGACGGCTACAGAAGCGCAGAAGTAGAAACGGGAATAAACGACGATTCGTACATAGAGATAAAATCGGGACTCAGCGAGGGCGAGGAAATCCGTGCCGGAATGGTAGCAACGGGAAATGACACCTCGGGCTCGGTAGAAAACCAGCAGATGGGCGGAATGCCCGGCGGCGGTATGCCGGGCGGCGGAGGTATGCCCGGAGGCGGCGGTGGCGGAATGCCCGGCGGAGGCGGCCCCGGCGGCGGTATGAGATAAGGAGGTATCGGCAGTATGCCTCATTTGGTAGAATTAACGGACATTTATAAAATATATCATATGGGCGATACGGAGGTACACGCACTTGACGGAATATCGCTCAATATAGACAAGGGCGAGTTTGTGGCGATAGTCGGACAGTCGGGTTCGGGAAAATCCACCTGTATGAATATAATCGGCTGTCTTGACGTTGCAACAAGCGGTCAGTACCTCTTAAACGGCAAGGATATAAGCAATTACACCGATGACGAGCTTGCGGCGGTGCGCAATAAAATGCTCGGATTTATATTTCAGCAGTATAATCTTATCGCAAAGCTTAACGTTATAGAAAACGTTTCACTGCCGCTTTTATACGGCGGTGTAAGCGACCGTGAGCAAAAGGAGCGTGCAATGGCGGCTCTGGAAAAGGTCGGCCTTGCGGACAAGGCAAAAAATCTGCCCTCACAGCTTTCGGGAGGACAGCAGCAGCGTGTGTCGATAGCGCGTGCGCTTGCGGGCGACCCCTCCGTAATACTTGCCGACGAGCCTACGGGTGCGCTCGATTCCCGCACGGGACGTGAGGTTATGCAGTTTCTGAAGCAGCTGAACGACGAGGGAAATACCATAGTTCTTATAACCCACGATAACTCGATAGCCGCCCAGGCGAAGCGGATAGTCCGCATAACGGACGGACATATCGTATATGACGGCCCCGTTTCGGGCGATAAGATAGTAGCGTCGCAGGATCGTGCGGGCATAGAGGAGGGTGAAGCGTAATGGGTTTCGGAAAAAGCTTTGCAATGGCGATTTCGAGTATTATAAACAATAAAGTGCGTGCCTTTCTCACAATGCTCGGCATTATAATCGGTATAGCGGCGGTAATAATACTTGTAAGCATTATGAACGGTCTTACGGGTATGATAACGGACACCTTCGAGGAAATGGGTACGGAAACAATAAGCGTATCAATTATGTCGAGAGCTACAACCAAAAAGGTTGAACCGCAGGAAATGTTTGACCTTGTAAACGAAAACCCCGAGCTTTTCAGCGCCGTGTCGCCTATGGTAACGATGAGCGGTACGGTAAAAACAGCCGAAAGCGGCGATGATTCCATAACCGCATCGGCGCAGGGCGTAAGCGAAGAGTATGCGGATATGAAAAGCCTTGATTTATCGTTCGGGCGTTTTATTCAGTATGTAGACTGCGACCGTGAGGAAAAAGTCTGCGTAATCGGCTCGTACGAGGCGAGATATTTCTTCAACAGTGCGTCAGCCGCTTTGGATAAAACATTAAAGATAAACGGCGAGCTGTACCGCATAGTCGGCGTACTGGAGGAAACGGAGGACTCAACACAGTCCTCGGCGGACGACTGTATTTATATACCGTACACCACAGCCGCAAAGGCAAACAAATCGGCAACTATTTCAAGCTACACCTTATCGGCGGCAAATAAAGACGTTGTAAACGACGCCGTAAGCAAGGTCAAGGAGCTTTTGAACAGGAAAATCGGCGATGAGGATTACTATAATGTTGTTTCGATGATGTCCATGATTGAAAAAATGGAGGACATTATGGGCAGTATGAGTACCGTTCTTGTTGCGATAGCCGGTATTTCACTGCTTGTAGGCGGTATAGGAATTATGAATATTATGCTTGTATCGGTAACGGAGCGCACAAGGGAGATAGGTATAAGAAAATCCCTGGGCGCAAAGCAAAAGGATATAATGCTGCAGTTTGTCATAGAGGCGGGAACGGTAAGCTGTATAGGCGGAATTATAGGAATTATAATCGGTTCTGTGGTGTCACTGCTTGCCGGAAAGCTTTTGAATCTGTCGGTAAGTCCGTCCGCAAGCGCAATTGTGCTTGCGTTCGGGGTATCGGTCGGAATAGGTATAGCGTTCGGATTTTTGCCGGCTAAAAAGGCGGCAAAGCTTAATCCTATCGACGCTCTGCGGTATGAATAAAAATGGAGGGTTTTAAGCTTATGAAAAAAATTATTACCGCCGTTTTGGCGGTCATTGCGGTGACTTTGGGAACAACGGCATTTGCGGAAACATGGAACGACAGCGACATAATGCCTCTTCTCGATACGCTCGGAATTATCCAAGGCGACGGCTCGGGCGATTACCGCCTTGACGATTACGTAAGCCGTGAGGAGATGGCAAAGATTGCCGTCAATTCCTCGTCGCACAAGGACGAAACGGCAGTCGGACTCAAAGTTTCGCCGTTTAAGGATATTGACGCATCACGCTGGTCGTCGGCGTATATTTTAAACGGTACGAGAAACGGTCTTTTCAACGGCTATCTCGACGGAACATTCAAGCCCTATGATACGGTTACATACGAAGAAGCGGTCACAATGATGCTCCGTGTACTCGGATATTCCGATGATGAGTTCGGCATATCGTACCCGTACGGACAAGTAAACAAGGCGGTAAGCCTTAAAATGACCGATAACGTAAATTCCGATTACGGATACCCCATGACACGCCGTCAGGTGGCAAGACTTGTGTACAACACGCTCACCGCACAGACAAAAACGGGCGGCGACCTCATAAATATATTCGATGCACAGATTGTCGAGGACGCAATAATAATCGCAACCTCGGCGGAGGACAGCTCGCTTGGCTCGGATAAGGTTTATACCACTTCGGGCC
>DJRJ01000046.1:14036-20535 GCA_002438865.1 Clostridiales bacterium UBA6363
TCAGCAGCGATTATGTCGGCAAGCAGGGCGATATGGTGATTAAAAACCAAAAAGACCTGATATGCTTTGTTCCCGACACCTCGTCAAGTTCGGAGTCGGAGAAATATGTAATATATTCTGTTTTAAATGACGCCGTTGTGGGTTATAAAAACGGCTCTATGAGCCAGATAGACATAAAATCGTCAACCACCTGCTACAAAGGCACTATGGCAAGCACATATGCGGCTGTAAAGGGCGAAATGGAAATGGGCGACATACTGCGTGTACGCCGTGACAACAAGGGCGACGTTGATTATGTGGTTTATTCAAAGGGCAATATGGAAGGCCCGATAAAGGTTACAAGTACCGATATGGTGAAGAACTATATAAAGAATTCTTCAACACAAGTTATGCGTGACGGTAACAAGGTTACGTCCGGCGCAGTAAGCGTGAACGACGTTATCTATTACAGCGATGATTTGAATATGCTGCTCGCATACTCGGAAAAGGCAACGGGCATTTACGAGAGTGCGTCTCCGTCACGTGACCAGCCGAACAGCATAACGATTTCGGGAAAAACGTACAGCGTTGAAAGTGCGGAGGCGTTTAACGATTTGTCGTCAAGCGGTCCGTTCAGATACGGCGATACGATTACCGTTATCTTAGGCAAAAACGGAGCTGTTGCAGGCGTTGTAACGTCTGCGGAAACAACGCAGACAACAAAGTACGGCTTACTTGTCGAGGCAGGCAAAAAGAACTTTACAAACAATGACGGAACAACGTATTCAAGCTATTATGCGGACATAATAGCCGCAGACGGTGTAAGATACGAATATGCGGTGTCAAACGATTGCTCAAGCTATCTGTGCTCGGTTGTAAAGGCAAGCTTTGAAAACGGAAAAACAACCGTAAGAAAGCAGAACGGACAGGGCGGAGCAAGCGGCAAGGTTGATGCGGCAGACTTCACAATCGGCGGCGAAAGGGTTGCCGACGACTGCAAGATTATAGACACAATCGGTTATTACAATACCGATACGCCTATTTATAAATCGGTATATCTGCAAAGACTTGACGGTATGACGCTCACCTCGTCAAACGTCCGCTACAGCGCAAAGAATGCGAACGGAGAAATATCGGAACTGATACTTCTGGACGCAACGTGCGATTGCTACGAATACGGACTTGTAACAAGCGGAAACAGCAAGACAAATACGTATAAAGTGGATATTGACGGAGTGCAGTATCAGACGCAGTCCTCCTCGGGAGCATACGTGTACACGCCGTGCAAGGCGCTTGTTTCGGGCGGTGCGCTTGAAATAAAGAGTTCGCTCAAGAGTCCGAGCGGAACGGCAAAAAATCTCACTCAGTCGACAATTGAGATTAACGGCACGGAATACAAGTTGAGCGACAAGGTTGTTGTTTATACCAACAAGGCGGCGGGATATTATAACAAAGCGTCGATTAATGACGTTATAAACGGCGATTACTCATACACCGTATATTATGATAAACCGCAGTCGGAGGGCGGCAGAATAAGGGTAATAATAGCAAAATAATGCCCCATACTCCGTGGGGCAGGGGCTTGCTCCTGCAGAAAATGCATACAATATTTCGATATGTCTGCAATTCACGGTAGGGGACGATGCTTCGGGTCGATGTGGGCATCGACCCCTACAAATTGCGAAAACTGCACGCCGTTTCGGGTTGATGAGGGCATCAACCCCTACAGATACTATGTGACAAAGACGATGTAAAAAATTATTTTTTACATCGTCTTTTTTGCTTTTGCAGAAAAATGCCGATATAGCACTTTATCCAAAATCATCCAATATTTTCTTGTCGAAAAGGCTCGTATTGTGAAAAATGCAACAAAAATCGGGTGTTTATTTTGTACAATTGTTGAAAATAACAAAAATTTCCTTGACAAGAACATTATGGAATGGTATAATTAATATGTACTTATATCAGAAAGGAAGATAATTTCAGTGACCGGACTAAAGCCTGAAGTATTTGGGGAGGTTTCCGACGAGGAGCTGATAAATGCCGCAAAAAACGGCAGTTCAGGTGCGTGGGAGGAAATATTTTTCAGATACAGACATCTCGTTCGTCCGAAAAAGGAAACTAAGTTTCTTGTCGGTGCGGAGGAAAACGATGTTATGCAGGAGCGTCGGCTGGGATTGTATTCCGCAGTAAAGGAGTTTGACGCAGAAAAATGTCCGCATTTTGCGGCGTTTGCGAAGCGATGTGTGGATAATCGCCTCTCTGCCGCAATAACGGCGGCTCTGCGAAAAAAGCATCTTCCGCTGAATTCTTACGTTTCGCTTGATAAAGAATCTGACGAGAAAGACGGTACATCTGTGTTTCCGGTATTTACCGTTTCCGATAATTCCCGAAATCCGGAAGATATATTGATTGACCGTGAGAATAAAAATGATATGGAGTATAGGATAAGCAGAGAACTGAGCAGTCTTGAAGCAACGGTGCTTTCAAAATTCCTTGACGGCGACAGCTACAGGGAAATAGCACGGCAGATAGGCAGAGATGAAAAGTCCGTTGACAATGCAATGCAGCGCATAAAGCGCAGAATGAGGAAGAACAAAGACATTATCTGCGGTTCGCATACATCGGGGTAATCTGCAAGGAGAAACAGGGTAAACTATCAAAGTGAGGTAAGAAAAATGTACGAAGACAAGACACTGGTATGTAAGGATTGCGGTAAGGAATTTATATTCTCCGCAGGTGAACAGGAATTTTATGCAGAAAAGGGATTTCAGAATGAACCCCTGCGCTGTAAGGACTGCCGTCAGGCAAGAAAGAACAGCGCAAGAGGTAACAAGGAAATGTTTGAAATCGTTTGCGCAAACTGCGGAAAGGTGGACAAGGTTCCTTTTGAACCCAGACACGACAGACCGGTATATTGCAGCGAATGCTTTGCAAGTATGAGCGAAAATAACTGATATAGATTTTTATTTTGGGGAGTTTGATTTTCGCCTGTCGACAATATTTTTTCGGCAGGCGTATCTTTTTTTGTTTAATTTGCCGTGATAATAAAATTGACTTTGCAAACGTTATATTATATAATAATTATGTACAGTATTTATCCCGTAATGAAAGGTAAAAGCATATGTCAGACAGAAAAATCAGAGAAGAATGCGGTATTTTCGGAATATACGATCCCAAAGGCGAGTGTGCAAAATCCGTGTATTACGGCTTGTACGCACTTCAGCACAGGGGACAGGAAAGCTGCGGTATTGCGGTAAACAATAACCGTGAAATATCGTATTACAAGGGTATGGGACTTGTGAACGAGGTTTTCAATAACGAAATACTCGATAAGCTTAACGGAAATATGGCCATCGGTCATGTAAGATATTCCACTACGGGAGAATCTTTGAGAGAAAACGCCCAGCCGCTCGTACTGCGGTACATAAAAGGAACAATTGCGCTTGCGCATAACGGAAATATTCCCAATAAAGTCGAACTTGAAAGGGAATTAAGCCGTGGCGGCGCAATTTTCCAGACAACCACCGATACGGAAATGATAGCATATACAATCGCAAAGCACCGTATCAATTCGGGCAGTATAGAAAAAGCTGTTGAAAAATCATACGAAAATCTGACGGGCGCATTTTCACTTTTGATAATGAGTCCGCAAAAGCTTATCGCCTGCCGTGACCCGTGGGGATTCCGTCCTCTTTGTATGGGCAGAAAGGGCGATGCGATTGTGTTTGCGTCCGAAACATGTGCGCTTGATACGTTGGGCGCACGGTACGAGCGTGACCTTGAGCCGGGCGAGATAGTTGTCGTAAAGGACGGCGAGGTGGTATCGATAAAAACACATACCAATAAATATCCGCATACGATGTGCATATTTGAATATCTCTATTTTGCACGCCCCGACTCGATTTTGGAGGGACAGTCCGCACACGATTCGAGAATGCTTGCCGGAAAATATCTCGCACAGGAATATCCCGTTGATGCGGACGTGGTAATAGGCGTTCCCGATTCGGGCCTTTCCGCCGCTATGGGATATGCCCGTGAAACGGGTATACCTTACGGCATAGGCTTTGTAAAGAATAAGTACATAGGCAGAACGTTTATCGAGCCTACGCAGGCAATGCGTGAAAATGCGGTAAGAATAAAGCTTAACGTATTAAGGAGTACGGTAGAGGGGAAAAGAGTTGTTATGGTGGACGACTCCGTTGTGCGTGGAACAACGTCAAAAAGGATAGTTGCGCTCTTACGCAAATTCGGCGCAAAAGAGGTTCACGTGCGCTCGTCCGCACCGCCGTTTATGTATCCGTGCTATTTCGGTACAGACGTGCCGTCAAAAGAACAGCTTATCGCTACAGGTCATACGCTTGACGAAATGTGTGAGATAATCGGCGCCGACAGTCTCGGATTTTTAAGCATAGAAAATCTGAAAAAGATAATCCCGAACGCAAAATGCGGCTTCTGTGACGGCTGTTTCAGCGGTAAGTATCCGGTTGATGTGGAATAATAGGCGAAAAAATCAAAAGTTTCGGATTTTGACACTCCAAAATCCGAAACTTTTGATTTTAAGCCATTCTTGTCGACAGGGTCGGCATTTTTTTATTCTCCCAATTTGTACAAATCATCAAAAAACGCCGGATACGATACCGAAACGCATTTATCGTCGTCAAGCGACGATTCGCCTTCGGCAAGCTGTGCCAGCACCGAAAGGCTCATTGCCATTCGGTGGTCGCCGTATGTTTTAAAATCAGCGCCGTGTATCGGCTTTCCGCCGTGGATAACCATTCCGTCCTCGGACGCCGTAATGTCCGCACCGCATTTGGAAAACTCGTTCTCGATTGCGGCTATTCTGTCGGTTTCCTTAACACGCAGCTCGTGTGCGTCCTTTATAACCGTTTCGCCCTCGGCAAAAACAGCCGCTGCCGCAATTATCGGTATCTCGTCAATAAGTCTCGGTATAATATCGCCGCCTATCGTTACGCCTTTAAGGCGTGACGATGCAACCGTTATATCCGCAACAGGCTCTCCCGAAACAATTCGCTCGTTCTCAAATTTCATATCTGCACCCATTGCTTTAAGCACATCAATAATTCCCGTCCGTGTGGGATTTACTCCGACATTTCTTACCGTAACACGTGAGGACGGCATAATAAGTCCCAGCACCATAAAGAACGCCGCAGAGGAAATATCTCCGCACACGTCAATATCGGCGGCACGCAGCTCTTTACCGGGTCGTACCGTTATTTTAAGTCCGTCGCACACAATATCCGCACCCATTGCGGCAAGCATACGCTCCGTGTGGTCACGTGATTTTTCCTTTTCGTATATTACCGTTTCCCCATCCGCATACAGCGCCGCCAGAATAAGGGCGGTTTTTACCTGTGCGGAGGCAACCGTCATTTTGTATTCCGTGCCGTGAAGCTTACTGCCCGTAATGTACAGAGGACAGTAATCATTTTCTATTTTCGCCCCCATAAGCGACAGCGGTTCGGTCACACGCTTCATCGGGCGCTTTTCGATTGACTTGTCGCCCGTGAGCGAGGAATTGAAGTCCTGCCCCGAAAGTATACCGCAAAGAAGTCTTGTCGTTGTACCGCTGTTTCCCGTATAGAGCATTTTCTGCGGCTCCCTTAAGCCGTGAAGTCCGTTGCCGTGAACGGTTATCATATCCTCCGACATCTCTATTTCCACGCCCAAAGCCTTAAAACATTCAATCGTAGAAAGACAGTCCGCACCTTTTAGAAAACCCGTGATATGCGCAGTGCCTTTTGCGAGCGAATTGAACATTACCGCTCTGTGTGAAATGGATTTATCGCCCGGGACGGTTATTTTGCCGTTTGCCGAGCCTATTTTTTTTATAATCATTGTAAATCACTCCCGTATAAAACAATTATAGCATAAATAGAATAATATGACAAGGCTTATTGCTTTGATTTATTTGTGAAAGGCAGTCGTATAGATGAAAAAACAAAGCTTTATGGCAGGGGCGGCAACTCTTATGGTTGCAAATGCAATATCGAAAATACTCGGTGCGGTGTTCAAAATACCGCTTACATATATTCTTCACGAGGACGGCATGGCGGTGTTCGGCGTGGCGTTTCAGGTTTACATAATGTTTCTGACGTTTATAATATCGGGTTTTCCGCTTGCTGTTTCAAAGAGCGTTTCCGAGGCGCTTGCAAAAAAGAACGAACGCCTTGCGCATAATACGGTCAGAGTTTCGGCTGTTGTTCTTTGCATTATAGGCATTTTCGGGACGGCAATACTGTATTTCGGAGCAGAGTTTTTCGCATTTGCCCTTAAAGAGGAAAAAGCGGTGTTTGCGATAAAATGCATTTCCCCGGCGGTCTTTCTCGTTGCCGCAGGAACGGCGTACAAGAGCTATTATCAAGGCTCGTCCAATATGATACCCACCGCCGTTTCACAGGTGACGGAGGCTTTTGTAAAGCTTGCGGCGGGATATTTTCTTGCGGCGGCTCTCATAAGCGGAGGGGCGTATATGTCGGCGGGCGGTGCAATATTGGGA
>DJRJ01000104.1 GCA_002438865.1 Clostridiales bacterium UBA6363
TACAAAAAACACTTTATTTCGCAATGAAAATGTTGTATAATTAAATTTGTAGTATTTGAAGTGCGGTAGACTGTGCTTATGCGCAGATTTCGCAAAAAAACAAAAGTAAAACGGTAGAACGGAAGGATGGATAACAATGGAGAACAATATTGTTCAAATGCAGCGTGTAATCATAGCTGTACTGGCTGTTTTTGCGGCAGTAATGGTTTTAATAGGAGCAAGAAGCTCCAAAAAGACCAAAACGATTGACGGATTTCTTTTAGGCAGCAGAAAAATCGGGGCGTGGGTGAGTGCTTTTGCATACGGTACGTCATATTTTTCAGCTGTTATTTTTGTGGGATATGCCGGTCAGCACGGCTGGAATATCGGCTTAGGCTCTATATGGATAGGCATCGGAAATGCGTTTTTGGGATGTTTTCTCGCATGGCAGCTTTTGGCACGCCGTACACGGACAATGACTCATACGCTTAATTCAAAAACAATGCCGGAATTTTTTGAAAGCAGATATAACTCAACCTCGCTTAAGGTTTTTGCGGCGGTTATTATATTTGTGTTCCTTGTTCCGTACAGCGCCGCTGTATATAAGGGACTCGGCTCAATGTTTTCGGCAATATTCCCGAACATATCAAACAATGTCTGGATGCTTGTAATTGCCTGCCTTACGGCAATATATCTCGTTCTCGGCGGGTATGTGGCAACGGCATATACGGACTTTGTACAGGGAATTATTATGATTGCCGGAGTAATTGCAATGGTAATCGCAATTTTAAATACCGAGGCTGTCGGCGGTGCGGCGCATTTTATGGATAATCTGCGTGCGCTTGATGGGGTTACCGCAAACAATGCTCCCGTAGGCGAGCAAATAACAAGCTGGTTCGGCGGCTCAAGCGTAAAATTCCTCTGCATCAATATTCTTCTTACGTCTTTCGGAACGTGGGGGCTTCCGCAGATGGTAAATAAATATTACGCAATTAAAGACGTAAAATCAATAAAACAGGCAAAGTACATATCTACGGCGTTTGCGCTGATTATAGGCTGCGGAGCATACTTTGTAGGCTCGCTGTCAAGACTCGTGCTTAACAACACATTGCCGGAGGGCGGAGTTGATTCGGTAATACCGCAGACGCTCCTTACGGCTCTCGGTGATATAAATATAGTAACCACGCTGATTTTTGCGGTAATACTGATATTGCTTTTATCGGCGTCGATGTCTACGCTTTCGTCAATAGTGCTTTCGTCATCATCGGCAATAAGCGTTGACCTTATACCGACGGTAAAAAAGGATTACAACCCCAAACATCAGATGATACTCACAAGAATACTGTGCTTTATATTTGTTGCTTGCTCATACATATTCGCAACTGCAAATATTTCGATAATAGTAAATATAATGTCGTTCAGCTGGGGCATAGTATCGGGTTGTTTTATAGGTCCGTACCTGTGGGGCATTTATTCAAAAAAGATTACAAAAGCAGGCGCATGGTCGGGTATGATCTGCGGATTTTTAACCGTGCTTGTGCCGACTGTAATAATAAGCTGTATGTCGGGATTTAAGAACGCCGCTTCGCAAGCACCCGTTATGGGAGTTGCGGCAATGGCGGTATCGCTGGCGGTCGTACCGATAGTATCGCTGTTTACAAAGAAATTTGATAACGGTTTTGTTGAAAAAGTTTTCAAAGCCGAAGAATAAAGGAGATATGAAAAAATGCCTATTACGGAATTACTTGAAGAAAACGCACGTAAATTCGGCGGTGAAACGGCGCTTGTTGAGATAGACCCGAAAGTTATGGAGCATACAAAGCTTACATGGAAAGAGTATGCGCTAATAGAAACAAACCCGTCGCTTTGCGGCAGAAGTGAAATTACATGGAAAGAATTTGACGATAAAGCAAACAGATTTGCAAATCTTCTTTTAAGCCGTGGAATAAAAAAAGGCGACAAGGTTGCAATCTTATTGATGAACTGCCTTGAATGGCTGCCGATATATTTCGGAGTTCTTAAAACGGGAGCGTTGGCTGTACCGCTTAATTACCGCTATACTGCGGAGGAAATTAAATACTGCGTTGAGCTTGCCGATTCCGACGTTTTGGTATTCGGACCGGAATTTATAGGCAGAGTAGAGGAAATATGCGATAAACTTCCGAACGTGAAGCAGATGTTTTATGTCGGAGAAAACTGTCCGACATTCTCGGAAAGCTATAATTATCTTGTGCGCTTTATGAGCATTGAGGCGCCGAATATAAAGCTTACCGATGACGATGATGCGGCAATATATTTTTCATCGGGAACAACAGGCTTTCCGAAAGCGATACTTCACGCACACAGAAGCCTTTCACATTCCGCAAAGGTAGAGCAGACGCATCACGGTACAACACACGACGATGTGTTCCTGTGCATACCGCCGCTGTATCATACCGGCGCAAAAATGCACTGGTTCGGAAGTCTCAGATCAGGCTCAAAAGCGGTGCTTTTAAGAGGTGTAAGACCCGAATGGATAATGCAGGCAATATCGGAGGAAAAATGTACGATAGTATGGCTGCTTGTTCCGTGGGCGCAGGATATACTGGACGCAATCGAGCGTGGCGATATAAAGCTTGAGGATTACAGCCTTAGCCAGTGGCGGCTTATGCATATAGGCGCACAGCCTGTTCCGCCGTCGCTTATAAAGCGCTGGAAGAAATACTTCCCAAATCATCAGTATGACACAAATTACGGATTATCCGAATCAATAGGTCCCGGTTGTGTGCATTTAGGCGTAGAAAACATACATAAAGTAGGTGCAATAGGCGTTCCCGGATATGGATGGGAGGTAAAAATCCTTAATCCCGACGGCGATGAAGTAAAGCGTGGCGAAGTCGGCGAACTGGCGGTAAAAGGTCCCGGAGTTATGAAATGTTATTACAATGACCCCAAATCCACTGCGGAGGTCTTAAAAGGCGACTGGCTGCTTACGGGCGATATGGCTCAGGAAGATGAGGACGGATTTATATACCTCGTTGACCGTGCAAAGGACGTTATAATATCGGGCGGTGAAAACATATATCCCGTACAGATTGAGGACTTCTTAAGAAAAAATGACAAGATAAGCGATGTAGCGGTTATAGGCTTGCCGGATACACGCTTAGGAGAAATATCGGCGGCAATAATTCAGCTGAAACAAGGCTGTGAAGCAACTGAAGAAGAAATAATGGAGTTTTGCGGCGATCTTCCGAGATACAAGCGTCCGAGGAAGATAATATTTGCGGACGTGCCGAGAAATCCCACCGGAAAAATCGAAAAGCCGAAGCTCAGAAAAATATATTGCGGCGAAAGTGTTGTTAAAAAACAGATTGAAATATAAGGAGCAGAGTTATTATGAAAAAATTAATGCTTGGAAATGAGGCGATTGCACGAGGTGCATACGAAGCCGGCGTAACAGTCGTTTCATCGTACCCGGGTACGCCGAGTACGGAAATTACCGAAAATATCGTAAAATACGATAACATTTACGTTGAATGGGCGCCAAATGAAAAGGTTGCCTGTGAAACGGCAATAGGTGCATCTGTTGCAGGGGCACGTTCAATGACCTGTATGAAGCATGTCGGATTGAACGTTATGGCTGACCCAGTGTTTACGGCAAGCTATACCGGCGTAAACGGCGGTATGGTTATGTGCGTTGCTGACGATCAGGGAATGCATTCGTCACAGAATGAGCAGGATTCACGCCATTATGCAAAGGCATCGAAAATATTGATGCTTGAGCCGTCCGACAGCGGCGAGTGCCGTGACTTTACAAAGCTTGCATATGATTTGTCGGAACAGTATGACACACCCGTGTTTATAAGACTTTCGACCCGTGTTTCGCACTCACAGAGCCTTGTTGAGGAACAGGAAAAGCTTGATTACAAATTAAAAGACTACGATAAAAACCCCGCAAAGTATGTTATGATGCCGGGCAATGCCATAAAGCGCCATGTTGTGGTTGAAGAAAGAATGAAAAATCTCGTTGAAATGGCAGAGAACAGTCCTATAAACAAGATTGAGGATAACGGCTCAAAGATCGGAGTAATCTCGGCAGGAATTGCGTATATGTACGCAAAGGAAGCATTGGGCGACAAGGTCAACTATTTAAAACTCGGAACAATATACCCGATGCCCGAAAAAATGATACGTGATTTTGCGGCAAAATGCGATAAGGTTTTTGTAATAGAAGAACTTGACCCGTTTATAGAGGAGGATTGCAGAAATATCGGTGTTGATGTAATCGGCAAAGAGGCGTTCACGCTTTTGGGCGAGTACACACCGACAATGATACGCAGTGCAGTTCTGGGCGAAGCACCGGCAGAAACGGCGTCAATCGATGAAGTTATACCGATAAGACCGCCGGTTATGTGTCCCGGCTGTCCGCACAGAGGAACATTTTATGTTCTTAAAAAGCTCGGCGTTGTTGTATCGGGCGATATAGGCTGTTATACTCTCGGTGCGGCGGCACCGCTGCAGAGCGTTGATACTACCGTCTGTATGGGTGCGTCGGTAAGTGCGGCGCACGGTATGGTAAAAGCACGTGGAAACGAGTTTGCAAAGAAGCTTGTAAGCGTTATCGGCGATTCGACATTTATGCATTCGGGTATCACGGGACTGGTTGATATTGTTTACAACAAAGGTGTAAATACGGTTATTATACTTGATAACTCGATTACGGGTATGACAGGTCATCAGGATAACCCGACGACCGGATATACAATCAGAAAAGAACCGACAAAGCAGGTAAATCTGATTGCACTTGCAAAAGCTGTCGGAGTTGAAAGCGTTGTTGTGGCAGACCCGTTTGACGTAAAAGGCTTTGAAGAAGTTGTTAAAGCAGAGCTTATGAAAGAAGAACCGTCTGTTATTATAGCACAGCGTCCGTGTGCGCTTCTTCCCGAAATGCGCAAAAAGCTTACAGGCTGCTGTATGGTAACGGATAAGTGCAAAAAGTGTAAAATGTGTATGAAGCTTGGCTGTCCGGCAATTTCATTTACGGACGGTAATATAAAGATTGATACGACACAGTGTAACGGCTGCGGATTATGTACTAACGTATGTCCGTTCGGCGCTATAGAAAAATCTGAGTAAGCGGAGGTAAGAGATATGAATATAATGATAGTCGGAGTCGGCGGTCAAGGTACGTTGCTTGCCAGCCGCATACTCGGTAAGGTTGCCATAAAAGAGGGATACGACGTTAAAGTGAGCGAGGTTCACGGTATGAGCCAGCGTGGCGGAAGCGTTGTTACATACATAAAATACAGCGAAAAAGTGTATTCGCCGATAATCGACAGAGGCGAGGCGGATCTTGTTCTTGCATTTGAAATGCTCGAGGCTTACAGGGCATTGCCGTACGTAAAAAAAGACGGCAAAATACTTGCCAACAATCAGTGC
This sequence comes from Clostridiales bacterium UBA6363, assembly GCA_002438865.1. Taxonomy (GTDB): domain Bacteria; phylum Bacillota; class Clostridia; order UBA1381; family UBA1381; genus UBA4716. Next base: position 5,398 of record DJRJ01000104.1, read on the forward strand.
ATAAATCCTATGCCTGTTATAACGGGCGCAATGGATTATCCGTCGGATATTGAAAGCAAGATTAAAGAAAAGACGCATCTTCAAGTAATTGATGCGCTTCCGCTTGCAAAACAGGCAGGAACTATAAAAGCAGTGAATGTTGTTCTGATAGGTTTCCTTGCAAAAACAATGGACGTTAAAAAGGAAGTCTGGATAGAAACAATAAAGGAAACCGTCCCCGAAAAATTCCTTGAGATGAACTTAAAGGCTTTTGAGGCAGGTTACAGCATTTAAGCACGGGAGGACAAAACAAATGGCGTATTTTCAAAAAGATATAGAGTGTATGGAAAGAGGCGAAATCGAGAAACTTCAGCTCGAGCGTCTTAAGTGGCAGGTCAGACGTATATATGACAATGTGCCTATGTACAGAGAAAGAATGGACAATGCAGGCGTAAAGCCCGAGGATATAAAAGAGCTTAAAGACCTTGCAAAGCTTCCGTTTACAACCAAGCAGGATTTGAGGGATTATTATCCGTTCGGTCTTTTGGCTGTTCCGAAGAAGGATATTGTACGTATCCATGCGTCTTCGGGAACAACAGGCAAACAGGTGGTTGCCGGATATACAAGAAAAGACCTCGATAATTGGTCCGATTGTTTTGCACGTCAGCTTGCGGCAACAGGTGCAGACGAAAATTCGGTTGTGCAGGTATCATACGGCTACGGTCTGTTTACGGGCGGACTCGGTGCGCACGGCGGTGCGGAAAAGCTCGGTGCAATGACTGTTCCGACTTCTTCGGGAAACACCGAACGTCAGATAAGACTTATGTGCGATTTGGGTGCAACACACCTGTGCTGTACGCCGTCGTATGCGATGTATCTTGCAGAAGCTATACGTGACCACGGTATGAAAGGCGATATAAAGCTCAAGGCAGGTATTTTCGGTGCAGAGCCGTGGACTGAGGAAATGCGCAGAACTATAGAAGACTCTCTGGGAATAAAGGCATATGACGTTTACGGCTTAACCGAGATAATAGGTCCGGGCGTGTCGTATGAGTGCAGTCAGCAGGCAGGAATGCACGTATGCGAGGATATGTTTATTCCCGAAATTATAAATCCCGAAACAGGGGAGGTACTTCCTGAGGGCGAATTCGGCGAATTGGTATTCACGACAATCACCAAAGAGGGTCAGCCGCTTATCCGTTACCGCACAAGAGATTTGTGTGTGCTGAATTACGAGCCGTGTAAATGCGGACGTACGCACGTAAGAATGGCAAAGCCCGCCGGCAGAACGGACGATATGCTTATTATAAGAGGCGTAAACGTATTCCCGTCACAGATAGAAGAAGTGCTTCTTAAAAACGGCGATGTGGTATCGGCAAATTATCAGATTATTGTTGACCGTGAAAACAACACGGATACGTTCGATATAAATGTGGAACGTCAGCCGGAATATACAGGTCCGACAGACCTTACCGAAAAAATGCTTGCATCAAAGCTCAGAAGTCAGCTCGGAATAGGCGCAAAGGTTCATCTTATGGATTACCGTGAAATAGAGCGCAGTGAGGGCAAGGCAAAAAGAGTTATTGATAAACGAAAACTTCATGATTAAATTATAAGCAAAGGCGCTAATGTTAATTGTATGTTAAACATTAGCGCCTTTTTCATTATTTTCCTTGACTACATTTGCCGCTTGGGGTATAATATATAATAGGAAATATTTTTATTACGGCATTAAGCAAAAGGAGCATAGAATATGAGAAAGACAAAAATTGTATGCACAATCGGTCCGTCAAGCAGTGAGGATAAAGTGTTTGAAGAAATGTGCAAGGCGGGAGCCAACGTGGCACGGCTGAATTTTTCGCACGGAACTCACGAGGAACAACAGCAAAAAATTGATATGGTAAAGAGAGTCCGTGAAAAGCTTAATCTGCCGATAGCTATAATGCTCGACACAAAAGGACCCGAATACAGAATTAAAACATTTAAAAATTCAAAAATACACCTGTCCGACGGTGACAGCTTCACGTTTACAACAAGAGATATTGAGGGCGATGAAACCATTGTCAGCGTAAATTACAAAGGACTTGTAAACGACCTGAACGTAGGCGACAGAGTACTTGTAAATAACGGCTTGGTGGCGTTTGAGGTAAAGGAAATCACTGACACTGACGTAATATGTACTGTTACGGCAGGCGGTGAGCTTTCGGACAGAAAAAGTATGAGTTTTCCGAATAAGGTGCTTCATCAGATTTATTTAAGCGAGCAGGATAAAAGCGATGTTTTGCTCGGAATAAAGAATAATGTGGATTTCATTGCGGCGTCTTTTGTATCATGCAAACAGGATTTGCTTGATATGAAAGAATTTCTTGCGGAAAACGGCGGCAGCGGAATAGGCATCATTGCAAAGATTGAAAATCAGACGGGAATAGACAACATAGAAGAAATCTGCGAAGAATGTGAGGGGATAATGATCGGCAGGGGAGACCTCGGCGTTGAAGTGCCGTTTGCGGAGCTTCCGGCAATTCAGAAATACATTATCACCAAATGCCGTCTGCTCGGCAAGCGTGTAATCACCGCTACCGAAATGCTCGAATCTATGATTTACAATCCCAGACCGACCAGAGCGGAAATTTCCGACGTTGCAAACGCCGTCTATGACGGAACGAGCGCCGTTATGCTTTCGGGAGAATCGGCGGCAGGAAAGCACCCTGTTGAAACGGTAAGAACAATGTCCGAAATTATAGAGGAAACCGAAAAACATATTCATTACGATAAACGTTTTAAAACCTCTGATTTTAATATCAAAAACAGAATAGACGCTATCTCGCACGCTACGTGCGGAATGGCAATAGATATAGGTGCAAAAGCAATAGTTGCTACATCAATATCGGGTATGACGGTCAGAATGGTGTCACGTTTCCGTGCGCCTACGGATATTATCGGAATGGCAACAAATAAATCGGTATGGTATAAGCTTGCGCTTTCATGGGGCGTACTGCCCGTAATGAGCGAGCAGTTCAATTCAACCGATGTATTGTTCTATCATGCACTTTCAGCCGCAAAAGCAAATCTTGATTTAAAAAAAGGCGACTGCATAGTTATAACAGGCGGAATAACCGACGGTAAATCGGGAAATACCAATATTATAAAAGTGGAAACAGTTTAAAAAAAGGCGGTATAAGGGTGTCCTTAATAAAACAGTAATAATGTTTTCGTTGAAACGGCATAGGTTTTCTATACCGTTTCTTCGTTGTTAAGTAATGATAGTGGCAGTATGCCGACCAAATCATATACAATGTCAATTTCTTGTGTTCTCTTTTTGTCAATAGTTTGGAGAGTGTGAAAAAAAGTCTG
>DJRJ01000106.1 GCA_002438865.1 Clostridiales bacterium UBA6363
GAAATCTAATTTACAGAAAAAATCTCACACGCCCTCATGTGTTTTCGGCAGGAGCAAGCCCCTGCCCTGCGGCGTGCGGTTTTCGCAATTTGTAAGGGTTGATGCCATCATCAACCCGAAACATTATCCGTGCATTGTATGGTTTAGGGACGATGTGGGCATCGTCCCCTACCGAAAATTGTAAGCACGTTGAAAAATTATGTGCTTTTCGGCAGGAGTCAAGCCCCTGCCCTACAGCGAGCGGGTGAAGATATGCAGAAATTTGCGAGTATATGTGAAAATTACGTACATACAAAAAAAACAACGGCTAAGTTGAAACTTAGCCGTTGTTTGGGTTTAGTCCTCCCTAAACGGGAATATATCCGTTATTATTTCCTTTGCCTTATTTTTTATTGCGCCGAAGGTGCTTTCTTCTTCGTGCTCCTCCTCCGTGCTTTCCTCTGCGGTATGCTCACGCTCGGGCTTGTACGATTTTTCACGTCTGTTTGCGCTTACCGGCGAGTCTTCTTTTTCAACAAACTCTCTTGTCGTTCTCGGCTTTAACGCCTCACGGAGCGCTTCACGTCTTTCAGCCTCCTGCTTTGCAAGGTTTGTTTCCCACTGTCTGAACGTTTCCTCGGCGGAAAGCTCCTCCTCGGATTTTTTAACATTCGCCTTTATTCCGCCCTCGTTAAGCGCATAGCTTTCGTTTGAGTTTGAAACTTCAACGTCATGCTCCGAAAATCCGCCCACGTTCGCATTAAACTTTTCCTCTATGTCACGTCTTAATGCACGCACCTCTGCGTTTACGTGGTTATTTTTCTTTGACATCTTATAAAACCTGTTTCCGATTGCAAAGCTTAAAATCGCATTCACCAGTACCGACAGCAAAAACCAGCCGAACGCACCGCCTCTGGTGGTGTAATGCTTGTTTGCGGCGGCGTTCTGCGGTGACGGCGTTTCTACCGTTATCGAAACGTTGGAGCTGTCGGCTCCGCTGCCGCTCTCGGAGCCTGAGTTTTCCGCCTGTACCGTCTGCGTACTTTCGGGACGGGGGCGTGTGGTAGGCTCGGGCGATGCCGCAAGTACGGCTGTTCCCGAAACAACTACCATTGTTGTTACAATGAAAGCAAAAATCTTTTTATACAATCTGTTCATCTTTATACTCCTTCTGTTTTTGAAAACGTTTCTCTTAAGGGTTTTCCTGCCGGCATACGCAGAAATCTTCTTTTGCTTGCCTCATATATGCGAATGTAATTAAGCGCTGTAATATCGTTGCCTTCGTTTCGCTTGTACCCGATTATAAACCAGTTCCAAAAGCTTTCGGGCATTGTTTCGGCGTTTATTATCAGCTCGTGATAATGGCTGTCCGTTTCAACTATTTCGAGCGCCAGCTTGGGGATTATAAAATCATAGCACGTTTTTTCTTTGCGCCGCATTTCCAAAAGCAGTTTTGCAATCTTTTGCGCATCTTTCTGCGCCTGTGCCTGATTTTCTCCGTCCGTTTTCCAGCTGTAGTATGCGTCAAGCAGTTTGGAAAGCACGAGCGGCGATCTGTTTTGGTTCATATCACGCCGCACATCGCTTTTTAATGCGTCGTAGGTGTTACGCTTGTACGGAATGTATCCCACTTTTGCAAGCATACGCCGTATTTTTCGTATGTCGGTTTCCTGCTCGTCTTTGGTTTTCACACGCTCCGTAATCGTGATACCGTATTTTTCCCAGTCTATGTCCTCATGCTCGCAGATATATTTTATACAGCTGTCTTTTATTTTTTCATCCTCGGCGGACGCTTCAAAGTATGCCGCTGTTTCGGCAATGTCCTCATCTGTCCATTCGGACGGTGCGGTGAATGCTCCCAAGCCGTAGCCTGTTATAATGACCGACGCAAGCTCAACAAACACGCCGAGCTTTTCTCTGTCCGCTCCGAACAGCTCTTTCCAGGTTTCCGTTTCGGTGCGGTGTTTTATGTCCGCAAAAAGATTAAGCAATATGCGCTTGTTCTTTTCGCCCATTTCCTCAAGCTGAGGTTTTATTTTTTCAATGTATTCTCCGATGTGCGCCTTAAGCCTGTGCGCACCGCCTATGTTGCCGCCGCCGTTTGCAAAGAGGTCGTAAACGTCATAATTTCCGCCGCCGCACAGCTTGTCTACGCATTGTCCGACATATTCCTCCGAAACCTCGTCCTCAATATCGGGGAACAATGAAATGCTGTCGAACGCCGCCTTTAATATTTCAAATCTGACAGGCTTCATATTTTCATCATTTATATGCGCATATAATTCCGAAACACGCTTTGCAAACGCCTTATCGCCTGCCGACGCCTTGAGCCGCAAAAGCTTTGCGCCCATTCCGGGAGCGGAAACGTTTTTGAGAGTTTCGAGCCAGTCCGTGAACTGCGTTACGGAGTTGAATTTGTACTCCGTATACTCCTTGCGCAAATCTTCAACGGTAAAGTCAAACACGGGCGAAAGCTCTGTTTGGGAAAAATCCTTTTTGTCCATATCTGTATAGATACAGTTTTCACGTGTTTCAACCGCCTGTTTTGTTATATTGTTCTTTCCCTTGATTGTGCCGTAGAACACTATCTGCGGCTGTTTTCCCGACGGTAGATACACATTATACGTTGAAATTCCCGAATTTACCGATATATCACGGGGCAAAAGCCATTTGAGCGATATAAGGTAATCGGCGGTTTTATCAGCGTCCGCACTTGCTATGCATATGCTTTCGGTTTTATCCGAAACAAGCACCGAAAGCGCCTTTTCGATAAGGTACGAAAGTTCTTTTTTGTGTGAGGAGATAAACTCCTCAATATGCTTTTTGGTTTCCTCATCGGGCGTTACGTCAAGCTCAGGCAGGTAATGCACAAGCTCACATTCCGCCTCCTGTGCGGTCAGGTATTTTTTGAATACGCCGTTATTTATATATTGTTCGGGGAAAAATCCATCGTCAATATCGTCAAAAATCAGTGCATGCGCAAAGAAATTATCCGGCTCACCCTGAAAATCCACTCCCGAAAACACCGTCTGTATCGCCGCAAACCGTCCGTCGGACAATCTCAGCGTCCGAAACGCTTTCGGGAACATATCGGGGATTTTCGGGTCGCCGATTATTTCCGAAAACGTTACCTCGTTGTTCTTGGGCAGACGATAGCTTGAAAACTTTATTATTTCCCGTATGTTTTCCTCCGTCACGCCCTGGGAACAGGAGTAGACCCTAAGCCCCGACTGATTTGACAAACCGAGCGAACTGTCGGACAGGCTGTGCTGTACCGAAGTGTATATGAGCTGGTATGTTTTCATATTCCATCTTTTCCTTTCCTAATCAGTCTAATTCCTTAAGTCCCGTGTAAAGCTCGTAATATCTGCCCTTTTTCGCAAGCAGTTCCTCGTGTGCGCCGCGCTCTATTATCTCGCCGTGTTCAAGCACCATAATTGCGTCCGCATTTCGTATGGTTGAGAGTCTGTGCGCTATTACGAAAGTCGTTCTGTCCTCCATAAGTGCGTCCATACCCTCGTTTATATGCCGTTCCGTTCGGGTATCGACCGAGCTTGTTGCTTCGTCAAGTATCAGTATAGGCGCTTTTGACAGTGCCGCACGGGCGATATTCAAAAGCTGGCGCTGTCCCTGCGAAAGGTTTGAGCCGTCACCGCTCAATACCGTGTCATAGCCTTTGGGCAAGTGCTTTATGAATGAATGTGCGTTTGAGGTTTTTGCCGCCGCCATTACTTCTTCATCGGTTGCGTCGGGTCTGCCGTAGCGGATATTTTCCATTACCGTTCCCGTAAACAGGTGCGTGTCCTGCAATACAACGGCTATGTTTTTGCGCAGAAATTCTCTGTTAATATCGTTTATGTCAATGCCGTCCACCGTAATCTTACCCTTGTCAAGATTATAAAAACGTGTGATAAGGTTTGTAATTGTGGTTTTTCCGGCACCGGTTGAGCCTACAAGCGCAATTTTCTGTCCCGGGTGCGCATATATCGAAACGTCCTTTAATATGACTTTGCCGGGATTGTAGCTGAACGTTATATCGTCTATTATTACGTCACCCTTAATCTTTTCGGGAACAAGGTTTTTACCCGTTTCCTTTTCGGGTTCTTTATCCATTACGTCAAACACACGTTCCGCTCCGGCAAGTGCGGACATAACGGTTGTAAGCTGATTTGCAAGCTCGTTTATCGGGCGTGAGAACTGACGTGAAAAGTTTACGAACACGCCCAGTCCGCCTATATCGAGCGATGCGAGCGGAATGGATTTTCCCGCTCTTGTGATGAATGCGATTATCGAGCCGACCGTTGCGGTGAGCGTATAGTTTACCTGGCTCATTGCGTTCATTACAGGACCCATAACTCCGCCCAGGAACTGCGCCTTTATCTGCGCATTTCTTAAATTATCGTTAAGGCCGGAAAATTCCTCGACAATTTTTTCCTCATGGTTAAATACCTTTACTACTTTCTGACCCGTTACGGTTTCTTCAATATATCCGTTCACCGCACCGAGCGCCGCCTGCTGTTTCGAGAAATACTTTCTCGAACGTGAGGCAATCGCACCGCCGGCAAGCGCCATAAGCGGAGCAATAACGATTGTTACGCATGAAAGTATAAAGTTTGTATAGAACATCAGCACAAGCGTGCCGACAAGACTTATAAGCCCTGAGAATATCTGCATAAGCGTGGAATTAAGCATTTCGCCTATGGTATCGACATCGTTTGTAAAGCGGCTCATTATATCGCCCGTTGCGTTGGTGTCAAAATAGCGCACGGGAAGCTTTTGCAGTTTGCAGAACAGGTCTGCTCTGACTTTTTTTATCGCTTTCTGCGATACGGCTATCATAAGGCGTGACTGCAGATAAGTCGCCGCTACGCCGCAGGCGTATATAAACGCCATTTTGCCCAGTCCGAATGCGAGTGCGCTCACTCTCTCGGCGGCGCTTACGTCCGCAACAAGATTATTCAGAATAGGTCTTAGCATATACGTTCCGGCAAGATTTGCCGCCGAACTTATAAGCACGCACAAAAACGCAATGCTTATTTTAAGCTTATCCTCGTTGAGGTAAGCGAAAAGGCGCTTTATAGCCGCTTTCATATTTTTCGGCTTGCCTTTTTTTGCATTTTTCGGAGGTCCCATTTTAGGCATTATGCATCAGCCTCCTTGTCTGTCTGCGAATAGTAAATGTCACGGTATTCGCTGTTCGATTTCAAAAGCTCCTCGTGAGTTCCCTCACCGACAAGCCTTCCGTTTTCAAGCACGAGAATTTTATCGGCGTTTACGACCGACGAAATTCTCTGTGCGATTATTATCTTTGTTGTGTCTTTAAGCTCCGTTGAGAGAGCCTCTCTGATTTTTGCCTCGGTTGCGGTGTCCACTGCGCTTGTGGAGTCGTCAAGGATAAGGATTTTCGGCTTTTTGAGCAATGCACGGGCAATACACAATCTCTGTTTCTGACCGCCCGACACGTTTACGCCGCCTTGTCCCAGTTCCATTTTGTAGCCGTCGGTGAACGAGGTTACAAACCCGTCCGCCTGTGCCGCCTCTGCGGCTTTTCTTATCTCCTCATCGGAGGCGGTTTCATCGCCCCAGCGGAGATTTTCCTCTATCGAACCCGAAAAAAGCACGTTTTTCTGCAATACCATTCCCACGCCGTCACGCAAGTGTTTAAGGCTGTAATCCTTTACGTTCACGCCGTCAACAAGCACTTCGCCGCAATCAACGTCGTAAAGACGGGGAATAAGCTGAACAAGACTCGTTTTTCCCGAACCGGTCGTTCCTATTATTCCGACCGTCTGCCCTGCGCCTATATGGAACGATATACCCTCCAGTATTTCGTCGTCACGGTCGGCATAATATTTAAAGCTTACGTTTTTAAAATCAACCGTGCCGTTTTCAACCTTTTTGTCTTTCATTTTGGCGTTATCATCCGTAAGGCTGCTCTTTGTATCGAGCACCTCCGTTATTCTCGATGCGGAGGCGGTTGCTCTTGAGCTTTGGAGAATTACCATAGAAACCATCATAAGCGACATAAGTATCTGCACAATGTAGGTCGTAAACGCCGTAAGGCTTCCGACCTTCATCGAGCCGCCTATTACAAATTTACCGCCTATCCATACAACGCTCAAAGTAGTTATGTTCATTGCAAGCATCATAACAGGCATTGTCGCAACTATAATTCTCAGCGCTCTTAAAGTGGAGTCGGTGAGATCGCTGTTTGATTTATCAAACTTTTTTATTTCAAAATCCTCACGCACGAACGATTTTACCACACGCACGTTTGTGATATTTTCCTGTATTCCCGAGTTTAAGCTGTCAAGCTTTTTCTGCATAATCTGAAATCTCGGAAACGCCGTTTTCATCAGCAATACTATTGCCGCCGTCAAAAGCGGTATTACAATTACAAGAACAAGCGCAAGCTTTGCGTTTATACTGCAAGCCATAATTATACCGCCTATGAGCATACCCGGCGCACGCATTGCCATTATAAGTCCCATTCTCAGAACGTTCTGAAGCTGGGTTATATCGTTTGTAAGTCTTGTGACAAGAGAACCTGTTGAGAATTTGTCTATATCTCCGAAAGAAAACTCCTGCACACGTGAAAATACGTCTTTACGCAAATCGGCGCTGAAATGTGCCGACGCTTTTACCGAGAAATAATGTCCGCCCGTGCCGCCGCATATCATAATAAGTATGCATAAAAGCATTTTAAGCGCCTGTCCGATGATGTACGGCGTTCCCAAATCCTCCATTACGCCGTAGTCCATCATTCCCGACATAAGCTTGGGAAGAACAATTTCTCCGGCAACCTCGCTGAGCATCAGAAGCGGACCGAGTATGAAAAACGGCAGATAGGGGCGTATATATTTCCAATATCTTTTCAAACAAACACCTTCTTTAATTTTAAATCGCAGACAATTTATCTGTCCGCTTTATTTGTTGTCTTTTCTTTCCTTTGCGGCTTTTACAAAGCCTGCGAATAAGGGGTGGGCATGGTTCGGTCTTGACTTAAATTCGGGGTGGAACTGCACGCCGATGTACCACGGGTGTGCCGGTATTTCAACCATTTCCACAAGCTTCTCGTCGGGCGACTGTCCGCCTATGAGAAGTCCGTTTTCAATCATTTCCGTTCTGTAGAAATTATTGAACTCGTATCTGTGTCTGTGTCTTTCGTAAATAAGGTCGCTTTGGTATATTTCGCGAGCCTTTGAGCCTGCGGTCGTTTTGCAGGGATAAAGTCCCAGACGCATTGTTCCGCCCAAATCCTCAACGTCCTTCTGCTCGGGCATAAGGTCTATAACGGGGTGCGTTGTTTCGGGATTTATTTCCGACGAGTTTGCGTCCTTGTAGCCGAGAACGTTTCTTGCGTATTCTATAACCGCAATCTGCATACCCAGGCAAATTCCCAGATACGGGATTTTGTTCTCTCTTGCATATTTTGCCGCAATTATCTTGCCTTCTATACCTCTGTTTCCGAAACCGCCCGGAACAAGTATTCCATCGCTGTTTTTGAGCAGCTTATCGGCTGTCTTTTCGGTCAGCTCCTCGCTGTCGACCCAGTTGATGTTGATGTTGGTATGATTTTCAAAGCCGCCGTGCTTGAGCGACTCAACAATGCTTATATATGCGTCATGGAGCGATACGTATTTGCCGACAAGCGAGATTGTAACCTCGTCCTTGCTTGTCAAAAGCTCCTTTGCAACCTTTACCATATCGTCCCAGTCCTGCATTTCGGGCTTTCTGTCCTCCAGACCGAGCTTTTTGCATACGACCTTTGCAAGTCCTGCCTGCTCAAGCGCCTGCGGAACTTCATAAAGCGTGTCAAGGTCGAGGTTTTCGACAACGCTGTCCTTTGAAACGTTGCAGAAAAGCGCGATTTTATCCGCAAGTCCTTCTTCAAGCGGCTTTTCGGTACGAAGTACGATAATATCCGGCTGTATTCCGAGACTTAAAAGCTCCTTTACCGAGTGCTGAGTCGGCTTTGTTTTCTGCTCGCCCGACGTGCTTATGTAAGGCACAAGCGTAAGATGAATGTAAATGCAGTTCTCCTTGCCGACCTCCGTTGCAACCTGACGAATAGCCTCAAGGAACGGCGTGGACTCAATATCGCCCACCGTACCGCCTATTTCGGTTATGACTATGTCCGTCTCCTGCGTTCTTGCGACACGGTAAACCCTGTCTTTAATTTCGTTTGTGATGTGCGGAATTACCTGAACGGTTCTTCCGTCATAGTCGCCGTGGCGTTCCTTTGTGATAACCGACCAGTATATTTTACCCGTGGTTACGTTTGAGTTAATGCTCAGATTTTCATCAATAAATCTTTCGTAATGTCCAAGGTCAAGGTCTGTTTCCGCACCGTCGTCCGTTACGAACACCTCGCCGTGCTGATACGGGCTTAATGTTCCCGGGTCAACGTTGATATAGGGGTCAAACTTCTGCATAGTTACTTTGTAACCTCTCGCCTTTAAAAGTCTGCCCAAAGACGCCGCCGTAATTCCTTTTCCGAGTCCCGAAACGACTCCGCCCGTTACAAAAATATATTTGGTTGCCATAAGTATTTACCTTAACCTTTCCTGTGTTTATTAACAAATCGTTCTATTCTTTTGAGTGCTTCCTGAATGTTGTCTATCGAGTACGCATACGAACAGCGGACAAAACCCTCGCCGCTTGCTCCGAACGCATTTCCCGGAACAACCGCAACATGCTCCTCCTGAAGGAGCGTGTTACAAAATTCCTCGCTCGACATACCCGTTGATTTTATGCACGGGAACACGTAAAATGCGCCGAGCGGCTCAAAGCACGATAACCCCATCGCACGGAAACCGTCCACTATACAGCGGCGGCGGTAATTGTACTCACGCACCATTTCCTCAACGTCCTCGTCGCAGTTTTTAAGCGCCTCTATAGCCGCAAACTGGCTCGTTGTGGGCGAGGACATAATTCCGTACTGATGTACCTTTGTCATCAGCTTGATTATGCGCTTGGGACCCATTGCGTATCCCAGACGCCAGCCCGTCATTGCAAACGCTTTTGAAAAACCGTTTACAACGATAGTGCGCTCTTTCATTCCGTCAATTGCCGAGAAAACCGTGTGCTTTTCCTCGCCGTAGCGGAGTTCTGCGTAAATCTCGTCCGAAAGCACGAGAATGTCCGTGCCCCTCAAAACCTCGGCTATCGCTTCAAGATCCTCTCTTGACATAACTCCGCCCGTGGGATTGTTGGGATACGGAAGAATAAGCAGTTTTGTTTTATCGGTTATTTTCTCTTTAAGCTCCTCGGGGAGCAGGCGGAAATTGTTTTCCTCTTTCGTTTCAATCGGCACGGGAACACCGCCCGCCATAACCGTAAGCGGTTTGTAGCAGACAAAGCTCGGCTCGGGGATAAGTACCTCCTCGCCCGGTCTTACCACACAGCGGATCATTGCGTCTATCGCCTCGCTGCCGCCGACCGTCACAAGCACTTCGTTTTTATAATCATACTTTACGCCGAACTTCCGCTCGGTGTAATTGCAAATTTCTTTTCTTAATTCCGCAAGACCTGCGTTTGCGGTGTAATGCGTTTCGCCCTTTTCGAGCGAATAAATTCCTGCCTCGCGGATTGTCCACGGGGTGGTAAAGTCCGGCTCGCCCACGCCGAGGGAAATAACGTCCTCCATTTCGGCAGCCATATCAAAAAACTTTCTTATCCCCGACGGCGGCAGACTGTCCACAACCGGGGATATAAGATTATCCAGATTTATCATAAGGTTATTACCTGTCTTGTATCCTTTTCGTCGTCCTCGAATACAATTCCTTCCTCTTTGTATTTTTTAAGCACAAAATGCGTTGCTGTTGATATAATCGAATCCATCGGCGCCAGCTTGGAGGCGACAAACAACGCCACGTCTTTCATCGATTTTCCCGAAATTGTTACCGCCAGGTCGTATGCGCCCGACATAAGAAACAGCGAACGCACCTGCGGATATTTGTAAATACGTTCCGCCACCTTGTCAAAGCCTTCGCCCCTCTGCGGAGTTATTCTCAGCTCGATAAGCGCCGTTACAAGGTCGATGTCCGTCTTGTCCCAGTTTACAATTGTTTTGTAGCCGACAATTATGTTCTGCTTTTCCATTTCACGAATTTTCTCGGAAACTTCTTCTTCGCTTATTCCGAGCATCTGCGCTATTTTTTCACGTGATACTCTGCCCTGCTCCTTGTCTAAAATTCTCAAAATCTCTTCCATCTTAACGCCTCCGAAAACCAATTTTTTTGATTTGCATATAAAAATCCGAACAGCAGACAAACCGATTGAGGTTTGTCTTCTTTGTTCGCCTGTCGGCAGACAGGCTTAAAAAATTCTATTTATCTTATTATTATATATTAAATTGCGGAAAAATTCCATAGCTTTTTCAAAAAAAATTCAACAATTTTTTTAACAATGCAATATGCTTTTTTAAACATGCTTTGTTCAGCGCTCGTTTTTGGCGTATTTTAAAGGTAAAATTTTCTGAAATAAATGTCGTGTGTGAAAATAAAAAAGTGCGATAACT
>DJRJ01000129.1:0-323 GCA_002438865.1 Clostridiales bacterium UBA6363
GCCGATATACGAGTTGTCGAAGCAGGCGACAAATGCCCGAAGTGCGGCGGCGAGATAAAGACGGCGCAGGGTATAGAGGTAGGACATATCTTTAAGCTCGGCACAAAGTATTCCGAGGCTTTGGGACTTAAAGCGCTTGACGAAAACGGCAATAGCAATCCCGTAATAATGGGTTGTTACGGTATCGGCGTAACACGCTGTCTTGCGGCGGCGGTTGAGCAGTGCAATGATGAAAACGGTATAATCTGGCCTGTGGCAATAGCGCCGTATCAGGCAATAGTTATTCCCGCAAATTATAAGAGCGAGGAACAGGTCGAAATGGC
>DJRJ01000129.1:343-29351 GCA_002438865.1 Clostridiales bacterium UBA6363
CTTACGGAAGCCGGAATAGAAACTCTTATTGACGACCGTCCGGAGCGTGTCGGCGTTAAATTCAAGGACGCAGACCTTATCGGTATACCCGTAAGAGTGGTAGTCGGTAAAAAGTGCGGCGAGAACATTGTCGAGTACAAGGAAAGACGAATGGACAGCGCAATTGACAAATCATACGAGGACGCAAAAGCGGCAGTAATTGAATTTATAAATTCACAGCTTAATAAATAACTAACAAAACAGACAAATCTCAAACGGTTTGTCTGTTTTGTTATTGCTAACCTCAAGTTTAAATCATTTCAGTTTTACAGATGTGTTTTTTAGTATAGCAGACAGGCAGTTATCAATATAATAGCATATAACCGGTAAAATCGGAGGTTGAGATTATGCTGAAAAATATTAAAACGGTCAGTACGGGATACCGCAGCTGTTATACGGATAAGGCAAATAGAACCAAAGAGGTCAGACACAGTGTTGTCATTAATGACGATCGGCAGTCGGAGGAAACGATTGTTGACGAACTATGCAAAGTGTTTTCGCATAAATCGGATTAGGCGGTGGTGGCAGTGGCTGTTGCTGTTTATGCAAGAAAATCAATCGAACGTGAAGGCTCAATATCCTGTGAAACACAGATTGAATACTGCATGGCTATGATTAAGCCGGAGGAGCGAAACGAAAAAATACTAACCTTTGTCGATAACGGCTTTTCCGGCGGTAATGTGGAGCGTGACGGATTTCAGAAAATGATGAAAAAAATTAGGCAAGGCAAGATTTCCAAAGTCCTTGTTTACAGGCTCGACCGTATCTCGAGAAGTTTGGCGGATTTTGTGAGTATCCTTGATACGTTCAAAGAATACGGTGTGGAGTTTGTATCCACCCAGGAAGCGTTTGACACATCAAGTCCGTACGGTGAGCTTATAGTTAAGATTTTGGCTGTGTTTGCTGAGTTTGAACGGCAGTCGATCATACAGCGTGTGACGCAGGCGTATGAACACAGAAGCGAAATGGGGTTT
This sequence comes from Clostridiales bacterium UBA6363, assembly GCA_002438865.1. Classification (GTDB taxonomy): domain Bacteria; phylum Bacillota; class Clostridia; order UBA1381; family UBA1381; genus UBA4716. The sequence continues at coordinate 1,357 of DJRJ01000129.1, forward strand.
TATATGGGCGGCAGACGGCCTTACGGCTTTGAGCTTGAGCCTACCGTTATAAATAATATCAAAACAAAAAAGCTTAAGCCCGTTGCGGAGGAGGCAGAACAGGTTAAATACATATTTGAAACCTATGCGGCTGAAAACGTTACGCTCGGAAAATTGCAAAAAAATCTTGCCGATAACGATATAAAACCGCTTTCGGGCGGAGGGTGGACAACTGCAAAGCTGTCCGCTATATTAAAAAATCCGATTTACGTTATGGCGGATAACAGCATATACGATTTTTTTCAAAGACTTAACACGCAGATTGTAAGCTTGCCGAACGATTTTGACGGTGTTCACGGCGTTCAGATTTACGGCAAAACAAAACATCAAACGGGGAGTGCGGATTGGTCCGATATTAAAGCCGTTGTTATGACGCATAAGGGGATAATTCCGTCGGAGGTGTGGATTAAGTGTCAGAATAAACTTGCAAAAAACAAGCAGATAAGAAACGCCGTGTCCAATAAGACAAGCTGGCTCGGCGGTAAAATCATATGCGGAATTTGCGGAAGAACCATGACCACGATTAAGGGCAGAGTAAGCGGCGGTGAGGTGCGCAGGTATTTTGTCTGCACGGGAAAAACGCATTTTAAGGACTGCAAAGGCACAAAAACCACTTTGTACGCCGAAAGCCTTGAAGATATGGTTTATGATGAAATCGGCAAAAAGCTCGAAACGCTGAAAGGGGTAAAAACCGTTAAATCCAAAAGTCTGCCGACGGAGCTTAACGAGCTGAAAAACAAGCTGAAAACGGCAGAGCTTGACGAACGAAAAATAGCGGACGTGCTGACAAGGACAGAGGTAAATTCGGCGTTGCTTGAAATTCTGAATAAGCAAGCCGAGAAACTTAAATCGTATAAAGAGGAATTGCTTGCAAAAATAGCCGGAACGGAAAATACCGAACCGACTGTCAATACCTCTTCGGGACTTTTAAAAAAGTGGAAAAACGCTTCCTTTGAGGAAAAGCGGGGAGTGTGCGGAATTATTGTAAACCGTATAATCATAGATGAGGACGGCAATGCCGAAATTGTCTGGAACATATAAAAAAGTAAGGTTTGCTAAGCACTCCGAAAAACCTAACATACCGTACCATACATCAGCCCTTACGGCTGATGTGTATATTATATCATATATATTGCGGATTTGCAAGAGATTAAAAGGAATTTAATTTATACAAAAATAATTCCTTTTTGTTGTTGACTTATACGGCAAAGATGGTATAATAAAAATAATTTCTGAAAAAGGACATTTAAAACATTATGGATGATTATTTGTATATCACATTAAGGCAAAAACCGGATTTAAAGAACCGTGCCGCCGAGTGGTTTCATTGCAAATGGGATGTTCCGACAGAGGCGTATCTTGAATGTATGGAAGCCTATCTTGATATGAAAACGGAATACGGCTGGTATCTGTGTATGGACGGCGACAAGATTATAGGCGGTCTGGGAGTGATTGAAAACGATTTTCATGACCGAAAGGATCTTACACCTAATGTCTGCGCCGTTTACACAGAAGAAGATTACCGATGTAAGGGTATAGCGGGACGCCTGCTTAATATGGTTACGGAAGATTTGAAATCCAAATCCGTAACTCCCGTTTATCTGATTACGGATCATATCGGTTTTTATGAAAGATACGGATGGGAATTTTTATGTATGGTTCAGGGAGATGACGAACCTGATATGACAAGAATGTATATTCACCGATAAAATGGAGGTAGATTGAATATGAAAAAACCGTATATTATTTGTCACATGATGACCTCGGTGGACGGTCGGATTGATTGTGCGATGACATCACAGCTCCCCGGTGTGGAGGATTATTATAAAACGCTTGACGCTTTGAATGTGCCGACAACAGTCAGCGGACGGGTAACGGCGGAGCTTGAAATGGCAGAACCGGGAATATTTAAAGCGGCTGATAATACGCCTTTCGGCAAGGAGGGCTTTTCAAAAAAGGCAGATGCCGCAGGGTATGAAACGGTAGTGGATACCCACGGCAAACTGCTTTGGAATGATGCGGCTGGTATGGAAAAGCCGTATTTGATTATTACCTGTGAGCAAGTGCCTGCGGAGTATCTGCATTATCTTGACGGGAAAAACATTTCATGGATTGCCTGCGGAAGTGAGAAAGTTAATCTTGCCCGTGCCGCTGAAATCCTTTTTGAGGAGTTTGGCGTAGAGAGAATGGGTATTGTGGGCGGTGCGGCAATCAATACTGCCTTTTTAAACGACGGACTTTTGGACGAAATAAGCATTTTGATAGGTGCTGGCATAGACGGAAGAGCGGAAATGCCGTCTGTATTTGACGGACGTGAAATGAGCTTTCCTTTGACGCATCTTAAACTTTTGGATGTTGAAAAATTCGACAGCGGTGCGGTCTGGCTGAGATACAATACCAAATAAAGCGGACAAGCTCTGCGGAGGGGTTTTGCCGACCGAGAAAAATAGGGTTGTTCATACGGAGGAGAATTAATATGTACTTGTTTTTGCTTGTGCTTATTTATATTGCTTTTATCAGTCTCGGCTTGCCGGATTCGCTTTTAGGCTCCGGCTGGCCGGTCATGCACGCCGAACTCGGTGTGCCGGTATCTTTTATGGGTATTGTGTCTATGATTATTTCCGGCGGCACAATTGTGTCAAGCCTTTTTTCGGACAAGCTTACCAGAAAGTTGGGCACGGGGATTGTAACTGTTGCGAGCGTGTTTCTTACAGTTATCGCTCTTATCGGCTTTTCGTTTTCAAGTCGGTTTTGGATGCTGATTGCCTTTGCAATACCTTACGGACTTGGTGCGGGAGCAATTGATGCGGCACTCAATAATTATATTGCTCTTCACTACAAGGCAAAACATATGAGCTGGTTACACTGTTTTTGGGGAGTCGGCACAATTGTAAGTCCGTTTATTATGAGTTATGCGCTGGCAAACGGAAGCTGGAACAGCGGATACCGTATTGTGGGACTTATACAGCTTGCAATCGCATTGATTTTGCTTGTTGCATTGCCTGTATGGAAGGTCAATAAAACCGAGACGGGAGAACACGGGAAAAACGTCGGACTGATTGATGCATTAAAAATCAAAGGCGTTCCGTTTCTGCTGATTGGATTTTTCGCTTACTGCGCCGCAGAAGCTACGGCAATGCAGTGGGCAAGTACATATTTTGTTGAGGTAAAAGGAATTGAAGCCGAGCGTGCGGCAGGTTTTGCCTCGCTGTTCTATATTGGCATAACAGCCGGTAGATTTTTAAGCGGCTTCATTACCGATAAACTCGGCGACCGTAAAATGATTTTGCTCGGCACGGGAATAATTGTTTGCGGAATTACGGCATTATTCATTCCGAGCCGGTCATATATTGCAGCATTTGCCGCCTTTCTTGTGATTGGTTTCGGGTGTGCACCGATTTACCCGTGTATTATTCACTCCACACCGAATAACTTCGGAGCAGAAAATTCGGGAGCTGTTATCGGTATTCAAATGGCAAGCGCTTATGTCGGATCGACGTTTATTCCGCCGATTTTCGGACTTCTCGGCAATGCCGTTTCATTTTCCGTTATGCCGCTGTATTTGCTGATATTTTTTGCTTTGATGATAACAATGGTAGAAGTCACCTTCCGTGTTACGCAAAAAGAAAAATTATAACCGAAAACGGACTGCCGACAAACCGTCTGAGGTTTGTCGGCAGTCCGTTTTATCGGTATCGTTATTTACTGAGCGGTGTCTTTTTTGTTAAACAAAAGCGTTATGCACCACAGTCCGGCAAGTCCCACAATCGTAAAGATTATGCGTGATAACACCGATGCCTGCCCGCCGAAAAGAGCGCCGACCAGATCAAATTTAAAAAGTCCTATCAAAAGCCAGTTTATTGCTCCGATAATGACAAGTATAAGAGAAACTTTATTCAAAGTACATCTTCCTTTCCGATATATTTACGGCTTGTACATTTATATTTTTGCCGCATATATAATATTTAAACATGGTAATATAAGTTATTTTTTTGATATATAATTTTATAGAAGAAAAACAGATGTGTTTTCGGAGGGGAAAATGGGGAGAATAAAGAAAATGTATTTGGCTGCCGTTTGTGCCGTGATTTTTGTGACGGTTGTTTTTGTTATGTTTGCGTCGGGGGCGGATGATGCAGAAAATATAAAATTTCTCAACGAATGCGGCTGGAGTGTGGAGAGCAGATGCATAGAAAGCTCCGAAATAATCATTCCCGACCCGTTTGACAAGGTATATGAGAATTATAACAGGCTTCAGCTGCAATCGGGTTTTGATCTGCGCCCGTACAAGGGAATGAAAGGAATGAGATATACCTACAGGGTAGTAAATTATCCGCTTGAAGTGAATGAAGAAGTGCGTGCAAACGTTATCGTAATAGACGGCGAACCCGTCGGAGGAGATATATGCACGGTAAGTATAAACGGATTTATGCACGGACTCAGAAAATAATATTGACAAACATTATTGCACCCTGTATAATGAAATTACAGAACATAAGTTTTGTGAAAATTTTTATTCATTAAAAAGGGGGATTTATTAATGAACAGAGTGGAAATGAAAATGCTTGCAAAACAGCAAATCAGCGGAAACATCGGCATATTGTTCGTATGCGCATTGATCGTTGGGGTTATAGTTTCGGCTGCGAGCGGAATAACTTTCGGTATCGGCGGAATATTCGTTGCCGCACCTATGGAAATATCATTGTGTATGATATACCTCGGTCTGGCAAAAGGAATAAAACCGAAAGCAGGGGATGTTTTCAACGGATTTGAAGTTTTCGGCAAGTCGGTGTGGCTGACGATTATCACTGTATTCTTCGTATGGCTGTGGTCACTGCTTTTTATAATTCCGGGTATAATAAAATCATACTCGTATGCAATGGCACCGTACATACTTGCAGAAAACAATGATATGACGGCACGTGAGGCGCTTAATGAGAGCAAGAGAATAATGGACGGACATAAGTGGGAGTTTTTTGTACTTCAGCTGTCATTTATACTTTGGATATTGCTCGGCTCAATAACTTTCGGTCTTGCATACATTTACGTTACACCGTATATGAATATGACATCGGTGAATTTTTACAACAGCATCAAAGCACCTGCGGAAACCGTGCAGGAAGCAACAATTGCGTAATTTGCAAATAAAAATATCTCTGAAAGCAAGCTTTCAGAGATATTTTTTATTTTTTCAGGCTCTGCCACAGCGTCGGCAGAGCAGGCTCAAAATTCACACCGTACCAGTGCGTTTTTGCACAGTCGAGAGTCGCTTTTATGGAATTCAGCACAAAATCCACCGCAATGCGGCAAGCCTCGTCAAGCGGCTTGCCGAGGACAAGCGCCCCTGCGGCGGCACTTGAAAACAAATCGCCCGTTCCGTGAAAGCGTCCGTTTATGTTTTCGCCCATGCAACATCCGAAAATGTCCGTTTCTCTGTCATAAAACGCCGCACCCTGTTCGCTGTCATTAAAGCTTACGCCTGTGAGAATAACCTTTTTCGCACCCGTCTTTGCAAGTTCACGCACAACGTCTTTTGCACGCTTTTCGCTGTATTTTCCGCCGTCATATTCAAATCCGAGCAGGAGTGCCGCCTCGGTCATATTGGGAGCTATGACGTCTGCCGTTTCGCACAGGGATTTCATCTCTTTGGCAAATTCGGGCGTAAATCCGGCATACATTTTTCCGTTGTCTCCCATAACGGGATCGACAAACACCGACGCATTGCCGAAATCTTTAAATAAATTTTTCATTATCTGTATCTGCCGTATCGAGCCGAGATAGCCCGTATATATTGAGTCAAAAGTTATATTGTATTTTTTCCAGTGCTCCGTTATCGGCACTATATCCTCGGTCAGATCACGGTATGTATAATCCTTAAATCCGCCCGTGTGCGTGGAAAGCACCGCCGTGGGAATTACGCACGCCTCGATACCCATTGCCGAAAGAACCGGCAGAGCAGCCGTAAGCGAGCATTTGCCCACGCATGATATATCCTGTACGGTTAAAATTTTCTTTAATTCCATTTGCATCACCTTCTTATATTATAAACAGCGCAGCAGAAAAAAACAATATCAAAAAAGTAAAAATTGTGTTGCAAATTATGGAAGGGTAGTGTATAATATGTATGAAGGGCTGATTTTAAGAAAGAAAGGAATGATATTATGAAAAAAATAGTATCGACTGTTATTGCGGCAGTTATGGCGCTGTCTGTTATGCCGGCGTATGCGCAGGACGGAAAAACAGCGGAGTTTCTTAAAACAGTAAAAGAAAGAATAGAAATTCCGGCGGCGCTTGAAAAATTTGGAAGCAGCGTGAACGAGGACGAGGACGGTGCGCTGTACCGTTTTGAATGGTCGTCCGATAATGAGTATGTGGCGGTTAATTGCAATGAAGAAAAGGTAATAACCTACTATAATCATTATAAAGAAGAAAAACAAGAGGGAAATGATGAACCTTCGTTCCCGAAAACCGACAGTGAAAGTCTGCGGAAAATTGCAGAGGATTTTGCGGTTAAGGCAAATCCGAACGCAGAATTTAAAGTAACGGGCGAAAACAATGATTTGTACGGAAAGCGTGCGTTCTTCAATATCCAGCGTACCGAGGACGGAACAGATATAGCCGGGGAAAACGGTTATATTGAAGTGAATACGGAGGATATGTCGGTGACGAGTATGCGTTTCCCGTATTCAAAAATCACCGCATTTGACGGCAAAGGTGCAGAACACAAAACAGAGGACGAGGCAAAAGCGGCATTTACCGAAAAGCTTGGCTTTAAAATGGTATACCAGGGCTATTACAAGGACGGAAAACAATGTTTCTTCCCTGCATACATAAACGACAACGGCAATAAATACATAAGCGCCGTTACGGGCGATGTGTTCGAGTACGAGCCGCAGCCGGTATACAGAGGATTGAGAAACGAGGCTGCATCGTCGGCAAAGGACGCGGGCGGCGGCAGCAGCTTTACTCCTGCGGAGCAGGCGGAGCTTGATAAGATTGCCGGCTTGCTTTCAAAGTCGCAGATTGAAAGCAAAATCCGCTCAAACGGTGTTGTGACCGTTCCGAAATCATATAAAATGACGGGCATATCGCTTGAAAGGCTGTTTGAGGACGAAAACGTATACCGCTACAGCCTTACATTCTCGGACAACGAAAATTATATAACTGCGCAGGCAGACGCAAAAACGGGCGAGATATACAATATAAGCACTTACGGCGATTGGGAGGAGCTTAAAGATGCCGACCAAAAGACAATGGAAAAGACCGTTGCGGCATTAACTCCGTCGATAAGCGGCAAATACAAGTTTGACGGCAAGCAGATGTCCAGATACGAAAACGGCATTACGGTTTACGGCGATTGCGCACGTGTTTATACCGATAAGAACGGTAAGGTTAAAAGCTATTACATAAACTATACGTTAAACGGAGAATTTCCGTCGATTGACAACGCTTTAAGCGCAGAAGAAGCGGCGAAAAAGTTCTTTGAATATGCAGGCTACAGCAAGAAGTATCTTGTAAACAAAGACAGTAAGGCATATCTTGTATATGATTTTGACAAAGCTGTTACTCTTAATGCGCTTACAGGCAAAGAAGCCGGCTATGACGGCGAAGAAATTAAGGACAACGAGTATAAATACAGCGATATAGATAACCATTATGCAAAGGAATATATAGAAAAGCTTGCAAAGTACGGAATAGGTTTTTCGGGCGGTGAATTTAAGCCGAACGCATATATAACCGAAAAAGAATTCAGCGAGCTGACAGGATTTTTGCACATATATAACGGCGGCGGCGAAGATGTTTTGCTGACACGTGAAAATGCGGCAATAGACCTTGTAAAGGCAATCGGACTTGACGGTGCGGCGAAATACAATGATATATTTGTACAGCCGTTCAACGACGTTGTGCAGAACAAAGGATATATTGCAATCCTTAAAGCAATGGGCATATTCGGCGGAGATGAAAACGGAAACTTCAATCCCCAAAATAATCTTACCAGAGGCGAAGCTGCGGTAATGATTTACAAATATCTCAGCAGATAAGCAATGATTACAAAAGGCAATCCGAAAGGGTTGCCTTTTCTTGTGCATATAGCCGAAATGCGAAAAAAACGAAAAAACTTCTTGACTTTAGTGTAGTAAAGTGTTAAAATGATAAAGAAATCAAGAGAAACACCGCAATGTGCGGTACAGGGAGGATAAGGATTATGAAAAAAATTATTTCGGTAATATTGGCGGCAGCCGCACTTGTAACAATGACGGCTTGCGGAGCAAAGAAAACGGAAACTGCGTCCGATATGGATTACATAAAGGACAAGGGAAATATGGTTATCGGCTACACACTGTTTGCACCGATGAACTATATGGAAAACGGTGAGCTCATAGGCTTTGAAACAGACCTTGCAAAGGCTGTATGCGAAAAGCTCGGCGTTGAGGCAAAGTTCCAGGAAATCAACTGGGATTCAAAGGAAATGGAGCTTAATTCAAAGACTATCGACTGTATCTGGAACGGTATGACGATTACGGACGAAAGAAAAGAAAATATGTCAATATCGGAACCGTATATGGGAAACAGACAGGTTATCGTTGTTAAGAAAGATAAGGCAGAGGCTCTCGGAAACAGTCTTGACGGTGCAAAGGTAGTTGCGGAAGCAGGTTCGGCAGGCGAAGAGACCGCAAAAAGCGACAGCTTTTTTGAAAAGGCTGAATTTACGGCAGTTGATTCACAGGCAAAGGGTCTTATGGAGGTTAAAGCCGGAGTAAGCGACGCCGTTGTGCTTGACTATATAATGGCGCTCGGTTCGGTAGGAGAGGGAACCGATTACAGCGATTTAACAATAATCGATAAGAATTTTGAAGAAGAAGAATACGGAATAGCATTCAGAAAAGGCTCGGACGTAACCGCAAAGGTAGAAGAGGCTGTTAAGGAGCTTGCGGCTGACGGTACGTTAAAGCAGATTGCAGACCGTTATAAGCTCACGGATTTATTGCTTATAAAATAATTGCCGTAAGGCAGCCGCTGTCGGTTAATCCCGACGGCGGCTTTTTGAGGCTTGAAAGGATAAAACAATTATGGAACAGATTATTGCGTTGTTTGCGGGTTTTGAGCAAAACCTGATTATATTTGCCGTTACGCTGATTGCGGCAATCCCATTGGGACTTATCATATCCATGGGAACAATGTCAAAATTCAGACCGATTCGGTGGCTGCTTAAGACCTTTGTGTGGATAATAAGAGGTACGCCGCTTATGTTACAGCTTTTTGTCGTGCTGTATGCACCGGGACTTATCGGCAAGCATTTCGGATACGATGTAGGGTCGCTGTCACGAATGGGTGCAACGTTTACTGCGTTTATCATAAACTATGCGGCATATTTTTCGGAAATATACCGCGGCGGCATAGAAAGTATCCCCAAGGGACAGTATGAGGCGGGTCAGGTACTCGGAATGACACGCACACAGGTATTCTTTAAGGTAATACTTATGCAGGTCGTAAAAAGAATTATAGCGCCTATGGGCAATGAAATAATAACGCTTGTAAAGGATACATCGCTTGCGAGAGTTATCAGTGTAATGGAGATTATGATGTATGCCGAGCGTTTCTCAAAACAGGGTCTTATATGGCCGCTGTTCTCGACGGGACTTTTCTTCCTTGCAATGTGCGGAATACTTACACTGCTCCTGAACTACACGGAAAAGAAATTTAATTATTATAAAGGCTGAGGTGAAAACGAATTATGCCAATTCTTGAAGTAAAAAACATAAAAAAAAGCTTCGGCAAAACTGAGGTGTTAAAGGGCGTCAGCTTTTCAATGGAACAGGGTGACGTTATAGCGATAATAGGCTCGTCCGGCAGCGGAAAAACAACGCTTCTGCGCTGTATCAATTTTCTTGAAACCGCTACAAACGGTCAGATATACGTTGACGGCGAGTGCATATTTGACGCCGATAAAAACGAAAAGCTTACCCAAAAGGAACTGCGCCGCCGTCAATTGAATTTCGGAATGGTGTTTCAGCAGTTTAATCTGTTTCCGCAGTACAGCGCAATAGATAATGTAACTCTTGCACCGCTCCTTATGGCAAAATCACGTCCCGACTATGCGGCAAACAAGAAAAAGATACATTCGGAGATTGTGTCCGATGCAAAATCTTTGCTCGAAAGAGTGGGGCTGGGCGAAAAACTGGATAATTACCCGTGCGAGCTATCGGGAGGACAGCAGCAGCGTGTGTCGATAGCACGTGCGCTTGCGCTTAATCCGAAGGTGCTGTTCTTTGATGAGCCGACATCGGCACTCGATCCGGAGCTTACGGGCGAAATTTTAAAGGTAATAAAGGATCTTGCGGCAAAGCACGTAACAATGGTGATTATAACGCATGAGATAGAGTTTGCCAAAAACGTTGCGGATCGTGTGATTTTTATGGACGGCGGAGTTGTACTTGAGGAGGGAACACCGCAGGAGGTTATAGATAATCCGCAAAATCGCCGTACAAAAGAGTTTTTAAGTAAGATGTTGTAATACTATGCAAAAGAATCTTATAAACTTGTAACAATATTTATCATAATGTAAAATAATGGTTATAATTCTGCACCCGTATAGGTGCAGAATTTTTTTATGCAGGGCATATAATATTATACATAATATGTATAATTGCTTATCATTTTTTATATAACTTGTTTTTTCGACAAGTTATGCACCGAAATGATGACATTATAATTAAAAAGTGGAAAAAAATTAAGTTTTTTTTGCAAAACCTCTTGATTTTATTTCCATAATATGGTATTATTTGTATATTGAGGGAAGAAAACTTCTCTAAATATAAATAAACGGCAATATGCCGAAGGGGGAATTTCAATTGAACAACAAAAAAACAGTATTGATTGCAGACGATAACGGCAATTTAACACATGAATTGGCTGCATATATAAATATGCAGCCTGACATGACAGCGCCTGCAGTGGCAGAAAACGGAGAGGAAGCATGGGGGTTAATCAAAGAGCTTAAACCCGATGTGGTAATCCTGGATATGGTTATGCCAAAACTGGACGGTATGAGTGTTTTGAAGCGCTTAAAAAATATATCACCCAAACCGGTGATAATAGCGTATTCGGTAAGCGCTCTGCAGAAAACTATCGAAACCGCTTCAAATCTCGGTGCTGATTACTATCTGTTAAAGCCGCAAAGCTGTGAAACGGTAGCCGATACTATCCGTGAACTGACAAAGCCCGAAACGGCAGTGTCAGCGTCTTCATCGCAGAAGAAAGAGGTAGACCTTGAGGCACTTGTAACCGAATTTATACATGAGCTGGGCGTACCGGCGCATATTAAGGGTTATCAGTACATCAGGACGGCTATAATGATGGTAGTTGAGAATATGGATATGTTGAATTACATAACCAAACAGCTCTATCCGGATATTGCTCATGCCTACAACACAACGGCAAGCCGTGTGGAACGTGCCATAAGACATTCGATTGAAGTTGCATGGACAAGAGGCAAGCCCGAAACAATGAATGAAATCTTCGGATATACCATTCATACCGGAAAAGGCAAGCCTACCAACTCCGAGTTTATAGCTATGGTAGCTGACAGAATACGTTTGCAAATCAAAGAGTGTAAAACAAAAGAGTTCTTTTGAAGGACCCCAAAAACAAAGCAGACAAACTGAACGGTTTGTCTGCAGTTTGAAGCTGTGCCGTCGGCACAGCTATTTTACCGCCTGTCGGATCAGACAGGCGGTATTTATCATTTATCCTACGGGTACGGTATCGGTTTTTTTCGTCTCTTTTTTGGGAAGAACTTTGTCAAATTCATCTTCACGCTTCATATTTTCAAAAGCGACCGACATCATAAGTTTTATTCTGTTAAGCTGATTAACCTCGCTCGCACCGGGGTCATAGTCGACGGCAACGATGTTTGCCTGCGGATACTGTCTGCGCAGTTCCTTTATCATACCCTTGCCCGTTACGTGATTTGGCAGGCAGGCAAACGGCTGAACGCATACAATGTTCGGCACTCCGCTGTTTATAAGCTCTATCATCTCGCCCGTCAAGAACCAACCCTCGCCCGTGCAGTGTCCGAGCTGGAGTACGCTTTTCGCTCCCTCGGCGATTTCTGCAATGTGTCCGGGTGCTCTTGAGGCAAATTTCGGATTTGCCTCCATAACCTTCTTTGCGTGCTTTCTGAAGCTTTCAATTCCCATAATCGCAAGATTGCAAAGCCGTGCGGTCGATGCCTTTGTGCCGAGATTGTCACGCTTGAAATTATTGTTGTACAGGCAGTATAGCATAAAATCGGCAAGTCCCGGCATAACAGCTTCTCCGCCCTCCGACTCTATTACCTCAACAATGTTGTTGTTCGCATCGGGGTGGAACTTTACAAGTATTTCGCCGACAACTCCGACACGCGGTTTTCTTATGCTCTCGTCAATCGGTATTGCGTCAAAATCGGCGATTATTTCATCAATTACCTTTTTCAGCTTTAAGTTTTTCTTGTTGTTGGTCAGTAAATCGTTGTACAGGCGCTTAAGCCATTTGTTGTAGACTTTGTTTGTCTGTCCCTTGTTCACTTCATAAGGGCGCACACGCATAGTGACAGCCATAAGCAAATCGCCCCAGGTACACGCCTTTAAAAGTCCGCTCACAAGCTTCGGCGTTATTTTAAAGCCGGGGTTTCCCTCAAGTCCCGAAACGTTTAAGGATATTACGGGAACCTGCGGATAGCCTGCCTCTTTGAGCGCTTTTCTGATAAACGCAATGTAGTTTGTCGCACGGCAGCCGCCGCCTGTCTGCGTTATCATAACGGACGTGTTGTTTGCGTCGCATTTTCCGCTTACAAAGGCGTTTATAAGCTGACCCGTAACCATAATTGACGGGTAGCAGGCGTCGTTGTTTACGCTCTTTAAGCCTGCCTCAACGTCCTCTGCGGAGGCGTGCGGAAGAACTACCGCATTGTATCCGCACGAGCGCATAACCGCCTCGAACATACCGAAGTGCGTTGGCGACATCTGCGGGAAAATAATCGTGTGGCGTTTCTTTTCTTCTTTGGTGAATTTTACACGGTTTACGGTGTAATCCTCTATTTTATGCGGCATAAATCCACTTTCCGCTCTCTCGGTAACAGCCGCTTTGAGCGAACGCACACGTATTCTTGCCGTGCCGAGGTTGGAAACCTCGTCAATTTTAAGCGTTGTGTAAATGCGCTCGTGCGACTGAAGTATTTCCTGCACCTGATCGGTTGTAACGGCGTCAAGACCGCAGCCGAAAGAATTGAGCTGTATGAGCTCAAGACGGTTGTTTTTGATTACCTCTGCCGCCGCCTCGTAAAGGCGTGTGTGATATGCCCACTGGTCAACAACACGTATATCACGCTGTAAATGTCCCAGATGCGCCACGCTGTCCTCCGTAAGCACGGCAAAACCGAGCGAATTTATCATATCGGGTATGCCGTGGTGGATTTCGGGGTCGATGTGGTACGGTCTGCCGGCAAGGACAATACCTCGTTTATCGTGTTCTTCAAGCCATTTTATGGTTTCCTCGCCTTTTTGCCTTATGTCATTTTTGTATTTCTGAAGCTCATCAAATCCGATTTCGGCGGCTTTCGATATTTCGTCCGCAGTTACTCCGAAACTCTTGAGAGCCTTGCACATCTGCCGTTTGAACGACGGCTTATCCGCAAGATTTATAAACGGATAAATGAATTTTATGTCGGGACGGCGCACAACGTCCATATTATTGTATATTACCTCGGGGTATGAGGTAACCATAGGACAGTTGAAGTGGTTGCCGGCATCCGAATATTCTATCTGCTCATAGGGTATACAGGGGTAGAAGATAGTCTTAATTCCCTTGTCTATCAAATCCTGTATGTGACCGTGTACCAGCTTTGCCGGATAGCACGCACTCTCGGACGGGATAGAGTCTATACCTTTCTCGTACAGCTTGTGAGTACTTCTTCCCGATATTTTAACCGCAAATCCGAGCGAGGTGAAAAACGCCGCCCAAAGCGGATAATTCTCGTACATATTAAGCACTCTCGGCAAGCCTATAACGCCCCTGGGCGCATCGTCCGCTTTAAGTACCTTGTAATTAAAGGCACGCTTGTATTTGTAGTCAAATAAATTCGGCAGTTCATTTTTCGATTTTTCAATGCCCGCTCCTCTTTCACAGCGGTTTCCCGAAATAAAGCTTCTGCCGTCGCCGAACGTGGTTATGGTAAGCTGACAGTGGTTGCTGCACTTCTGGCATCTTGTGAGCGAGGTTTCAAACGAAAAGCTGTCAAGCTCGTCCTCCGCAAGTATGTCACAGCGCTCACCCTTGTAATTATCCTTTGCGATAAGCGCACTTCCGAACGCACCCATAAGTCCGGCTATATCGGGGCGGACAACATTTTTGCCCGTCAGCAGTTCAAAACAGCGCAGAATAGCGTTGTTGTTGAACGTACCGCCCTGTACAACTATATTTTCGCCCATAAGCGATGGGTCACGCAGCTTGATTACCTTGTAAAGCGCATTTCTGACTACGGAATACGACAGTCCGGCGCTTATGTCGCCGACCGTTGCGCCCTCTTTTTGCGCCTGCTTGACACGTGAGTTCATAAATACGGTACAGCGTGTACCGAGGTCAACCGGACTGTCCGCCTTCATTGCCTCCTCAGAAAAACTTTCGGCGTCAAGTCCGAGTGATTCCGCAAATGTCTGTATAAACGAACCGCACCCCGACGAACACGCCTCGTTAAGCATTATCGAGTCGATAACACCGTTTTTGATTTTCATACATTTCATATCCTGACCGCCGATGTCGATAACAAAATCAACGCCGGGGGAGAAGTGGTTTGCCGCTTTGTAATGCGCAATCGTTTCTATTTCGCCGCAGTTTATGCGGAACGCCTGTTTCAGCAAAAGCTCGCCGTAGCCTGTGGTACAGGCATTCGCTATATATGCGTCCTTCGGGAGCTTTGCGTATATGTCACGGAGAATGTCAACGCCCTTTGCAATCGGACTTCCCTCGTTCTTGCCGTAATACGTGTATATTATTTCGTCGTTTTCGTTTATAAGCACCGATTTAATCGTTGTGGAGCCGACGTCAAGACCGAGAAATACTGCGCCGTGCGCATCGGCTATACCACTGCGCTTTGCAATGTGTCCGGCATGACGGCTGAAAAATTCATCTTTGTCGCTGTCTGTTTTAAACAGCGGCTCCATACGTGTTATTTCGGCGTCCGTGCCTTTTGAATTTTTTAAGCTGTCCGTCAATGCGGTGATGTCCGTTTCGGTTTCATCATACATAAGCGCCGCACCGAGCGCAACAAAAAGCTGTGCGTTTTCGGGCGTGGTAAATGATTTTGCCCTGTCACGGAGCGTGTCCTCAAACTGACGTCTTAACTGCGGAAGAAAATGCAGAGGACCTCCGAGGAAAACTATATTTCCCTTTATGGGACGTCCCTGGGCAAGTCCCGAAATGGTTTGCGTAACAACCGCCTGCAGAATTGATGCGGCAACGTCCTCCTTTGCCGCACCCTCATTTAAGAGCGGCTGTACGTCCGATTTTGCGAAAACGCCGCACCGTGCCGCAATGGGGTATATTATCTTGTGCTTTTCGGCAAGCGCATTAAGACCGTCCGCATCGGTTTTTAATAGTATCGACATTTGGTCGATAAACGACCCCGTTCCGCCGGCACAAGTGCCGTTCATACGCTGTTCGAGTCCTCCGGAAAGGTATAGTATTTTTGCGTCCTCACCGCCAAGCTCTATTACAACGTCCGTTTCGGGAAGAAATTCCTTAATAGCCGTCTTGTTGGCTATTACCTCCTGAACGAACGGCAAGCCGAGCATTTTTGACAGCAAAAGTCCGCCCGAACCCGTTATAACAACGCTGAATTTATTGTCCTTTACCGTATCACTCACTTCACTGAAAAGCTCCGCGACGGTACTCTTTATGTCCGAAAAATGACGTCTGTATTCCGAAAACAGTACGTTTTTGTTATCGTCAAGCACAACCACCTTTACCGTGGTCGAGCCTACGTCTATTCCCATGTGTAATCTGTTCATTATTGCCTCCTTGCAGGGGTAACCCCTGTTATAACAATCCTATTATATTATAGTGTTTTTATGCGAATTAGTCAATAGGAAAAAACGCCGAAAAATGACACGGCTTGACAAAAAACGAGCAAAATGGTAGAATGGGTTTTAATAAAATGATTAAAAGGTTGGCGGGGAACGGTGAATAAGAGGAAAGAAGAATTTCTCGAATGTGAGAAATTATGGATATTTGTTTTAATGATAATCGTCGGCGGATTTCTCGGCGCATACACGTTTGTGCTTAAGGGCGGTGTGTTTTGCAATGCGCAGACGGCGAATTTCGTAATGCTTGCGGTGCAGATAGGCGAAAGAAACTGGGGGAGAGCGCTGTATTTTATCATTCCCATATCGGCGTATCTTTCGGGAGCGATACTATCGGAATTTCTCCCGAAGCATATCAATAATCTTGAAATACTCCGATGGGAAACGTTTTTTGTGGGATTTGAAATGCTCTGCATTTTTGCGCTCGGTTTTGTACCCGATAACGCTCCTCCGCAGATTTGTCAGGTTTCGATTAACTTTATTGCGTCAATGCAGTACAATACATTCAGACAGGCGGAAAAAGTTTCAATGGCGACCACATTCTGTACAAACCATCTGCGGCAGATAGGCGTAAACCTTGTAAAGTGGTGCAGAAAAAGGGATATAGAGGTTAAGGATAAGCTTATAAAGCACTTGATTATGCTTGTTGCGTTTGTTATCGGCGGAATAGCGTCTACGGTGCTTTGTATAATTTTCAAAGGAAAGGCAATATGGTTTGCGGAAATTCCGCTTTTTGTCGCATTTATTGACCTGCTCTATGCGGATTTGAGTTATGAGAAAGACAAAATCCACACAGTCCCTCACGGACATTAAATTCCGCATCTCACACATTTGCACTCGCTTGCATATACACATATGCGGCGCTCGCTTAAATGCACAATCTGCGAAATTTAAAAATAGGGACTGCATCTTGCACATTTGCGTTCGCTTGCATAAAACAGCAATTCGGCAGGAGCAAGCCCCTGCCCTACGGCGTGCGGTTTTCGCAAAACTGTAGGGGTCGATGCCCACATCGACCCGCAACAATACGCATTAAATAAATACTTAAAAAGGAATGATTGTTATGATTACAATACGAACGGCAACGGAGGCAGACGCCGAAAAACTGCTTGAAATATACAAGCCTTATATACTCAACACGGCAATAACGTTTGAGTATGATGTTCCGTCTGCGGAGGAGTTCCGTGAGCGGATACGAAAAACGCTTTTGAAATATCCGTACCTTGCCGCAGAGGAAAACGGCGAGATTATCGGCTATGCATATGCCGGCGCATTTAAAGAAAGAGCCGCATATGATTGGGCGGTTGAAACGTCCATATATGTCCGCACCGACAAAAAGCGGTGCGGAGTCGGCAAAATGCTTTATGCGGCACTGGAGGATATCTTAAAAAAACAGAATATTTTAAATGTAAATGCCTGCATTGCATATGCCGAAAAAGAGGACGAATACCTTACCAACAACAGCGTGCATTTCCACGAGCATCTCGGCTATACGGAGGTCGGAAGATTTCACAAGTGCGGATATAAATTCGGCAGATGGTACGATATGGTCTGGCTTGAAAAATATATAGGAAAGCACTCGGAAAATCCCGAAAAGGTGAAATGGTTTTCGGAAATAAGCCGATGCCTGTAAAGGCACGGCTTATATTTGTATGCAAAACCGATAAAAAAGATAGGTGTTTGGGAAAAAAGTGTTGATTTTTGCGGCGCAATGGTGTATACTGTAATAAACTTTAAAAGCGAGGTAGATATATCGGTGAGAATGAGAAAAAAGAAAAACTGCGCCGCAAGAATGGAACGCTGTGCGGATATATGGATAAAAGACCCCGAAAATAATAAGGGACGCTGGAGCGAATTGTTCGGAAACGATAATCCGATACATATAGAAATAGGCTGCGGAAAGGGAAGCTTTGTTACGGGAATGGCAAAAAAATATCCCGATATAAATTTTGTTGCCGTTGAAAAGGTTGAGGACGTTATAGTAATGGCAATGGAGAAAGCCACCGAGGCGGAGCTTTCAAACGTTTTGTTTGTAGACCTTGATGCAGAGCGGATTGAGGATTTCTTTGAAAAAGGCGAGGTCAGACGGATTTATCTTAATTTTTCCGACCCGTGGAAGAAGAATAAACAGGCAAAGCGCAGACTTACGCATAAGAATTTTCTCGATAAGTACAAAAATGTGCTTTGCGAGGGGGATTATATATGGTTCAAGACGGATAACAGAAATCTGTTTGAGTTTTCGCTCAATTCCTTTTGCAGTGAGAATTATAAGCTTGAGAATATAACGCTGGACTTGCATAACTCGGGCTTTGAGGATAATGTCGTTACCGAATACGAACAGCGTTTTATAGACGAGGGTGCGCCGATATACAGGCTTGAGGCGGTATATCTCGGCTGGGAGGATAACAGAAAGGGTTAATCCTTTTGCACATCGGGAGCGGTTGTCACAAACTGCACCGCCGCACCGGTCAATGCGCATACAGCGCCTGTGATAAAGTTGACGACACTGCCGAAACGGTCCTTGAAAATAAGGAGCGCCGCCAGGTAGAGCATAAGTCCTCCCACAAGCGAGGAGGATATAATTGTATACGGGCGGTACAGCTTAACCGATGTAACGCCTAAAAGAACAGCCGCAATTATGCCGGCGGCTATTGAAACAGGTTCGGGCATACCGTTAAGAGAGCATATACTGTAGATAATGAGGTAAGATACAAACCCGTTAAGGAAAAATACGCCGCCTTTGAAGAAATGAAAGGCAAGCATTGAAGCTATAAGCGCCAATATAACCGTAACGGAGGCAACGGTGATTGTTGCCGCACCGCCCTTAAGGAGCAGTGCCTGACATGCCGCCTTGCCGAAAGCGCAGCCGACCGCACCGCCGCAAAGCACGCCTGCGCCGAGTACAACGCCGCGTATTACCTTGAACCCCGCAAAGCTTTCGCATATTCCGAGAGCTATAAAAGCGGCAAGGGACAGTATATATGATATTCCTGTGAGATTAAGTAAATTCTCCATGAGCTTCCTCCGAACAGTATGTTTATATAAAGGGCAATGCCCTTAATTAGAAGTATACCACATTTTTCACTAAAAGTGAATACTTTCCGACAAAATAATTAAACACAGAGGTGACCAAAAATGAACAACAATGTAAGAAAATTAACGTATACGGCGCTTCTTACTGCGATAATATGCGTGCTGACGTACATAGTGAAGATACCGAGCGTAAACGGCTATCTTAATCTTGGCGACTGCGGCGTGTATGCGGCGGCGGTACTGGGCGGACCGTTTATAGGTGCATTTGCCGGCGGAGTAGGCTCTGCGGCGGCGGATTTAATCAGCGGTTATGCGGCATGGGCGCTGCCGACGCTTATTATTAAAGGTATAATGGGCGGCGTTGTAGGATATGCGTCGAGCAAAACAAAGCTTGTTTCCGTAAGAAATGTGCTGTTTATGGTGCTTATGGGCATATGGATGGTTCTCGGCTATTATTTTGCGGACGTGCTGGTATTCGGAGAAACACAGAGCGGATTTATTGCGGCGCTTGTTGCAATGGTGCCGAACGTTATACAGACATCGGTCGGTATTGTGGCGGCAAACCTGCTTTTGGCGGCGCTTTCAAAGACAAAGTTTAAGTCGTTAAGATAAAGAGGAGATATAAATGAACAGTAGGCTTTCTAAGTTTGCGGATATGATAAAGGCGAGTGAAAATATAGTTTTTTTCGGCGGTGCGGGTGTTTCCACCGAAAGCGGAATAAAGGATTATCGGAGCAGTGACGGAATTTACGCCACCGTAAAGGAATACGGAATTCCGCCGGAGGAGATATTGAGCCATGACTTTCTTTTTGCCAAGCCTGAGATATTTTACGATTTTTATGCAAAATATTTTCTTGATGTAACGGCAAGACCGAACAAAGCGCATACGGCGATTGCCGAGCTTGAAAGAACGGGCAAAATAAAGGCTGTCATAACGCAGAATATAGACGGACTGCATCAGCTTGCAGGGAGCAAGAACGTGCTTGAACTGCACGGCACGACAAAGGAGTATTACTGCGCAAAGTGCGGCGCTCCGTTTGCGTATGAAGCCGTAAAAAAGCTTAACGGCAAAGTACCGTATTGCCGTGAGTGCGGCGGACTGATACGCCCGAAAGTTACGCTTTACGGCGAAATGCTCGATACCGAGGTTGAAAGCCGTGCGGTGGGGGCAATTTCAAAAACCGATATGCTCATAGTCGGCGGTACATCGCTTGCGGTGTATCCTGCGGCGGCATATTTGAATTATTTCGGCGGAAGATATATCGCAGTCATAAACCGTGACGAAACGTTTATGGACAATAAGGCGGACGTTGTTTTCCGTGAGAATATCGGCGAGGTTTTTGAAAACGTTATGAGCCTGTTATGATGTAAGTATCATTTTTTCCAATTCTTTGGCAGCCATGCTTAATGGCTGCCCTTTTCTTTTGATAAGGCAAATATTGCGTTCGGGAATTTCTTCACGCAAATCGATTATTTTTACGTTGTCCGACGGGTGCACAAATTCTACGGGAACAAAGCCTATCCCGAGGTCAGCCTCCGCCATAGGCAAAATCTGATCTGCCGTAAACGCCTCAATATCGGGAGCATACGGGAGATTGTGGCTTGCAAAAAATGCCGAATAAAATTCAAAAGATTTTGTGTCCGCTCCGAGTGAAATCAGCGGATAATCTTTTAATTCCGATAAAGATACCTTCCCTTTTGTGAGAGCGGTAAAGGAGGGCGAACAGATTGCCGTTTCACGTATTTTTCTTATATTTGTTTCCGTAAGCGATGCGGAGCGTATCGTCGGCGTTGTCACAACGGCAAAATCCGCCGTTCCGTTTTTCAGTGCGTCGATTGCCTGCGGTGTGGAATAATTGCTTATGCGCAGCCGTATACCGGGGTATAATGCACGGTATTTTTTAAGCACGGGCAAAAGCAGACAGCGCAGAGCTACCTCGCTTGCGGCAACAAAAACATTACCGCTTTGCAGATTTTTTATCTCCGTTATTTCAGCTTCTCCGGCTTCGATATGATTAAAAGCGATTTGTATATGCTCGTACAGTCTTTTTCCCTCCTGCGTAAGCTGCATACCGCGGCTTGTACGCAGAAAAAGGGTACAGCCGAGCTGCCCTTCAAGATTTTTTATGGTGCGGGTCATATTCGGCTGATTATTGAGCAAAAGCTTTGCCGCATAAGAAATATTGCCGTATTTGGCAACGTAATAAAAAACTTTGTAATATTCGTAATTAATATTCATAACAACCTCATATATCATATTTATATATCAATCATGTGTATTATATATTTTACATATGTGTTTGAAGATATTATAATATATTAGTGTTAAAAAGTCAAGCATATACAGTATATGCGAAAGAGAGGGATTTGGAATGGTATTGAGAACACTGATGTGGGCTATGCTCGATGCGGCTATGATTGCGCTTGTTGCAATTATTATCCGAAAAAGAGGAAAAATATCCGCAGCGGAAAAAACAGCCGCCGTAACTATGGGGATTGGCTTTCTGATAAGCTGTGCGGCAATCTGCATATTATCGGGGAATTATATCGAGTTTACGCTGACCTTATTCGGTTTTATGCTCTCTTATGCGTCGGTTGTTTTTGGTTTTGCTTGGGAATGATAAAAATGAAAAAAACACATACTTTTCAGGGGCAGATGTCGGACACTTTCCGTGCGGCGGTGTTTATTGTTCTGTCGGGCGGATTTCAGGACGCATACACCTATTTCGGCAGGGGAGAAGTGTTTGCAAATGCCCAGACGGGAAATATCGTATTGCTCAGTTCGTCGCTGTTTTGCGGAGAATGGTATACGGCGCTGAAATACAGTATTCCGGTGGCGTCCTTCCTTGTCGGAACAATGACGGCGGAAATGGTGCATATACGATTTAAAAGACTTGAGAAAATACATTGGCGGCAATTGATACTGCTTTGCGAAATGATTTTGCTGTTCTTTGTCGGCTTTCTGCCGCACAGCATTGATTTGCTCGCAAATGCGTTGGTATCGTTTGTGTGCGCTCTGCAGGTTCAAACGTTTCATAAGGTGCGGGGGCATGCATATGCAAGCACTATGTGTATAGGCAATATGCGGAGTGCAGTTGAGTCGCTGTGTGCGTACAGGCATAACCGTGATAAAGCTGTTCTGTACAAATCGCTCACATATTTCGGCGTTATACTTATTTTTGCCGTGGGAGCAGGTATCGGCAGAGCCGCCACGCTGTATATAGGCGATAAGGCGATATGGCTTTGCTGCTTGCTTTTATCGGTAAGCTTTTCACTGATGTTTATAACAGAAAAATAGTTTCAATAACAAAGGAGCCAAACCGTTTACTGTTTGGCTCCTTTGTCAGTACCCGAAATCGGGTACTGTTTAGCCGAGATTGATAAATCTCATCATCATAGCCGCCGCCTCGGCACGTGTTGCAGTGCCTTTGGGGTCGAGCATATTGTTTTCTTTGCCGTTTATAATTCCTTTGCTTACCGCCCAGGCGATTGCATCGGCTGCCCAGTCCGAAATACTCTGCGTATCGGCAAATGCGTCTGCCGACAGCTTTTCGGGAGCTTCGCCCTTTGCGTAGTTGTACAGTATAACCGCAATCTGCTCACGTGTGATATTGTCATCGGGAGCAAACTCCGTTTCGCTTACGCCGTTTACTATGCCGTTTTCTGCTGCCCATGCCGCCGCTTTTTCATAGTAACTGCCTGCTTTTACATCGGCAAATCTGTTCCCGCCGCTTTCGGGAGAATTTGCCGCACGGTGCATTATCGTTACGAACATTCCTCTTGTTACATTGTCATACGGAGCAAACTCGCTGTCCGAAACACCGTTAAACAATCCCTTTTCGGAACTGAATTTAACTGCGTCAAAGAACCAGTCCTTGTCGTTTACATCGGCAAACGGATTTTCCCAAGCGGGATTTTCGTCAGTCTTTTCGTCGTCCTTTTTGGTATCGTCCTTCTTTGTCGAGCCGCCTCCGCCGATTGAGGGAGTATCCTTTTTGTAATCCGCGGTGTATTTAAGTTCTATTTTATCACCGCTGCTCAGAGTGTAATCCGTTATTCCGACCTGCGGTACATCGCCGTTTACGTAGTACAGCCAGCCGCTGTTGACGCCCTTGTCAAACTGCGCAAGCGTTTTTCCGTTTGCAGTTACGGATTTTATGTATCCCTCATCAAGACCGTCTGCGGTGATGTTGTTTTCCTCAAATGCTTTCTTGAGCGCATGATATACCTTTGAGCCGTCCTTTACCGTAACGGATTTTGCGGCGAGCCAGGTTGAGTCAAGCGCCGAAATGCTTACCGTTACGTCAAATGTCACATCTGTTTCAGGCTCTGACGGAACGGTTACATTGCCCTTGCCGGTAGCTTTTGCCGGCTGACGGACAGGAGTTGTTATTACGGAAATTTCGTTCTTCTTTGTGAACGAGTACAGATTATACGGCTGTTTTCCGTTTGCGTTGAATGCGGCAAGCGAAACCAGTCCCATAAAGCCTTGCTCGGTTGCGGAATTGTCAGCCTCGCCGTCGGAATATGCGCTCACAAATCCCGTACCCTGTGAATTTACGTAATACATGGGAGCGTCTGCAAGCGAAAATCCGTTCTTTACAAATCGGGGATCGCTTTCGGGGTCGATTCCGTAAGCGACAAGACCCGTTATAACCATAGAGTCCGTATAGATGTTACCGAATGAACCGTTGCTTCCCTGTGCGGCTGAAAGACCTGCAATTGCTTTTTCGGCAATTGACGCCGCCTTTTCTTTTACCTTGTAAGTGTCGCCACTCTCCTGCACAAAACGTGCGATTGCCGCAAGCACCCAGCCTGTCGAGTCGGGGTCGGTGTAATCATATTCGCCGTAGGTGTAATGATACAGTCCGTCGCTTCCCTGTTCTTTTTCAAGTATGTCTACGAGCGACTGTATTTTTGCGCTGTCAAGCTTGGTGTTTCCCTGCATGTCGGCAAGGAGCATCCAGATTGCGTTTGAGTATGCACTGCCGGCATTTTCCGCTTTCAGAAGTGCGGCGTTGTCAAACGATTTTGCACTGTTTACGGGGAAAAGCTTTGTGGTGTCCATACCGAGCGCACTTAAGATTATCTCGCCCTTTGCACGGTCGGTAATGAGCGCTGACGATTGTGAAAGCTTGTCTATCGCTAAGTTTATGTAGTTCTGCTTTGCAGTGTCGGATATTTTTGCATGCTCCGTATCTCCCTTAAGGTCGGAATATGCATTCATACCCAAAACAGCCCAGTCGCTTACTATGTTCTTTGACGCATATAATACGGCAAGCTTGTCAAGGAAACGGTCTTTTGCACCCGTATCGGGAACCGCAATTGCCTTGACGGATTTTTTGTACATAAGACCGTCTGCGGTAAAGGTAAGAACAGCGTTTACCGTAACTGCCGCATTTGTGTCGTTTGCTTTTACAAGCTTAACGCCGCCGTTTTCGTCTGCCGAAACGTATTCGTTTGCGTCAATTGCTGAGCTTACGCCGATATTTTCACCGGCTGTTTCGCCGTCTTTAAGGAACGAATATACCTTGTCGGTTTCCGAAAGGCTTACGAGGTCATTGTATTTTGCAGACTCGCTGATAAGTAAATCCGACTGCTTGGTGTATTCAACGCCTGTCGGAACGGGGAAGCTTTCTTTCTGCTCCCAGCCGCTGCCGAGAACCTCCGCAAGAGTTTTTAACTCATCGGCTGCTTTTGAGGTTACATATGCGTTTTCCGAGCTGTCAAGCGCATAGCAGTTTGTAACTCTGCTTTCGGCAATTGTGCCTTTTCCGTATATCGGACGTGCCGATACTCCGCTTTCGATTTTACCTGTGTTAAGGCAGTTCTTGAAATACGGATTGCAGTTGTCTCCCTGTGCCGAGCCTGTGTTTCCGCATATGCCTGCGGCGGCGTTGGCACTCTTTATATTTCCTGTGTTAAGGCAGTTTTCAAACTGTACGCAGTTTTTGCTGTAGCCTGCAATACCTCCGGCAAGTCCCTCGGAGAATTGGTCGTTGTCGGTGCCGTTTATGATAATATCGCCCGAATTGTAACAGTTTACAAATTTTACGGTATTGTCAATCCACTGATAGCCTATGTCGTCGCTCTTGTTGCAATAGCCGACAAGTCCGCCGACAGAAGCTGTTGCCGCTGCGGAAATGACAGCCGTGTTTGCGCAGTTTGATATTGTTGTGTTTCCGCAAGCACGTGCGGCAATACCGCCGACATACGAACGAAGTTCGTTTGAATATACGCTTCCGCCTACAGTCAGGTTTTTAACCTCGGCGTCTTTTAAACAGCCGAACAAACCGCAGTACATATCGGTGTTGTCAACGTTAAGTCCCGTGATTTTGTGGTTTCCGCCGTCGAAAACGCCGTCAAAGCCGTATACGTAATTTTTGCCGAGCGGCGTCCACGGCTCAAAACCGAGGTCAATGTCAGCTGTCATAAGGAAATGCGCCTTACTGTATTCGCCGCTTGATGTGTTGAATGAGTTTGCGAGGAAAATAAGATCGTTCTTGTTTTGTATAAGATACGGATTTTCCTCCGTTCCTCCGCCGTTTAAGAAGTCGGGGAGGGGTTCTTCGGTGCTGCCCGAAGAGATCAGCTCAATTGTGTAAGCTCTGACATGTGTTATATTTATTGTTCCGCTTTTTGAAGTGTATCCGTCAGCCTCGGCAAGATATGAATACTCTCCGCTCTTAAGGCTGTAGGTGCGCTCCGATACGGGCGATACGGTTATGCCGTCCTTTGAAAGCGTGAACGATGCGTTTTCGGGCGTTACGTTAAACGTAACTTCGTATGTCTTTTCCGCAAGAGTTACCTTTCTTGACATATCCGAAACCTTACCCGTATTTACGGTAAAGGTTTTTTCTTCATAACCCTGTACACCGCCGACCGTGCAGGTGTATTTTCCGCTTAATGCGTTGTATGTATATACGTTTTCGCTCTTTTCGCCCGAAACAGCTGTGCCTGTTTCGTCAAGGAGCGTAACCTCCGCATTTTCGGGGTAAACCGTAACCGTCAGGTTATGCTCTGCCGACTCGTCGAGTGCGGGATACCATGCGGTAACGGGATAATCACCGTTGTCGGTGAATGCACTGCCGAGTAATGCGGCTGTGATTTCGCCCGTTTCCTTGCCCTCGGCAGTGCCTGCCGTAGGTGTGGCTGACGGGAATACCTCAAATGGGCTGTATGATGAGGAGGATTTGTTCTTTGTGCTGTCATAATAGCAGTTCTGCGCTGTGACAGTGGGGTATGAATATCTTCCGGTTATATATGCAAAACCGTATTTTTTTGATCCCGTTAAAGTACCGCCGTAGAAACAGTTTGTAAAATTGACTGTAGATGACGGACCGAGAATGTTTCCGCTCATACCGCCGCCTGCGCCGTAGTATGAGCTTGCTGCGGATACATCGCCGACAACCGCCGAATTTTTAATATCGGCAGATGAATATCCGACAACACCTATAAGACCGCCTCTGTAGCCGTAACATGAAACGTTTGCTGTGCTGTAGCAGTTCTCAACCGTAACTGCGGTGTCGTTTGCATATCCCAAAAATGCGCCGCAGCCCTGGTTTGCGTTCTTTGTTGTAAATGTTACGTTTGCGTTGTCGCCGATAATTGCGCAGTTTATAAAGTTTGCCTCGCCCCCGTCGGCATATCCTGCGATAATTGCGGCAGATACGTATGTACCGCCGTAGCTCTTATTATAATTAAGCGATACGTTCGGGTTTTCAAAAACAGTGTCACGCACCGTACCGTTAAGCGTTGAAATCAACGCCGTGTGCGTTGTATCGTCCGTTGTATTTTCGCTGATTGAAAGGTTTGAAATCTTGTAGCCGTTTCCGTCAAAATCACCGTTAAGGCTTGCAATAGGCGACATTTCGGTGTCAGTCATATCAATGTCGCATAAAAGCTCGATTGCGCCCGTTATGTCCCGATCCGCAAGAGCCGCAAGTTCGGCGGCGGTTCTGATTTCGATGTCAGTACTTTCGGCAGCTGCAAATACAAAGTTTGTAAATACAGAAACCAGCATTGCGGCTGATAATACCGCAGATAAAAGTTTTTTCTTCATGTAGTTCTCTCCTTATGTTTATTATACAGCCGATTGCAAAATAACGTCGGGTCGATGAGGGCATCGACCCCTACGGCATATTGTACACCGTAAGCGTACAGCTGTTTTACAATCAACCGATTTACCTATATATAAAAGCCGAAAAAACGGCTGTAACCTTTTAAGTTACAGCCGTTTTTTTTGCAACACAACAAAGACGGAAGTATTCCTCCGTCATTTTGAAAACACACGCCGTAAGTCCGCAGCGGTCTTTTCAGCACTTTAAGTATGTCTCCCGGCTTGTACGTCATAACTCTGTTTTGTCTTCCCGAAAAAATCAGTGACTGCCCTTGCGGGCGTAAAACAGCGCTCTGTACTTACGGTGGCGGCACCGCATATGATTTGCACACATTTCCATCTTAGCCGACGAAAAAATATCCGCCGGAGCTTAAAGCACTTCACAGATACTGATAATTATACCATAGCCGCAAGCAAATTTCAAGAGTTTAGATTGCTGTTTTACGGCGTTAAAGCGTATTGAAACAAAAAATATCGGGAATAATTGTAAATGAATATTTCGGAAAGGAATGAAAATAAATGAAAATATTAAAGAATAGCCTTATAATTTCATCATACTTATTATTGACGGCGGTATTTTTTGCCGGCGGATACGCAATCGGAAACACGCAAGGGAAAAATGCGGCTCCCATGCCCGCCGATACGGATACCGTCAGCGCCGTTTCGCAGGGGAGAATATATTTTCT
>DJRJ01000090.1 GCA_002438865.1 Clostridiales bacterium UBA6363
CCTTTGTCAACACTTTTTTGCAAACTTTTTTAATTATTTTTTTAGTGTACATATATTGTATTTTTCGGGAAAATTTCTTCTATATATAGTATGCTATTTTGCATTGATATTAATGTACTCGGCGCAGAGTTTTGAATATATCATTTTCTGACCCGAATACAGACTGTAATATCCCGACAGCATATAGCTTACAAAAATCGCCGCCGCATACAATAAAATTCCCTGTGCGCCGAAAAGCTCTATCGCAAGAACGAGCGAAGCCATCGGGCTGTTTACCACGCCGACAAACAGTGCCGCAATGCCGATTGCCGCCGAAAACTGCGGCGGAAGTCCGAAAAGCGGACCTATGACACAGCCGAAAGTTGCGCCTATAAAGAACGTGGGGATAATCTCGCCGCCTTTAAATCCGCACCCTATGGTTACAGCAGTAAAAATAATTTTAAGCACAAACGCAAAATTATTTGCCTCGCCGCCGATTGCACGTTCTATAATATCCATACCTGCGCCGTTATAGTCACGTGTTCCCACCGCATACGTAAGCGCAATAACCGCCGCACCGCCTATGGCGGCTCTTAAATAATCGTTTTTGATAAGCTTATGAGCACATATGCCCGTATACTTCATTACCGAGCAGAAAACAATGCTCAAAAGCGCACAAAGCACACCCAAAGCCATTACGCCGACAACCGTTTTGAAATTTGTATCGGGAACTAATGCAACCGCAAAGCGCACGGGGTGATTTCCGTAAAGGGACGATATGAAAAACGCCGTATACGACGCCACAAGGCACGGCACGAGCGCAGAATAATATATTACGCCCACGCTTATGACCTCCATTGCGAAGAAAACCGCCGTTACGGGCGTGCCGAACAGCGCAGAAAACACGGCGCTCATTCCGCACATAACAACTATCGGCATATTTTTGCTGTCGAGCCGAAACAATCTGCCCGAAGCAAAACCTATACTGCCGCCGAGCTGCAATGCGGCGCCCTCTCTGCCGGCAGAACCGCCGCACAGATGCGTAAGTGCAGTCGAAACGAATATCAAAGGCGCCATAACGAGCGGAATTTTATCCTCCGAGCGCACCGTGGAAATTATACAGTTCGTTCCGGGGTCATGTTTCAAATTTGTTTTCCTGTATAAAAACGTTATCACAACGCCTGCAAGCGGAAGAAAGAACAGCAGATACCCATGCTCCGTCCGCATTGCTGACGCCCAGTCGACCGTTTTATGAAACGCTCCGCCGACTATTCCGCCGACAATGCCCGTCACGCCCGCAACAACGGCAAACCTTACAAACACCTTTGCGTAATTTCCTGCCGAAAGCAGTTTCTTCTTAATTATATCCCACATATTTTCCACCCCAAAAATTAACTGCAGCAAAGCGCCGTGCGTTTTGCTGCAGCTACAATTTATTTTACTATAAGACTTTCGCCCGTCATTTCCTCCGGCTTGGGAAGATTCATCATCTCAAGCATTGTCGGACACAAATCGCAGAGTCTGCCCGGCTTAAGCTTTACATCGCCCTGACCGATAACTATCATCGGAACGGGGTTTGTGGTATGTGCCGTGAACACCGATTTTGTTTCGGGGTCAAACATACAGTCCGCATTGCCGTGATCGGCGGTGATTATTGCTTTGCCGCCCTTTGCAAGTATTGTATCGACAAGCTTGCCGACGCACTCGTCAACTGCCTCAACGGCTTTTACAGCCGCATCGAATACGCCCGTATGACCGACCATATCGCAGTTTGCATAGTTTAAGATTATAACGTCGAACTTATCCTCGTTTATAGCTTCGCACGCAGCGTCGCACACTTCGTATGCGCTCATTTCCGGCTTTAAATCAAACGTTTTGACATCGGGGGATTTTATAAGTATTCTCTCCTCGCCGTCAAACTGCTTTTCCTCGCCGCCGTTAAAGAAGAACGTTACGTGAGCGTATTTCTGCGTTTCCGCAATTCTGAGCTGAGTCATACCCTGCTCCGAAACGTACTCGCCGAACGTCATTTTGAGCTGTTCGGGCGGATATGCAACGGTTACATTCGGCATTTCCGCATCATACTGCGCCATACACACATAGTTTACGGGGAAATACTTACGCTCAAATCCCTTGAAATCGGGGTCTGCAAACGCACGTGTAATCTGTCTTGCACGGTCGGGGCGGAAGTTTATCATTATAACGCTGTCGCCCTCTTTTATTGTTCCTTCCTTATCTATAACGGTCGGAACGATAAATTCGTCCGTTACGCCGTTTGCGTATGAATTTTCAATCGCCTCGACAGGGTCTTTCTCGGAAATGCCCTCGCCCTTAACCATTGCGTTATAGGCTTTTTCCACTCTGTCCCATGCGTTGTCACGATCCATTGCGTAGAAACGTCCGCACAGCGTGGCAACCTTGCCGACGCCTATTTCGTGCATTTTTTCCACAAGTTCTTTCATATACTCAACGCCCGATGTGGGGGGCACGTCACGTCCGTCATGGAAAGAATGTACGTACACCTTTTCAAGACCGTTTCTCTTTGCCATTTCGAGCAATCCGTAAAGATGCTCGTTATGCGAATGAACGCCGCCATCCGACAAAAGTCCTATAAAATGCAGTGCCTTGCCGTTTTCCTTTGCTTTGAGCATTGCGTCCTTTAAGGCTTTGTTTTCAAAAATCTTTCCGTCCTCAATATCCTTTGATATTTTAACGAGCATCTGATAAACAACTCTGCCGGCGCCTATATTGGTATGACCGACCTCGCTGTTTCCCATCTGTCCGTCGGGAAGTCCCACCGCAAGTCCGCTCGCCCGGAGCTGTGTATTAGGGTACTGTGCGAAATATTTGTCCAAGTTAGGCTTTTTCGCCGCCGCTATGGCGTTTCCCTCGGTCGTTTTATTAAGACCGTAGCCGTCCATTATAATAAGGGCAATTGGTTTTTTTGCCATTGTAATTAGTCCTTTCTGTGCCTTATTCAGCCGCTTTTGTGATTGTTGCGAAATCCGGTGCTTTCAGCGATGCGCCGCCGATAAGTCCGCCGTCGATGTTCGGCTTTGCAAGAAGTCCGGCGCAGTTTCCGGCATTCATACTTCCGCCGTACTGGATTGTGATAGCTGCGGCTGTCTTTTCGTCATAAAGTCCTGCGAGGATTTTTCTTATTCCGCCGCATACTTCCTCCGCCTGATCGTCCGATGCGGTTTTGCCCGTTCCGATTGCCCAGATAGGCTCATATGCAACAACAACCTTTGCGGCATCTTCTGCCGAAATGCCCGCAAACGCTTTCTTTATCTGAATGGCAATCCAGTCAAGTGTTATGCCCGCTTCTCTCTGTTCAAGGCTTTCACCGCAGCAAATGATAGGAATTATGCCCTTTGAAAGCGCTTTCTTTGCCTTTAAATTAACTGTTTCGTCTGTTTCATTGTTATATTCGCGTCTTTCGCTGTGACCGATTATAACGTACTGAACGCCTAAATCCGCAAGCATATCTGCGCTTACTTCGCCCGTGAATGCGCCCTTGTCCTCAAAGTGAAGATTTTCGGCACCGATTTTTACGTGAGTACCCTTTGCCGCTTCAACAGCCGGAGCAAGGCACACGTAAGGAGTACAGCAAACAACCTCGCACGATGCGTCCTTTGTAGCCTCAACGACTTCTTTTACAAAATCATATGTTTCCGACGGAAGCTTATTCATCTTCCAGTTTCCCGCAATAATATATTTTCCCATTTTAATGTTCCTCCGATTTTTATTTTTTCGCCGTTTATTACTTATCTGTAAGAGCCGCAATACCCGGAAGTTCCTTGCCTTCGAGGAATTCCATTGACGCACCGCCGCCTGTTGAGATATGGCTCATCTTGCTGCCGAGTCCTGCCTTGTTTACTGCCGCTACGCTGTCGCCGCCGCCGATGATTGTTGTTGCGTCGAGGTCTGCAAGCACCTGTGCGATTGCATTTGTGCCTTTTGCAAAGTTAGGCATTTCAAATACGCCCATAGGTCCGTTCCATACAACCGTTTTTGCGTCCTTTAATACGTCTGTGAACAATGCAACGGATTTCGGTCCGATGTCAAGTCCCATCCAGCCGTCTTCAATTCCGTTTTCCGCAATCTTTGATTCGGAATCATTTGAAAATTCCTTTGCAACAACGGTATCTACCGGAAGAACAAGCTTGTCGCCCGCTTCGTCAAGCATTTTCTTTGCATAGTCGATAAAATCCGGCTCGAGAAGCGATGTTCCCGTACCTTTACCCTGTGCCGCCATAAACGTATACGCCATACCGCCGCCGATGATGATGGTGTCCGCCTTTTCAAGGAGGTTATTGATGACGTTGATCTTGTCGGAGACCTTCGCGCCGCCGAGAACGGCAACGAACGGGCGCTTGGGATCGTCAAGAGCCTTGCCCATGATGGACAGCTCCTTATCGACGAGAAGCCCGGAATACGCGGGCAGATACGCCGCAACGCCGGCGGTGGAGGCGTGGGCGCGGTG
>DJRJ01000076.1 GCA_002438865.1 Clostridiales bacterium UBA6363
CTATGATATATTTATATTCTATTATAGAAGGATTCTTTTTTTCACACTCTCTTGTATGTCGTAATTTTCACATATAATCGTTAATCACAAATTTCCGCATATCTTCACCCGCGCGCCGTAGAGCAGGGACTTGTCTTCTGACGACAAAGCAATCCTTGTGTATTTCCCGTTTGCATTATACCTTATTATGGAACGATGTGAGCATCGCTCCATACAAATATGGCGCAAAAAGGGAAAGAAATCCCGCAGAGGGTGAGGATATATACGGATTTGCAAGCACACATAAAAACATTACAGACATACAAAAAGAAACGGTCATAAGACCGTTTCTTTTTTAAGATTTACTAATTTCTAATTAGTTTCTTGAAGTTGAAGGATTGATGATGAATGCTTCTGCAACATTTCCGTCAACTAACTTAAGGAGAGCAAATGATGTTCTACCAAATGTCTCTGTTTCTCTTGATACTTCAAATGAACCACCGGTCCAGTTAAGGATTGTATCCTGATCTGCATCGAAGAAGTCTGTCTTAACAGGTGACAATGTGAGAGCTGCTGAAATAATTCCGTTGTAAGCTCTTACGTCGCTGTCTGCCTTCTTCTTGTAGTCATATACAACTACCTTAGCGTCTGAATCAAGGTCAAATTCCTCAACGAATGCATCATCTTCTACATTTGTTGTGTAATCGCTTGTTTCGCCTGCAACCTTAGCGTTTGTAGCAGTAGTAAACTTCTTAGCGATTGAGATTGAGTTCTTCGATGTTTCATATACAGCACCGAATACCCAGTCTACAGGATTTGAACTCGGAGCAACAAGTGATCCGCCGTTCGATACTGACTTAACATATGCATTAAGGTTTGTTGTGTCAAGAATCTTTGTGAAGTCCTGAGTCTTTATAGCTGTTCTTGCAGCGTCAGCAAATGCATGGTAACCATTATCAAGTGTAACTACGCCTTCTCCTGATGTCTTGAACAACGGATAGATAGCTGTTACATAGCCTGATGTGTTCTTCTTAACCATTATCGGTGTACCCTCTTTTAAGCCTGAAACCGATACGCCCTCGTCTAAAACTAATTCCTTAAGAGCTGTGCCGTCACCGTCTGCTACGAAAATAGCTGTACGTTCTTCGTCATCAACCGTTATTGAGTAGTTACTTGAGTACAATACGAAGTCTGTCTTGTACGAGATTGACTCATTACCTGCTGTAACAATTACGAACTGGTATGAACCATCTGAAAGCTTGTTGTAAGCATATGCTGTGTAAGTGTTTTCATCTTCAAAAGCGTCCATTGCCATTGCAGCAACTTTATCTTCATCTAAATACTCCTGACCTAAGTAAAGAGCTGATGTAAGAGTATCGCTCAGCTTAATGCCGCCGACTTTCTTTGAGCTTGCTTTGTATACGCCTGATGCTTCTGTCTTATTAGCAGCCGGGTTTTCCTTAACGTTAAGGTTACCTGATGATGTTACCGAATAAGTAACAACTCTGTTCTGAACGTCTTTTCTGTTCGACTTAACTGCTTCGTCTGATGTAACGTGTGCACCTGCTGCAATATAAGTATAGTCTAAGTAAGTCTGATACTTATCATTAGCTACAGGATACTTTTCTTTCTTACCGTCCGGAGTAATGATTGTAGCGTAGTAGTTACCGC
Source organism: Clostridiales bacterium UBA6363 (assembly GCA_002438865.1). Taxonomy (GTDB): domain Bacteria; phylum Bacillota; class Clostridia; order UBA1381; family UBA1381; genus UBA4716. The sequence continues at coordinate 1,651 of DJRJ01000076.1, forward strand.
CGCCGTTATCATATACGCTGTCGAGAACTGCATACTTCTTTGAAGCAGCTGTTTCTTCGAATGAAGCGATTCTGCCGAAAGCGTCTAAGTAAAGTGTATATTCGTTACCCTGGTTAAGAGTTGATACCCAAGTACCTGCTGTCTTATACACTTCGCCGCCTACTGTGTACTTATTACCGTTCTTTATGCTTGTGAGCTTACCTTCTGCTGTAGCAGTTGATACGAGTACATCATATGACTTTGAATCTTCAAAGCTTGATGCTGTAACGTCCCAAGCGATTGACAATATGTCATTTTCCTTTAAGTCTTCAACAGCAACGTCTTTGCCGTCAACAGTCTTGAATGAATAGAACATGCTATCATCTGTTGTGTCAACGTCAAGTGACAAACCAACTTCCGGAGCTCTGTCGCTGAAACGGATTGTGCTTTCTTCAGCGTCACCTACAACTGATGCAACAACAGCGTCTTTGTAGTATGTAACCATCAAGTAGTCATATACACCGTCTGTTGATGTTGTACCTGTTGCCGGGCTGTCGATTAATGTAACAGTACCTGTTGCATTACCCTTTACGAAAGCATTAAGTTTGTCTTCAAGAGTTTCGCCTGCTGATGCTGAAAGGTCAACCTGCTTGCCGTTTACATAGAAACCGCCGTCTGTTCCTGCATACATCTTAGCAACGTCGATCTTGAATGAATCTGTCTTTGTTGAGTTGTCATCAACATATGAGTAAAGTGTACCCTTATCGTCTGTTGATGCAACTGCTGTAGCCTTTGAGTAATCATCAGCGTTGAATGTAGCAACCTTGTTTGAGCCTACCGGAGTAATGCTTAAGATTGTGTATTCATCATCTTCGTTCAACTGAACGAGGATTTCAGCATATGTTAAGAGGTTCTTATCTGCTTCCGAATCGCCGATATATGCTGTTTCTGTATCACCGGCATTATCTCTTATAGCGTTCAGACCCTTAACAACCTGATAACCTTCAAAGTTGTCAGCCTTTTCAACCGTGAACTTAACCTTATCTGTGTCAAGTGACGGATTTGACTGATGTGTTTCCTTTACACGACCGTTAAATACATAAGCGTCATGTGCTGTGTTTAAGTAACACTGCCACTGATCTTTAACAGTTGTGCTTGCCTTATCTTTCTTTACACGGTTCGGAACCTGAGCAAGCTTAGTACCGTCCCATTCCTGCTTCCAGCCATCGATAACACAGATAGGAGCTTTTATTGCGTTGTCAATCATCTGAGCAACCTGAGCTCTTGTTAACTCTGTGTCGTTTGAAGCTGTTACGCCGTTAGCTATTCCGAGTGAGTAACCATAGTTGAGGTAACCGCCCGGCCAGCCGCCTTCGTTTTCAGCATATGTAGAATAACCTAATGCCGATACGATCATCTTTACTGCCTGTGCAAATGTTACATTGTCTTCAGGACCGAACTCTGTATCGCTGTAACCGTCAACGAACTTTGTTCCTTCAGCTGTAGCAACTGCAATGAAGCCTGATGCCCAGTGGCTGCCTGTTACGTCAGCGAACTTTGTGTCCTTGCCCTTCTGAGCTTCAGCTGAGCTCAGGTTTGAGCTTCCTTCGCCGGCAACGATCATCTTTGCGATCTGTGCTCTTGTTACGTTCTGATCCGGCTCAAATGTGCCGTTGTCTGTACCTTCAACAATTCCTAAAGCTGTCAGCTCTGTAACTGCCTGCTTATATGAAGCTGTTTCAGGAACGTCAGGATAACCTGCAGCAAATGCAACGATTGAGCTTGCTGATACAGCAAGAGCAGCAATTGCTGAAATTACTTTCTTGAGATTCTTATTCATAGTCTCAAATCCTCCCTTTAATTTTCTTCTGTGAAGGGTTTTCTCTGCAGCCTACCGGACACCCTTCTCAGCCCGATAAACCGAAAATATCCAAGATATATTATCTCAGAATACGCATTGATTATATCACGCAAGTAATGATATGTCAATGCAGTCTCACAGTTGTAAACAAACTGTAAGCCGACTGTCACAGCCTGTTCGGGTAACCTGCTTTACCCTCAAAGCCCACAGTCTTATTAATATTACGGTAACAGAATTTTATAACGTTTCTACTCATCATAAAAAGCTGCCACTAAATATTCTACTATCTCACAGTGCGGATGTCAACACTTTTTTTGCTTTTTCCTGTATTTTCTAAATATTTTTATGTACTTTATCTCAAAAATACAGTTTTCAAAAGCTGCGTTTGGTTGATTTTCATACTTGCACGCCGCTTTGGTGAGTTTTCACTTTATTAGACGGCGGTTTTCTTAAAAAGTTCCGATTTTGTTTCAAAAATTTTTTTGCCGATTATTTGACACATATAATAGGTAGAAACTCCGACGAATTGTGTTTTTTCGCCGTGTGTGGCAAAAAAACACTATATCTTGTATGCCGTGATATTGATTTTTTTTTAAATTTCTGATTTTTTGGGTCGATGTGGGCATCGACCCCTACATGAGAATGGAAAGATTTTCATCTTTTTCGGGGCATGAGGACATCGACCCCTACCGATAATCTTGATTTTTTTCCGAATTTATGTTATTATTTACCGCAGAGAACGATTTTTAACGGAGGAGTTTAAAAATATGGCTAAATTTTATGCCGTAAGGCAGGGGCGGAAACCCGGAATATACACCTCCTGGGAGGACTGCCGCCGTGAAGTGACGGGGTATGGCGGTGCGGAGTTTAAAAGCTTTCCGAGCCGAGCCGCCGCAGAGGAATATATGACTGCAACCAAAGAAAAGGCGCCCGACCCCGACGGCACGTGCGCATATGTTGACGGCAGTTACAACATAAAAACAAAGGAATATTCCTACGGCGCAGTAATTTTTTACAACGGCGAAACGCACTGTTTCAGCGAAAAATTCAATGATGAGGAAAACGCCGCAATGCGGAACGTCGCAGGAGAGATAAACGGCGCTATGTGCGCAATGCGGTTTTGCGTGGAAAACGGTGCGGACTCGCTCGATTTATACTACGATTACGCCGGAATTGAGAAATGGTGTACGGGAGAATGGAAAACAAACAAAAGCGGTACAATCGCATACAAGGCGTATTTTGACAGCATTTCGGACGTTTTAAGCGTACGGTTTCACAAGGTGAAGGGTCATTCGGGCGACAAGTACAATGATATGGCTGACCGCCTTGCAAAAGATATTTTGGGAATTGCTTGAAATTTCCGCACAAATGCGATATAATCAAAGAAAAAAGCAGAGGAGTTTTACTATGCCATCAGTTGATATGAAAAAAGAGGATTTGGAAAAATACATGGGTTCATCGCCCAAACCCGCCGATTTTGACGAGTTCTGGGACAAGTCGCTTGAGGAAATGAGAGCGATTGACCCCAAGGTTGAGCTTAAAGAGGCAAAATTCAAGGCGAAAAACGCAGAGTGCTACGATATGTATTTCACGGGCATGGGCGGAGCACGTATCCACGTTTCGCACATGCGCCCGGCAAACAAAGAAAACGTGCCTGCCATACTGTTCTTTCACGGATACGGCGGCACGAGCGGCGAATGGATGCACAAGCTCGGATTTGTGCTTGCCGGATACGCCGTTTTTGCCATGGACTGCCGTGGTCAGGGCGGAACGAGCGAGGACGTGGGCGGTGTTAAAGGCCCGACCAATGCAGGTCACATAATCCGTGGATTGAGCGACAGTTCGCCCGAAAAGCTTTTATACAGAAGCATTTTCCTTGACACGGCAGAGCTTGCCAACATCGTTATGAACATGGACGGCATTGACGGCAGCCGTGTTTACGCCAGAGGCGGCAGTCAGGGCGGCGGTCTGACAATTGCCTGTGCGGCGCTTGAGCCGAGAATAAAGCGTGCGGCGGTTATGTTCCCGTTTTTATCGGATTTCCGCCGTACATATGAGATGAATCTCGGCGAGGCGGCTTTTGAGGAAGTTCGCAATTATTTCAGAAATTACGACCCCACACACGAGCGTGAGGACGAAATTTTTGAACGTCTCGGTTACATAGATATTCAAAATCTTGCACCAAGAATTAAGGCGGAAGTTATGATGTTTACCGGTATGATGGACGTAACTTGTCCGCCGTCAACGCAATATGCTGTCTACAACAAGCTTAACTGCAAGAAAACGCACATTCTCTATCCCGACACGGGCCACGCCTGCGCACAGGGTACGGAGGATATGGAGTTTATGTTCCTGACACAGGATTGAATATGACATTACCGGATCGAAAGCCTTTAAGATTAAAAGAATATGATTATTCTTCACCCGGAGCATATTTTATTACGATATGCACAAGAGGACATAAGCAAATTTTATCCGCTATCGCTCCTGTAGGGGACGATGCCCACATCGTCCCAAGCGATGACATGCAAAACGTGCTGACCGACACAGGAAAGGTTTGCGACAAATATATAAGAAGCATAAGCCAAAAATACAGCGGTGTTACGGTTGATAAATACGTAATAATGCCAAATCATATTCATATGCTGATTTCTCTTGATAGGTCGATGAGGGCATCGACCCCTACGATACCGGATATTATACGTTCGTTTAAAATAATGGTCACAAAGGAAACGGCTCACGGAATATGGCAACGTTCGTTTTATGATCACATTATCTGCAATAAAAAAGATTATGACGAAATATGGAAATATATTGATACAAACGTGATTCGATGGGATAAAGATTGTTATAACGAAAACAGTTGAGGGAAAACAGCGAAAAGCGGAGCTTTACAGCTCCGCTTTTTTGTGTTTATTTAAAATGGGTTCGGGTCGATGAGGGCATCGACCCCTACCGGAAAATGCAAGCATATTGAAAAAATTGCTCCGTTTCGGGTCGATGAGGGCATCGACCCCTACCGAAAATTTCGCAGGTCGTGCATTTAAGCGAGCGCCGATGTGCGGCGACGGGATTTTTGCACAGAAAGGTCGAAACGCACACGACGGCGTATGCGATACTCCGAGGGTGTGTTTTGTTTTTGGTGCATTACAGCTGCAATTCTGAAAGAAAATTTCGCAGATTGTGCATTTAAACGAGCGCCGCATATGCAAATATGCAAGCGAGTGCAAATGTGCGAGATGCGGAATTTTATTCAGAATTGCTCTTGGGAGATGCATATCTCTTTGTATACCTCGCAATTTTCCAGCAGTTCTCGGTGCGTACCGATTCCGACGATTTTTCCGTCGTCGAGAACGATTATTCTGTCGGTATCTTTTACGGTGTTTACCCTTTGCGACACAATAATTACGGTCTGATGCGCAGTATCCTCCTTGATCGCACGGCGCAGTTTTGCGTCCGTTGCAAAATCAAGCGCACTGGCGCTGTCGTCCATAATAAGCAGCGGCGCACCTTTTATAAGCGCACGTGCAATCGTTATCCTCTGCTTTTGTCCGCCCGAAAGATTGTTTCCGCTTTGCGATATTTCCGTTTCGTAGCGCTCGGGAAGCCTGTCCACAAACTCGCTCGCCTGCGCAAGCGCACACGCTCTGTCCATATCCGCCTCCGTGGCGTCAGCCTTTCCCATTCGCAGATTATGCGCAATCGTGCCCGTGAACAGGTTCGCACGCTGCTGTACAATCGCAATCTCCTGCCTTAACTGCTTTTGCGGATATTCCTTCACGTTCACGCCGTTTATGCGCACTTCGCCTTCGCTTACATCATAAAATCTCGGAATAAGGCTCACAAGCGTACTCTTTCCGCTGCCCGTTCCGCCGATAATTCCGATTGTTTCGCCCTTATTTATACTGAAGGTTATATCCTCCAGCGACGGCACGGAGCTTGACGGATACGTCATTGTCACATTCTTAAACTCAATGCACGGCGTACCCTCTACCGGCTTAATCTCCTTTTCTCCGCCCTCAAGCGACGGGGTATAGTTCAAAACCTCGCTTACACGCCCTGCCGAGGTGTACGCCTTGGTATACAGTATTACAAGGTTTGCCACCACTATCATTGCGTTCAAAATCTGGGTGAGATAGTTTATAAACGCTATTATTTCACCCTGCGAAAGATTGCCCGTATTTACACGTATTCCGCCTATTTTTATAACCGCTATAACGGCGAAATTCATTATTATCGTTGTTGCGGGATTGGTCAGTGCCGCTATTTTTCCGACACGTATTGCCGTATTGGAAAAATCCGTGTTCGCCTCCGAAAACCGCTCCTTTTCTCGCTCACGTCCGGCAAACGCACGTATTACACGCACGCCCGAAAGATTTTCACGCAATACGAGCGTTATTCCGTCAAGCTTTTTCTGCACCGATTTATACAGCGGTACAGCCTTGAACATTACCAAAAACAGCACAAACACAAACAGCGGTATGACTATCATAAAAATTACCGACAGCTTTATATCTATAAGCATTGCCATAATCAATCCGCCCACGCACAGAAACGGCGCACGGATTACAAGCCTTATCAGCATTGCAACCGCTTGCTGAAGCTGGTTTACATCGCCGGTTATTCGGTTTATCAGCGACGATGTTCCGAATTTATCGAGATCGGCGAATGCAAAGCTTTCTATTTTTTTGTACATTGCGTTTCGCACGTCCGTGCCGAAACCCTGCGAGGCAATCGACGCACTGTACTGGCACACGAGCGCCGAAAGCACGCCGAACGTGGCTATCGCAAGCATTACGACGCCCATTTTTATTACATACCCTTGATTTGACGCATTTACGCCGTTATCTATTATCATTGCCATAAGCGTCGGGATAAGCAGTTCAAACACCGCCTCGGTCAGCTTGAAAAACGGGCCTATTGCAAGCTGAAGCTTATATGGCTTTAAGAATGAAATAAGTTTCTTCATTAAGTAAAAACTTCCTTCCGTTGTGATATATACATTGTATCACTTTTATACTGATTTGTACAGACCGTGTTTTAATTTTATTCTTGAAAGCTTTTCGCAAAACGGGCGTGCGATAAGCCACAGAAACACCGCCGTCGAAACGGCGTGAACGGCGTCAAACGGCGCGCCTGCCGTTTCCGACGCAAGAAACATTCCCAAATTGAGCGTATTCTGCGACATCAGCACCGATGCGGCGTTCATTATTCCGCCGTAAATCACAAACACCGCCGCCGCCCCGTACAGGCTCACGCACAGCTTGTTTTTGCCGATATACCGTGACGACGCTCCGGTAAAAAATCCGACCGCACCAAGCGCAAGCATCTGCCACGGCGTCCACGGTCCCTGACCGAAAAACATATTCGACACAAACGCCGTAACGGCGCCCGTGATAAATCCGCACTCCGCACCCAGGCAAAGCCCCGTCACGATAACAACCGCCGCCGCAGGCTTCACCTGCGGAAACGCATAAAACGCCGTGCGCCCGAACACCGCCGCCGCACACATAACCGCAAGAACTGTTATCTCCCTCGCTTTCGGACGGCGTTTTTCGAGCCGCACCGCAAACGGAAGAAGTATTTCAAAAATTATAAGCATACTTATAAAATAATATTTTCTGTCGCCGAAAGCGTACCGCCCCAAAAGCACCGTAAGCGGTACGGCGAGGAAATATACAAGAAATTCCCACGGCTTTTTCGGCTTTTCGCACGCCGTAACGAGCGGTTTCTTTTTTATGTCGGGAACGTCAAAGCTGTCCGTCTTTTCCGCCGATATTTTCGGCGGTTCTTTCCCGAACGCACGCACAATATCCGCCGCCGTGACGGCGTTTTCAAGCGCCGCTTTTGACATACGGTGCGCCGAGGTGGTATAAAAATCCTTATCGGCAAAAAATTTGTGCGGTGTATTTTCACTCACTATTCTGCCGTCAAAAAACAGACCGCACCTGTCGGCGTATTCCGCACAGAAATCCAAATCGTGCGACACCGCTATTATCGTTTTTCCGCTGTTTTTAAGCGACAGCAAAATCTCCGCAATTTTTTCCTTGAAAAATCCGTCAAGCCCCTTTGTCGGTTCATCTAAAAGAAACACATCGGGTTCGGCGAGAATAAGCTTTGCAAGTGCGCACCTCTGCTGTTCGCCGCCCGAAACATCATAAATGCTCGATTTTAAAAGTCCGCCCACTCCGCACAGGGCGCACACCTCTTTTATTCTGCCGTTATCCGTGCATACCTCGAGAAAATCCTCATACACCGTACTTTTTACAAACAGCGACTGCGGATTTTGCGGCAAAAGTGCGGTTTTTGCATTTGTTTTGATTTTTCCCCTATACGGGCGGTTTACACCCGAAAGGAGCGAGAGCAGGGTCGTTTTTCCTGCGCCGTTGCCGCCGTTTATTGCGTAAAATTCGCCTTTTTTCACCGAAAGCGAAAGATTTTTTACTATATCAGCCGAATTTTTTTCGTACCGAAACCATACCCCGCAAACGTCGATAACGGTATCGGTATTTATGCTTTCATCAATTATTTCGGAGCGGTCATACTCGTGAGTTTTTGAAAATTCATCAATCCACGCTCCGCCCTCACGCACCGTGAGCGGACAATCCGCTCCGCCGTCCAGGCAAAAATACGCCTTTGCAAAGCTTGGGAGCGACATAAATATTTCTGAATTTGCCGCCGCCGTCTTGGGAGTATCGAACGAAACAAGCCTGCCGCCGTCCATTACCGCAAGCTTGTCCGACAATTCAAGCGCTTCATCAAGGCGGTGCGAGCTCATTATGACCGTTATACCCGTTTCGGTATTGATTTTTTTGAGCAATCGCAGAAATTCCGACGCCGCAATCGGGTCGAGCCGACCTGTCGGCTCGTCAAGGATTATCGCTTTGGGCCGCATTACAAGCACGGAGGCAAGATTTAAAATCTGCTTTTGTCCGCCCGAAAGCGTTGACGTATCGCTGTAAAAAATATTTTCCAAGCCGAGAAAAGACGCCGTTTCGGCGGCTCTTGCACGGATTGTATTTTGATCAAGTCCGAGATTTTCCGCTCCGAACACAAGCTCGTGCCACACCTTATCGGTCACAATCCCGTTATCGGGGTTTTGCACCGCAAAGCCTATATTTTCGCACACTTCACGCTTTGTGAGCGAAAATATATCGTTTCCGCAAAAAAGAATTTGTCCGCTCCGCTCGCCCTCGGGCGCCAAAATGGGGTTTAGGTGCCTTAAAAGCGTGGTTTTTCCGCTGCCCGATTTTCCGCATACGGTTATAAACTCACCGCTGTTTACGGTAAAACTTATATTTTTAAGCACACTTTTCCCGTTCGGGTATGAAAAATTCAGATTTTCGATTTTATAGCTTTCCATCTGCATACCTCCGCCGCCTCAATTATAACAGGCATTAAACACATTATAAAATACGCCGCAAACACGCTTATGCCGTAAGGCGTTACTTCCGCTCCCGAAACGGACGGGAAATACCGCCACCCGAGCGCACCCTCTGCCGCACCTATCACCGTATACGCTCCCGTCGCCGCACAGGCAATGCACACCGCCGCATCACGCTTTGTGAAAATGTAATTTGAATATGCACTCCTATGCTTCAGCCCGTACCCACGGCAGGACATAGAGTCCGCCGTTTCGACTGCGCCCTCGAGCGATGCGCTCACAAGCGCACCGAACACCGACACCGCATCTTTTAAGCGATAGTTTTTGAAAAGTCCCTTTCGGGCGTTGCCTATCTCACGCATTTTGCGTTTAAATTCGGGAATGAGCCGTAAAATCATTGAAATAACAAGCGACATTGACGGGATAATTCTGCCGAAAAGATAGATTGTTTTGTCGCCGGTCATAACGGCGCCGAAGCACGAAAACCAACAGATAACGGCGCACAGCATAGCCGCCGCCGCAAGTCCGTAGTACACCGACTCCGCCGTGAACGGGTTTCCGTTTCCGAAATAGAAAAGGACGGTTGCTCCGCTGTGATTGAACAGCGGATTTAAAACGGCGGCAAAAACCGCAACGGGCAGAGCATACAGGATTGTTTTTGCACGTCCGAGAATTAAAGAATACAAAAATGCACCCAAAAACGAAAGCGCAAGGCAGACGGGGTGCATAAAAAACATTGAAAACGTTATTACAAGCGCAAAATATACAAAGCCCGCAACGGGGTGGTATTCCTTAAACTCGTTCATTTTAATCTCCCATATCAAAAGTTATCTCGCATACATACTTCCACTCGACAATATCGCCGTCTTTTACAAAATACTGCGAACAGCCGACATTCGGCGTTTTTCCGTTTACGGAATATGTCCAGCCGGAAAATCCGCCGCAGTCAAATTCGTATATATTGTTTATGCCCTTGACATATGCGCTGTTTGTCGCAGGCGTGTTTACAAATTCCATATGGATTTTATTTTTGCGCATTTCACGCTGTAAAACGTCAAAAACGCTTTCACCGTCGTTTATCTCGGCTTTTCCCGAATAGATTATTCCGTTTTCGGGGATAAGCTCACGCTTTTCGGGATTAAGCTTGTCTATATTTTTCAGTATTTCGTCACAGCGCACCGTAAGAGTGCACACGCTTTTTTTCTCCTGCTTCGGAGCGGTAAATGTCTGCTCTTTGGGCGGAGCGGTCGGAGTAGGTGACGGCGTTAAAGACGGAACCGCCGACGGTACGGCGGACGCCGTAACGGTCGGAGCCGGAGCAAGGCTCGGACTTGCCGACGTCACGGCTGCTGCCGTGACGGTCGGGGCAGGGTTCGGAGCGGTATCCTTTTTTGAGGGAACAAAAAAGGATACCGCAAGAACAGCCGCCGCCGCTGCCGCAGTTATTATTTTTATTTTATGCTTTTTAAAGAAAGTTTTCATTCGTTACAATCCTTTGTTTACAGCGAAAGCAAGGTGTATATCATCTGCGCCGTTTCTTCGCGTGTGGTTTCCCTTTGTGGAATAAATTCACCTGTGATAAACGCCGTTATTTTGCTTTTTAAGCAAAAGCTTACGGGCGGTTTTGCCCACTCCGAAACCGAGCCGAAATCGGAATATTCCTTTGCGGCAAAAGCTATATCGTCCGCCGTTGTGCCTGCGTCAGCGCCCGCATACTCTGCGGCACGGGCGGTCATTGCGGCGGATTGCTCACGGGTTATATTGCCCTGCGGATTAAATTCCGTGTCGGATACTCCGTTTATTATTCCTGCGCCGTACGCCGCACATACGCTTTTGTAAAACCAATCGTTTTCGCTCACATCGGCAAAGCTGTTATCTGCCGTTTTTTCTATTCCGAGCGCACGCACAATCATTGCCGCATATTCGGCACGGGTTACGTTTCCGTGCGGATTAAACTCCGTGTCGGACACTCCGTTTATAACGCCTTTTTCGGCAAGTATTTCTATTGCCGAACGGTAGGGGCTGTTTAATATATCCGAAAATCTCGGCGCACGGATTTTTGCAACGGCGGACATATCGTAAAGCTTTGATTTGCCGTTTTCGGCACGCTCAAGCGCCGAGAGCGAATACAATGCCTGTTCGGTGGTCATTGCGTTTGCGGTTTCATCGGAAGTGACGTGCTTAAAGCCGCCGTTTCCGCACGAGAACTGCATAAGATTATCGTATAAATTCTTATCCTTTACAAAGCGTTCGTCGCTTAAAGGTATATTAAGCGAGCTGAGTGCGGTAATGACCTGGGCGGTGCTTTCCGCTGATTTTACACCCCACGAAACAAATCCGCCGTCCGCCTCCTGCTTGTCCGACAGGCACGAAAGCGCCTTATTTACGGCTTCTTTTACGTCCGAACGCTCGGTGTACGGAGAAAGAGACTGCAAAACAACCGCCGTTACGTCCGCGTCCGCCGATCCCTCGGACGTGTACGAAAATCCGCCGTCATCAAGAGCCGAGTTTAATATAAATTCAATGTATTTTTCCTTTTCGCCGTTTGTTTTGTAATTTTCGCAGTCCAGAGCGATAAGCGCCCATGCCGACGCATTAACTCCGAACGAAGTTACTTTTTCCGTATCCAAAAGCGGCGTATACAAATTTTTGCCCTTGAAATCGGCGGCGTTCATACCTATTGCCGTAAGCGCAAGGATATAGCGTGGATTTTCAAGGTATTCGGGCGTACTGCCCGAGCCTGTCTGCAAATTCTCGGCGTATTTTAAGAAATAGCTTGAATCGACATCATATTCCGAACGTGCCAGTCCGAAAACCGCCCATTCTCCTCCGACGCTCCCCGAAACGGGTTCGGGCGTGTTTTCGTAAACGTACTGCGCCGTTTTGCGGAGTTCGTCCCCGGTTTTTGACGCTGATGCCGGTATTGATGAAAATAACAGCGACAGAATAACCGCCGCAGATAAGATTTTTTTCATTTGAATATCCTCCTGTTTGTTGTCGGGTATTGTTTTTATGTGTTTTCCGCAGTAAAAAATTCATAAACCGCCGATTTGAAGTGCTTCGCTTTTGCACATTTTCCGCCGCTGAAATTTCATAGGTCACCGATTTGGTATGTGACGGCGTATGCAGATACTCCGAGCAGGGAAAATTGGTGAGATGCGGATTTTTTCTCACTTCTGCATATTTTCCGCAGCTGAAATTTCGCAGATTGCCGATTTGAGATGCGACGGCGTATGTTGATACTCCGAGCAGCGATAATTGGTGAGATGCAGATTTTTTCGCTTTTGCATACTTTCCGCAGCTGAAATTTCGTAAGTCACCAATTTGAAGTGCAACAGCATATGCAGATACTCCGAGCAGCGATAATTGGCGAGATGCGGATTTTTCTCGCTTTTGCATACTTTCCGCCACTGAAATTTCATAGGTCACCGATTTGGTATTCAACGGCGTATGTAGATACTCCGAGCAGCGATAATTGGTAAGATGCGGAATTTTCTCGCTTTTGTTTATTTTCCGCCGCTGAAATTTCGTAGATTGCCGATTTGAGATGCGACGGCGTATGTTGATACTTCGAGCAGCGATAATTGGCGAGATACGGAATTTCAGCAGTGGAAAATCAGGGAGAAGCCCAGTAGACGTCTCGGTAAACTACTCCTTGGGGGACTTCCGAATATGAGTTGACGGCAATGTCAATTGTGTAGCCTTTTACCATGCCGCCGCAGTCCTCGGCACGGCGGAGACCGTAGCCATCGATGTAGACCCAGCTGAGCTTGGGGATAATATTAGGGTCGACGGCGATGGTTTGACCGGGAATTATTTTGCCCGCCCAGGCGGTGCTGTTTCCCCAGATGCCGTTGTCAGCCGAGCCGGGCGTGTAGTGCGTTATTTTGAATTTTCCTATGTATGCGCCGTGGAGCGGTTTTTCCTTTGCCGCCTCCTCCTCCGCAAGGATTTGCTCGTAATTGGGGATAGCGTATGCGTTTTCCGCATCGGACACAATCCGCAAATCGGTGGGGATAATCATATTTTCATCTTGCGGTATGGAAACGGACACAGAGGTGTCTGCCTGATTCCAGCCGACGCTGAGTCCGAATATTTCCATTGCGCTCCTTAGGGGAATCATAAGCCGTGCGTCATCTTCGGCAGTCGCAACGCCGTTCAGTGCGACGTATTTTCCTATTGCCACGGCGTCGCCCTCACGGTCTTTGAAGTTGTAGCGTATGACCGCATTGTCGGCATAAAGCCGCAAAGATGCGGTTATGCTTACAGGCGTAAGCTCAAGCCCGTAATTATTTATTTTGTTTATCAGCCGTGCGGCGTACCGCTCAATCGGCTTTGGAGAGTTTATATCCGTTTTAAGCGTAAGCTGTGCCGTCTGGATTTCCTGATTCCAGCTGACGGTCATTCCCGCCGATTCCGCAAATTTCCGTACCGGAACAAGGGTTATATCGTTGCGGCAAATCGGTCCGTTTTCGCCGAAGTCGATTTGCTGTGACGAGTTGTCCGCAACTGCGTTAAGGGTTATTTTTATATCGGGCTGTGCGTATGTATTAATCGTTCCGACCACGGCGATAACCACTATAGCAAGCGCCGCAGTCTTTTTTATTTGATACATATTTATAAGTCCTTTCTTATTTATAATTGTAGTATACCGCTATGTCGGCGGCAGTTCCGTCAATTATTCTCACAAGCGCATAGGCAAAGCCGTCACATTCGCTAAGGTTTATTCTTTCGCTGTCGTAAAGCTTCGGAACAAACGTTGCCGGAATATCCGAAACGGACGCCGCCGTTATGTCATACGGGCGTGCGCTTTTGCAAAGATACACAACGGTTTCGGGTTCAAGCGTTATATCTATAAGCTTGTCCGTTTCGCCGCTTTTGTTCATAAGCGTAAGGCTGTTTTTCGTCTTGTCCGCAATAATGCCGAACGCATACATATATTTTTCGGAATTTCGTCCGCCGTACTGCGCCGCCCATTGGGTTTTCAAACCGCCCACATTATTATTATATGCAAACAATTTTTCAAAATTTACCCCGTAATCGGCGCTGTCAAGCGCAATATTGTAATTATCGGGGCGGTATATAAAGTCTATGCGTGAAAATTCCGTTCTCGGAACGTTGTACGATATGCGGAAAACATCGCCCTTTTGCAGAGCGGAGGCGTCGCTGCCGCTCAATTCGAGATAATTCTCCGGAGCGGACTCGATTTTTACATCCTTTTTTACGAGAAATTCCGTCTTTTTGCCCTGATACAGCGCCTCAATGCTGTACATATCCTCGTCCTCGCCGTAAACGGAGGAAACGTCAAGGCAAACGGCAAACGCATTGCGTGCGTCCTTTTCGGACGGATACTGCGCCGCTTTTTCGGTAAGCTCCGACACCGATTCGGCTTTATCGTACCAAATGGTTTTCTTCATATCCTTATACTTATCGGGAAGCTCTATGAAATCGCTTTCCGTTTTGAACAGCTTGGAAAACACAAGCTGTCCGTTATCATAGCACGACACAACGACGTTTTTTCCGTTCTCAACGCTGTACTGCGCCGCAAATGCCGTTACGGGCAGGAGCAGCAGTGCAAGCACTGCGGCGGTTATTTTAATTTTCATAATTTTTCCTCCTTAAAGGCTCGATATATACGATGACACAAACTGCTTTGCACATCTTCCGTTTCTGCCGCCGTAATTCATCTGCCATACGACCGCCTTTTTTTCGATTTCGGCGTTTATCTCCACGCCGTGCTTTTTGAGCATCTGTGCAACTATATTCAAAAACTCCTTCTGATTGGGAGCGGAAAACACAAGGCTTATTCCGAAACGCTCCGAAAGCGACAGCGTTTCCTGCATCTGATCGTTTCGGTGCAGATCGTCACCCTGGCGGTCGGACAGCGTTTCCTTTACAAGGTGTCTGCGGTTCGATGTTGCATATACAAGCATATTTTCGTTCTGCGCCTGCAGCTGTCCCTCCATTGCAATCTTTAAGGATTTATATTCCGGCTCCTCCGCCTCAAATGATAAATCGTCAAGGAAAAGTATGTATTTATGCGGTTTTTCGGAAAGCGTTTTTGCAAGGTCCGGTATATCCTTTATATTCTGTTTCGGCAGCTCGATAAGCCTTAGTCCGTCCTTTGCAAACATCTTCAACAACGCCTTGACCGATGAGGATTTTCCCGTTCCTCTGTCGCCGAAGAGCAGTACGTTATTCGCCTTTTTACCGTTTACAAACGCTTTTGTGTTATCGATAAGCGTCTGTTTCTGATAATCTATGCCGATAAGCTCGTCAAAATCGGGCATATCAACGGACGGTATGCCGAAAAGTCCGCCGTCATACTTGAAGGCGTAATACTTTGCGGTAACTCCGCAGCCGAGCTTTTTATAATGCTGTATAAGGTTGTCCAAAAGCTCCTCTGCCGACTTCGACTGCGTAAGCTTTAAAATCGAGTTTACATATTCTCCGCAAAAGCCGGTATCGTTTCCCGAGGGGGTATATTTAAGCTGTGCCTTATACAGCGATTTGTATATCTGATTAATGTCACGCTTTGCAAGACGGTACAAATCGTTTCCGATTTTCTTTCCCGACTGCGCAAGGTGCGAAACGATATTCTCGTCATTCGCCAGCTTTGAGGACACATACTCGCATATGCTGTCCGAGGTTATGCCCTCCGTTTCGGCAAAGCGGACGATGCGCTTCATAACCTCCAGATCGTTTTTCTCCGTTATTCCCTGTATGCAGGGGTCGTTTAATATATTATCAAAAATCAATAAATCCATTTAAAATCACCCTTTTGTATAGTTTGCCATTTTACATTATAGCACAAAGCTTTTAAAAATGCAAATAACCCTTGTTTTGAGTATACAACATAAACTGCCGTTTTGTCAAATTCGACAATTTTTGCAGATTTTTTTTGGAGCGCAATAATTTATTTTCTGCACTTATCCCACCGTTTATTCACACGGCGTGGATAACTTTTTTGCACCGCCATATACGAAAAAACCGCATAAATATGCGTTTTTTTACTCCATACACTTTTTAATCCACAATTATACTCTTTTTATGGGTGGAAAAACACAGAATTATGTAAAAATAATATGTAAACCTCAAAAAACCGCATAAACACGTCAGGTTGTCCACTGTTTATAAACTGCGCATACCGTGGATAACTCCGTGGACGGCGTGGATAACTCGTAAAAAACAGCTTGTCTATGCGAATTTTACCGTGGATAACTTATTTTTTTCCATGTTTATACATTGTTTATAATTTTTCATCGGTTTACATAAAATCTCAACGAGAGGTAAACCGAAAATATTTTTGCAAAAAGAAAGGGCAGAGTAAAAATATTTTACTCTGCCCGACATGATTATTTTATTGTATCCGTTCCCATATACTGAACAAGAGCCTCCGGAACAGTTACCGTTCCGTCCTCGTTCTGGAAGTTTTCCAAAATTGCGGCTACCGTTCTTCCGACAGCCAGTCCCGAACCGTTTAACGTATGCACGAACTGCGCCTTATCCTTTGCGGTTTCCTTGTATTTGATGTTTGCACGGCGTGCCTGATAATCCTCAAAGTTTGAGCAGGAGGATATTTCAACATATCTGCCGTAGCTCGGCATCCAAACCTCTATATCGTACGTTTTTGCCGATGAGAAGCCTAAGTCGCCCGTTGAAAGGCATACTACTCTGTAGGGTATTCCGAGTCCCTGCAAAAGCTTTTCGGCGTCGTTTGTAAGCTTTTCAAGCTCATAATAGCTGTTTTCGGGTTTTACGAATTTAACAAGCTCTACCTTATTAAACTGATGCTGTCTTATAAGACCTCTCGTGTCACGTCCGGCACTGCCTGCCTCGGCTCTGAAGCAAGCCGAATATGCGCAGTATTTTATCGGAAGCTGTGCTCCGTCAAGGATTTCGTCACGGTGAAGATTGGTTACGGGAACCTCTGCCGTAGGAATCATAAAGAAATCGTTGTTCTTTACGTTATATGCGTCCTCCTCAAACTTAGGAAGCTGACCCGTACCCGTCATCGACGCTCTGTTTACCATATACGGCGGGAAAATTTCCGTATAGCCGTTATCGGTATGCGTGTTTAAGAAATACTGAATAACCGAACGCTCAAGTCTTGCGCCGAGTCCTTTATAAACGGTAAATCTCGTACCGGCAATTTTTGTACCACGCTCAAAATCGAGAATATCAAGGTCTGTTCCGATGTCCCAATGCGCCTTAAATTCAAAATCAAACTCTCTCGGCATGCCCCATTTACGCATTTCCTTGTTTTCCGTATCGTCTTTGCCGATAGGACAGCTTGAATTGGGGATATTGGGTATTCTCAGCATAAAGTTTCTGAGCTGTTCGTCTATGTCACGGACTTTTTCGTCATCGGCTTTTATTTCGTTGCTCAATTCCTTCATTTCCTTGAAAAGCTCGTCCGTATTTTCGCCGGCTTTCTTCATTGCAGGAACTTTTTTGCTTATTTCGTTCTGCTTTGCCTTCTTCTGCTCAACATCAGCCAGCAAATCTCTGCGCTGTTTGTCCAACTCGATTGCGGGTGATATGTCGAGGTCGTTACAGCGGTTTTTCAGTGCCTCTCTTATTCTGTCGGGGTCTTGTCTTAAAATTTTTATGTCTAACATTTTTATTTATCCTTTCTTACTTTTGTATTTTATCATAAACAGCTTTCTGTTCCTCTGTAAGCTGTTCATAATTTATCGAACTTAAAACGGTGTTTAATGCCTCCGCATCGTTTCGGAGCTTTGCGTCATACGCACTGAACAGCAGAGCGTCGTTTGCCTGTCCCTCCGTAAGCTTTTCGATTTCCTCGGTGTTTTTCTCAAGCTGTGTTTTCAGATCGGAAACCTCCTGCATAAGCTTTGCGTTTTCCTCGCTTACAACCGCCGCCTTTTCCGGTATGCTTGCCGCCGTCTGAACGGGGGCTTCACTGCTTATCGGGGGCTGACTTTTCTGCACCTTTGTCTGTCCGAAAAACGCAAGTATTATAAGTATTACCGCAACAAAAAATATGAGTGCTGTGTACAGAAAAAGGGATTTGTTACCGTGGTTATTTTGTTCCATTATTATCACCTGATTTCTTTGCCGCCTCAAGCGACTGTTTTTCTTCGTCCAAAAGCACCGTCGACGCACTGCCTCTGCGTATCTCACGTACATACATATTGCACGAATTATGTCCGTAAAGCGAGGTGAGAATAATGCCGTCATTATCGCCGTTCAACAGTGTGAGCGCAAAGCTAAGCTTTCCGGTCACATCATCAAATGCGTCAAAATTCACGGTTGCGGTTTTGTGGAACGATTTTCCGCTTTTACGCTCACATTCCGCAATTCGTGACGACATTATTGCGTCCGAGGACGAGTTTATCGTTTTTGCCAGATTGTCCACTTTTTCATAATATTCCTTAAGGACGCTTACAAGATCCCCGTCATCGGAATAATCGAGCAGAGTGTTAATGCGTGAGGAGTTTATCATAATCAGAATAAGACATATGATAATCAGAACAAGCATTATGGCAAGAGCAATCATAAATAGAAGTGTTGTATTCATATTTTTCTCCATTTCTGCAATGCAGTTTATTCGGTTTTATGTAGTTTGTACCGCTTGCCTTTGGCGGTGTCGGGCACTGCCGCTTATCCTAACGTGAGAAAGAAGCAAGCAGGTCGCTTTCTGTTCGCCGCCGACGTATGTGATACTTCAAAGCGGACAGGAAGATGAGATGCGCCGCTACGTCTACCCTAACGTGAGAAAGAAGCAAGCAGATTGTCGTTTTGAAACACGACGGCGTATGTAGATACTCCGAGTGTTGATAAACGGCGAGATGCGCCGCTTATTTCTCACGTTACGTTTAAGAGGGTTAAAAGCCTCTCTAAATCATCATTGCCGTAATATTCGATCTCTATTCTGCCTTTGCGTGCGGTGTGTGATATTTTGACCTTTGTGCCAAGGGCAGAGGACATTTTTTCGGATATGTGCTCTATTTCAATGTCACCGGCTGTCGGCTCTTTTGGCGCTTTTTTCGGGCGCTTTTTGCTTAATTGCTTTGCAAGCGCTTCAGCCTGGCGTACATTCAGACTGCCCTCCGTAATGCGCTTTACAAGCGCTTCACGTATTTCGGGGTCCTCCACCGACAGCAGGGCACGTGCGTGTCCGCTCGAAATCATGCCGTCCGCAACCAAATCACGTGTGCGGTCGTCAAGCGACAACAGCCTCAGTGAGTTTGCAACCGCACTGCGGCTTTTGCCTATCTTTTTTGATATATCCTCCTGGGTAAGGCTGAACTTTTCAAGGAGCTGTCTGTAACCGAGCGCTTCTTCTATCGGGTTTAAATCCTCACGCTGTAAGTTCTCTATCAGCGCCAGCTCCGCCGCCTCTTGCGGAGTAAATTCGCCTATAATCGCCGGTATTTCCGAAAGTCCGGCTTTTTTTGCGGCTCTCCAGCGGCGTTCTCCGGCTATTATAAGATAATTTCCGTTCTTTCCTGCGGTTACGGTTATCGGCTGTATAAGCCCATGCTCTTTTATAGACTCCGCAAGCGTTTCCAGTTTTTCCGCATCGAAAACCTTTCTCGGCTGATCTTTATTCGGTTCAACGCTGTTTATCTTAAGCTTTGTTATTCCTCCGCTTTTTTCCGGCTCCAAAAGTTCGGCGGCTGTGCCTTCAAAAAGTCCGTTCAGACCTTTGCCGAGTCCCTTTTTTGCCATAAGCATACTTCCTTTCAATTTACATAAATGTTAATTTTTTCTTATAATTTCTTTTGCAAGAGCCATATATGCATCCGCACCCTTTGATGTGCGGTCGTATTTTATTATCGGCTCGCCGAAACTCGGCGCCTCCGAAAGGCGTACATTTCTCGGAATTACCGTTTTGTATACCTTGTCGGGGAAATATTTTTTCACTTCGTCAAGAACCTGTATCGAGAGGTTTGTTCTGCCGTCGTACATTGTACCCAAAACGCCCTCTATTTCGATATTCGGATTGAATTTCTTCTTAATTATACGTATCGTCCCGATAAGCTGACTGACGCCCTCAAGCGCATAATACTCGCACTGAACGGGAATAAGCACCGAATCGGACGCAGTAAGTATATTAATTGTAAGAATACCGAGCGCCGGGGGGGAGTCGATTATTATAAAATCGTAATCACCCTTGAGTTTTTCGGTCACGTCTTTTAAGAAATACTCACGCTTGTCCTCATATGCAAGCTCTATCTCAACCGCCGACATATTCGGAGACGAGGGGATAACGTATAAATTGCTGTATTTTGTTTTTATTACCGCCTGTTTTGCTTTATCGGGATCGTCAAGGCAATCGTAGATTGTAAGCGAATGTTCGGTTATGCCGACTCCGCTTGTTGCGTTGCACTGGGGATCACAGTCGATAAGGAGCGTTTTTTTGCCCTCGCAGGCAAGACAGGAGGAAAGATTTACGGAGGTGGTTGTTTTGCCGACTCCGCCTTTTTGATTTGTAACGGCAATTATTTTGCCCATATTGTTTCTCCGTTCCGCCGCCCTTGCGGCATTGTGGTATAGTTCGGCACTCCTTGCCGAACAGACTATTATATTGTGAGTAAAAATGCTTGCTCGCAAGGGCATTTT
>DJRJ01000017.1:0-11035 GCA_002438865.1 Clostridiales bacterium UBA6363
GTTTTCCGCTCCATATCGCCCAGGAAAGCCACCATATCATTGTACCGCTTTACGTTGCAGAATTTTCTTTCCGACGCTCCGTAAATCCTTACCGTACCCTCGAATTGATCCTCATCTGCCTCCAGTCCCTTTGTATCTGTAGACTCAGGCATATACCACGCATAATTCAGTGCGTCACGTGTGGGATATTTTTCTTTAAGCCACTCATTGAAATACTTCTGTATCTCGTCATTATAGTATTCGTTTCCTCCGAGTGACGCATGACGGTATATTGTCGACTCATTGTACAGCGAAACCCATACAAGCGAGGGGTCGTCCGCAAGCGTCATGCCCGTATACGGGTTTTCCCATGTCAGAAGCTGTTTTGCCGTTGAGTCGAGCATTTCTATAACGTCGGGGTCGTAATATTTTATCGCACCGTTTACGGCAGTATCAAAATATTTCACGTCGTCCTGCATATACTGGCGGTCATTGTACGGCATATCTATGCCGTAGTATATACCGTTCTTTTTAAACTCGTTTATAAGGTAGCAGAATTTATCCATATTGTCCGTTGAAAGCCTTGAAATCGTTTTCGAGCTGTCACGTTCATATATGAAATTGTTTGTTGCCTGAATACGCACACAGTTAAAACCGAGCGACGCTATCATCTTTGCAGTTGCACGTGCGTCCTCATATTCGGGAGTAGCTCTCTCGTCGCCGACGTTTACGCCCCATACTTTGAGCGTTGTGCCGTCCTCAAATACAAAATCATCGCCTACAGCCGTAGCATGTCCGTGCTGTCCCGACGGCTTTTCGAGAAGATTTGAAGCGTCGAGCGGTGTTCCCTCCATTGCCCAGGGGTCTACAGGAACATAGTACGGGTACCATGTTTCGTCATACAAATTACCCTGTACAACCTTTTTCTTCTGTGGAAGATACGGATCGGTATTCGTAGCCGTTACGGCTACAAGTCCGAGATATGCGTCCGTAGGACCGCCGAGCGTGTGTGCTTTTATTTTGGTTATTTCCTTATCGGGATACGGGTTTGACCACGGCATCATATTAAGGTTTACAACCGATGAGCCGTTCTGACCGTTCCATACCGACACTGCATAATCGCTACACATATCCGCATTGTTCCACCATTCAAAAATCTGATAGTCACGGATAAGCTCGATAACCTCCTCCGTACCGTCGGAGTAAACAATGGTGTAACTGCCCACCGGCTGACCTTCCGGAGAATACGGGCAGGCGTGCAGGAAGTACAAACCCTTTGTCTTAAGATTATCCACCGTAACCTCTGCGTCCGTAGGATATGACGGGTCGGCTCTGCCTCGCAGCATAATACACGAATTTCCGCCGTTTGATTTTGGGTCGATTATGTTAAAATCTATTCCGCCGAACGTCTGCTTTCCGTAATTGTTGAATATCGACATATCGTTTGCCGGACCCTGATCCGACCAGCCGCCCTTGCCGTCGCCCGCAGCCTCGTCCGCAAAGCCTCTGTTTGCGGCGCTTTTCAAATCGATAAAAGTGAAATCCTGTCTGTAAAGTCTTGAATGTTCGATAAATTCCGTTTCATCGATTTTTATAACGTCCGCAAGAACAGTCTGCGATGCGCCGATTGCGGTTACTGCAGCAAGAGTAACCGCTGACCATTTTCTTAAAATACTGTTTTTCATTATGCAGCATTGTCTCCTTTCCACGGACTGTATCAGTCGTCGTAATTGTTGCCGTTTGTTTCGTAAATCATAGATGTAACTATTCCGCTGCTGTTTAACTGGAACCAGATGTTATCGCCTTTTCTGAGTCCCAGTATGCTTGCGCCTCTGTACTTTCTTATATACGTTGCAGGCTCGCCGAAGTTCATCAGAACTCTTTCAAACGAATCTCTGTTATGACGGTAAACCGAGGTCATATTTCCCTCGTTTATACCGTTGTCGTTAAATTCGTATGCGCTCGTAACCTCGCCGTTTATGATAAACTGAACGGTGTAATCGTTTATGTAAGCAATATCGTCCGCTTTGTAGAAGCCTGCGCCCGCACCGCTTCTGTAGGTGTCTGTCACCCACAGGCTCGAATCGCTCGGCATATGCCTGTTTTTATCTATTATCAGACTTTCCTTGCTTGTTCTTGTTGCATGATATTCTATAAAGTCGTTTACCTGCAAGTCCTTTTCTCTTATGAAATCGTTGCTTACATTATATGTCTGATTATCAATTAAAACAAGCTTTGAATTTTCATCATCAACATACTGTATATCACGTATTATAGAATTACTTGTAAATACCGTTGCGGCATTTTCCCAGCCTAAAAGCATAATGTATTTCGGAATTGTGTTGTATCTTGTGTCAAAGTCGGATACAACTCTCATACTTCCGCCGCCGGTGTGCATATATTGCATACCCGTATATGTGAGGTTTCTTACGGTGAATTCGCCGTCAATGTTTAAAATTGCAAACCACTTTGCCTCGCCGCAGTACTGACCGCACACAATGCCCCTTGCGGGAACGTTGTTATCGGTGAAGTTTGTTGAATATCCGAAATATTTAACGTGGTCAATCTTCTTTATTTCGTTTGCACCGTTTAGGGTAAATTCAAGGAATCCTGCGCCCTCGTAGCTCTTTTGTACGTCCTCGGCGTATCTGAAGCTTAACGAATCGCCCTTAAGCTTATCGGCAACCTTGTACTGTACCTCGCCGAGATTGTCGCCTATGTGGAATATCTTTATGTACTTGTCGCCCGTTCCTTTTTCCTCGTATGCGCTTGTTACAACACCCTGTATTACGTTTGTGCGTGTATTCTCGGCGTCAATTCTGATAAAGCGGACTGTTCTGTCGTCGGCAATATATGCCGCAACGTTCTGACCCATAACATAATCCATATCTGCGCCCTGCTTATATTCGTCCGCCTGAACATCGAAGTTGCAGCAGTCGTCGCTTAAATCGTATGCGATGCCGTCAACCATTATCTGATTGTTCTTATAACCTGTCACCTTACCGCTTGCAACACGGCTTGATGCAACAATCATAAGCTTTGACTTGTCGGCGCTGTTCCAGTAATCGAAAACCATATCGCCCTTAAGGTCAAACATACTGTCTGCCTTTTCGCCGTCTATGAATATTTCAAGCGAGGTAAGGCTGTCTAATTCCTCCCAGTAGCGTTCCTCCTCGGCACGTCTGAAACGGAGCTGTTCCTTAACCGAATACATTATCTGACCGCCGTGCTTTAAGCTGTATACGTCCATACGGATTACTTTGCCGTCACGCAGAACAGCCTTTGTAAAGCAGTTTTTGTAATCATAACCCTCGCCGTCAACCTTCTTGTCATTGTAGTATACGGTAAGGTCGTCGTCTGTTTCGTATGTGTTGTCGTCATTTACGAAATAAATCTTTTTAATGTCGTCAACCAGTACATTTCCGGGGTTTTCTCTGTTGTTTACCGCACCGATATAATCATATATAATCTCCGAACCTTTTTTCAGTTCGATATACACGATTTCATCGTCATCGTTTATATACGCAAATCCGTCGCCGCCTATCTGCGAAAGGTCTATGCTGTCGGATACGCTGAGTTTATCGGTTGTACCCTTTCTGTCGCCCGACTTAATCGCAATTTCAAGCATTTTTGCTTCTGTGTCCGTCGATATGAAGTCAACTCTGTATTTCTTTACTCCGAGCAAATCCTCCGCAACCGTTGTTTCGGTGCTTTTTGTGTAAGAAATTCTGTCGCCCTCATAAGTTATATCATACTTGTATGCGTGGTGCATATTGTAGATGATATTTGCAAGGTCAGCTTTTGTAACCTCATCACTGCCCGAAATCTTGTTCAAAAGTCCGCTCTCTGCGGCGATTTCCATATAACCCTTGGGGTAACCGCCTCTCAGTTTTGCGACCGAGTCGGCTTTCATTGTGCGCACCGCCATTGTCAGCGCCTCGTTAAGAGTGAGTGCTCTTGACGGATAGAACATTCTGTCGTCATTAAGCGTTACTATTCCCAATATAAGAGCAGCCTCGGACGCTTTCTGCGCCGTTGAGCCCTCGTCAACATCCGAAAAAGACTTGCCCTTGCCTATCATTCCGTAGTCAAAGCCGGCGGAGCGGACAAATTTGTCCGCCGCCTCGGCTCTTGTTAATGTACTGCCGTCAATTTTTTCGTTCTCGCCGAATATCCCGAAGCCTTTTAAATAGCTTTCGATCTGAGCCGATACTCCGCTCGTTTCCGATGCGGTCTCGTCCTCGGCGGCAAGCACGCCAATCTGACAAATGAGCATTGCAGCCATAATTATTAATGCTGTTGCACTTTTAAAAAATCTGTTCATTTTGTCTTTCCTTTCTTTCAAGCCTTTACATTACTTTATCCAGTTCGTAAAGAACCTTTGCTGCCATTGCACGTGTTACGTTTCCGTATGCATCGAACAAATTATCTCCGATGCCGTCTACGAGTCCGTATCTCTGCAGCTCCACTACAGCCTCCTCGGCATAATCGCTTATCGGATCGCTGAACTTAACCTTATCGTATTTGTTCTTGAGCGTTATATCTCTCGCCTTCAATGCACGTGAAAGCATTACGCACATATCCTGACGTGTAATCGTTTTGCCGACGCCGAAGGTGTTGTCGTCCATTCCGTTTACTATTCCTCGGTTAATCGCCATAATGAGGAACTTGGCATACCATGCGTTTTCGTCAATATCCGAAAGCACAACTTTTGCCTCCTCCTCGGTTTCGTGATAACCCAAAAGGCTCATAAGCATTTTTGTAAATTCTTCACGTGTTACGCTGTTGTTCGGCTTGTATGTGCCGTCATCGTATCCGTTGATGTAGCCTTCTTCGGCAAGCTTTTCTATAGCGTCTTTCGCCCAAAGGCACTCGTTTATGTCGCTGAACTTTTCCGTGGTCTTTGTCGGCTCATCAAAATCATTTACCGGCGGAATGTTGTCTTTTGGCACAGTGCTCTTATCTCTGTCGGCAGAGTTTGAGACATTACCGCCTACCTGACCGTTGCTGCCCATACCATCGTTCTTTGTAACGGAAAATTCCTTTTCGGCTGAAATTGATGCGGGGTTTTCCTTTTCCGCCGCCGAGTTGTATACGTTTGCCGTTCCCGTAACCGTTACCTTTGTGGTACCGGCGTTTGCTGTTGCAAATTTTATTTCGGCAAGTGTTCCCGAAAGCACACTTCCGTTTTTATTTCCCGATATTGTTATTTTGTTATCGGCTTTTGTCACCGCTGCGTCCGAGGGAGTTCCCGTAACTGCATTGTTTCCGTTCGGCTTAATGTATGTGCTATTGTATCCCACATTTATCGTGTAACCCTTTACCATATCCTTTGCCGACTCGGGCATAGCAATCGTAACCGTGGTTACGGAGCCGTTTTTGGAGGTTGTAATTACAGGTTTTATATCAGGCAGCGTATAGCTCGGTGCTGACGGAGTATCGTTGTTTGTATAAACTGTTTCCGTAAAAGTACCGCTCTTTTTCTCGGTTGTTCTTGCACCGCTTATCGAAAGCGTGTATGCGGTATTCGCTGTGAGCGGTTCGAGGAGATTAAGCGTAAACACCTTGTCGCTGTATGTGCCGTAGTAGTTTACGTACTTATCCTCGCCGTCTGCGGTGTATCCGAGCTTTATGCCCTCTGCCGTCAGTGTTTCGGGGAGCATATCCTCCGAGAACGTAATGTTAATCTTCTTAGCCGCTGCCGAAACAGGCGAGCTGTTTCTGTTTTCGTCCTCGATTTTTCTTACCGACCACGATTTACCCTCGTCAATTGTTATCTGATCGAGGTAGATTTTCGGACCGCTTGTAACTCTTGATGTGTCATACGTGATAACGAAGTTTTTGAAGTTTGCATAGTCGATGGGGGCGGACTGTATTTTACCCGTTGCTACCGCCTCGCCTATGTCGGCAAAATCCGTAAGCGGAATTTCCACGTATACCCACTTGCCGTATGCAGATGCGTAATCTTTGATGTCTACCATTGCTCTTAACGGCACGGTTTTTCCCGAAAGGCTCGTTGTCGTTCCGACGCCCACCTGCATTTTTGCGAGGTCTGCACCCTCCTCGGCAAACAGCCAGAAGCCGAGTCTGCCGCCGTTGTCACGGTAATCCTTTATGTCAATTTTCTTTGCCGATAATGTTGCCGATATTACGCCGGCTTTTCTTTCCGCAAAGTCCAGACACAGCGATTTTCTTCCGAGAATTGCCTTGTCCGTTGTTTCCGATATTTTTCCGCCCGATGATATTTCCTTGGTGTAGTCTGCGTTTAAAGTATCGTCAAAAAGTATCAGTGCGCTTTCGATTTGCGGATTTTTAATCACAAATTCTTCCGTTTTTGTTTCGTTTGAGGTTGCGCCTGCGGCATTTACCGCTCTTACTCCGAATACAAGCGCCGTATCGTAAGGAACGTCCGTTACGGTGTATACGGTTTCGGTTGTTTCGGCAATTTTTTCACCGTTTAAATAGATATAGTATCTCTCGGCAAATTCGGGAGCATTGTATGCAAGCTCCGTCTGATTTGAGTTTTTAACCTCATATGTAAGTCCTGTCGGAACAGCAACCGCCGACGCAATTACCGTAACGGGGTTTGTATGGATTGACTCCTTGCCGTTCGTGTCAACTGCCGTCATGGTATATGTGTATTCGCTGTGTTCCGTAAGCGCAGTATCCTTGTATGATGTCACGGACGGGTCAAGTCTCTGATAAACTTCGCCGTTTCTGTAAAGAATATATCCTGCAAGGTCTCCGTATTTCGGTTCTGACCATGAGATATTTACCGCAAGCTCTGCTGTATTTGAGGTGTATGCCGAGGTTTGGAAGTTTCTCGGACGGTCGATTGTGCGGATTGTTGTTTCATCGCTCAATATCGGCGACTTTGCGCCGTATTTGTCAACTGCCTCTATCTCATATTTGTAGGTTGTGCCGGCAGCCATTCCCGTTTCGCCAAAGCTGTCCACGTAAACGTTCTTTGTGCATTCGCCCAGAAGTGTGCGGTTTTCGCCGTTTTCCGTTCTGTATATGTTGTATTTTACAGCGTCGGAATTGGTGTGATCCCACTTAAGCACAATCTTGTCGGCTTTAACGTCGTAAACCGAGAAATTCTTCGGCGGTTCAACGTTTGCGATAAACATATCGCCCTCGTAAATGTATCCGCTCACATATTCGGGTGTCTCGATTTTCGGGTCGCTTGAGCCGTTGTTTCCGTCATATACACGGCGGAGAAATCCCATACTGCTGAACAGAGTCCAGTCGATTTCCTTTTCAACGTCTGCGTCCCTGCCGCTCCACTTGTTGTTCCACAATGACTGGAATGCGTGCGGATTGCTTATCGTGAAATCCTTAAGCGGAATTGAAACGTACATTGTTTTGCCCTTGTCGGCGTCTGTGATATAGTCTGTCACAGGCAGACCGATAAATGTACGTGAAGCGTCTATTGTGCTGCCGTCGGCATATGCGCTTGCTGCTGTGAAGTACAGATTGTCAAGCGGAACAGCCTCGTCAATGTTTATTCTGTATACCGCATATCCGCTGTCCTTGTAGGACGCTATGTTCTTTGAATTCTTTATGTCCTCGCTCTCGCCGCCGTTTTTCTTTGATGTATAGTGAGTAGCGACCATATATCCTCTGTACGGAACGGTCGGGTCCTCATATGTATCCTTTTCGGCAAAGCGGTTCGGGTTCATATCGTATTTGTTGATAGTGCCTGCGCCCATATCGGGTATCGATGCCGCATTCACGCCGTAGTCTAATCCTGCTCCGCCCATTTTTTCCGGGATACTCGGAGGGTCTGCCTGCCATCTGAAGCCTCGTGTTTCCATATCAAATGCAACCGTGCTGTCGCCGTCAAGCGGAATTTCCTCACCGCTGTCCTCATCTGTCATCATTCCCGTAACTTCATTGCTGTATAACGAATACAAACCGTATTCGCTCTCGTGTATTCTTATTTTATATGTGTATGTAATATCAGCCTCGGGAGTTTTGTCAGTGTAGACATATTTTCCCGAATTTAATATAAAATCATCAGCTGTAAGAGTTGTTACTGTTTCGCTGTTGTCGGGAGCAGTTCTTACCAGCTCGTAAAAATCTATTGTCGGGGCTGTCGGTTTGGTAAATGAAAGCTCGATACCGCCATGTGCCGATGCTTCGAGGTCCGAAACAGCGGGCAAATTCATAACGTTAAGCTTTGCAATCCAGATTTTATCGTCCGATGCGGGGTTTGTGCCCGATGCGTCATTTTTGCGCACCATGCCCATGCCCGTAAATTCGGCTGCGTTAAACTCCAGTCCCGTGTTCATTTCAACGCCCTCTGTATCAAAAGTGCTTAAAGGAATAATGTATTCCTGCCAAGCCTCTTTTACGTCGGGTATATTGTTTCCGTCTTTATCTGCGGATAAATCAGCACTTACGCCTGCTATCGCTCCGTTTTTCGAGCTTACGGTGAAGTACAGATTGTTTACGTCCACATCCTGTCCCAGTTTGATTTTGTATACTGCCTTTGCGTTTTCTTTTATTTCACTGAAATCTCTGTATCCGTCATCTCTCAGACGCATACGTATTCCCACCCAGTCATTTCCGTCGGCAATGTCCGAATAGTTTATATAGCTGTAATGGCACTGAACGCCATCCTCATTGTCATTTCCGCCTTTCAGTCCGCTTCTTGAATTATTTTCATAAACAGCCTCGTTTATCGTCTTTCTTGATCCGGAATTTATTATGCGCATTGCCATTGCCAGCGCCTCTCTTGTATCGGAAGCGTCATCTGCCGATACCGTAAATGCCGGAATTTGTACTGCAAGTATTGAAAGTATCAATAGCAGAATAATATTTCTTTTCATATATGTTGTCCTCCCGTATCCAACACTTGTATTAATGACAGCGTGCCGCCAAAGCGGCACACTGTCTGCCTTATTGTTATTCGTTCTTAGCTGAATTTACTGCGCTTATGATTGCGTCCGCATTTTCAACGCCGTCCGGAACATATGCATTTGTTATGCTTGCGCCGGTCATAAGCTTATAGATGTATGCCGAAGCAAAGAATTTACCTGCCGTGTTAAGATTACAGCCGTCAGCCGCCATAAGGAGCGAACCATCCAAAGTGTACTCACACATTGCATTTCCCGTAAGAATTTTTGTTCCGCCGAGTGCCTTTGCTATATAATCCGATGATGTCTGAGATGTGTACAATGATGATGCAAAATCCGTATATCCGTTTTCATCAAAGAATGCCTTTTCTTCATCAGATGCGTTTTCTATGTAATCTGCCGTGTAGCCCCAAGCCTCGTTTGCAAAGAGAGCCGCATTCGGAGCACCTGCTTTGATTGCCTCGGCAATGCTCGGTAACTGTGTTGCGTGTTTTCCGCCTATGTAATAATCATAGAATTCGGCATACTGCGGTTTGTCCTGAATAATTACATATTTCCAGTCGCCCGATGCGAGTATTTCGCTTAATGTGTATACACCGCTTGCGGCAGAACCGTTTACAACCTTTGTGAATACGTCTGCCTCAAGATTGTTGTAAAGACCCGCCATCGTAAGACCGTTTACATATGCGTTTGTAACGTTCAGGCTTTTGCCTGCGCCTGCCGCTATTTCATCGAGTAAATCCGATGACTGTAATGAAAATTCATCGCCGATAACAAGTACCTCGTCGCCCTTTTCGCCGATAAATTTGTCATCGCACTGCGGTGTGCCGTCTGCGTTCCAGATGAAAGCTCTTACTGTGTCTGTCTTTGTAACGTTTTCAAGTGTAACAGTCTTTACTTCGCCGTCTCCGAGAGGTACGGTCTTAACCGACTTTAACACTCCGTCCTTTCCGAATACTGCGGCATATCCTCTGTTACCCGATACTCTTGACATAAGGTCTGCTTCGATTGTTCCGTCTATTGTATACGCTGCTTCCGTGCGTGTATCGCCCTCTGCCGAATAGAATCCGATTGTTGACAGAACGGGAATTGTTACTACTGTTTCAACCAATGTTGATTCAAGACCGTATGCTGTTGATACCGTCTTTACCGAATATGTGTAATCACCGCTGCGGAGAGTATCTGTATCGGTATACTCTGTTCCTGTTGTTTCGCCTATCTTTCTGCCGTTTCTGTAAACCTCATATTTTGCAACGTCTGTATCTGTTGATGCTTTCCATGAAAGCGTTACTGTGTTGTTATTGTTTACAGCGCCTTCAAGCTTGCGTACACCTGAGGGAGCAACAAATTCGATGTTGTTAATCTTTGCTTCAAACTTCACGCTGTTATGTGCGTCTGTACGTGCTATACCTGCTGTCTTTATAAGAGCCGGATTAAAGGTATTTTCATGATCGTCAGTTGATAACCTACTCGAACTGAGCTTGCTTGCCTGCTTATTAAAGGTTGAATTGCTTGCAAATTCCGAAAGCGGAACAATTATTGTCTGATAACCGCCCTTTGTGCTGTCATAGTAATCCTTAAGCGGTACGCCGGCAAAGCTTACAGACATATAGTTGCCCTCTCCGTTCTTCCATTTTCCGTCTTTCCATCGTGAATTTTCCGCTTCAAGCGCCGTAGTATCGTCAAAATTTGTATTCCATGCATATGCGCCGTCCTGATAGAATCCCAAAGCATATAAATCTTTGTAGTAACCGATCGTAAGATATACGCCGTCAAGATTTTGATTTGTTGCGTCTACCGAGAATACAGCTTTACCGTTATCCATATAATTTCTTGCGTCAATAACCGCACCCTGATGAGCGTCTGTTTTTTCATTGTATTTCGGAGCAAATCCGGCATATCCCCAGCCGCTCAGCTTTTCGATTACGCCGTATGTACCGTCGGGGTTCGTGGTTAAACCGTTGAACTGATAATCGGGGTAAGCGGGAGCAACACGCTTAACCATATCACCCTCGGCAATTGTATTGTCATTCATTGTGATAACTGCCGCACCGTCGGCGAATTTTACCGTGTTATTTGCTTCATAATCTCCAGATTTGATCACATATCCCGATCCGTATGCGTACATTCTTAAATCGTCTGTTTCTTTTTCCGCACTTTCCAGAACCGTAAAGAGTTTTTCTCTTACCGATGAT
>DJRJ01000017.1:11116-11290 GCA_002438865.1 Clostridiales bacterium UBA6363
AAACGATTGAATAGCTTACTTCTGTATCAGTATCCGCAAGGTCAACGTCCGTGTCAAGATATTTTCCGTTTTCTGTCGGAGTGATTAAAGTTTCATTGCCGTTTACTTTCTTTGAAACCTTATATGTAACATCGGCATCGGTTGATACGTCCCATGTAAGCTGTACACCGCTGT
>DJRJ01000017.1:11335-12940 GCA_002438865.1 Clostridiales bacterium UBA6363
ACCGCCGTTGCCGCAAAGTTCTGTGCAGCTATGGGAGCAACAAATGCGTAATCCTTTGTTTCATATGTGAATTTTGCACCTTTGTGCGTATCCAATCTTGCAATACCGACACCCTTAAGCATTGCATAGTTTAATTCCATGTCCTCTTCCATATTCCTAACAGAATCAACATATCCGTATCTCTTTCTGAAATCCGCATTTGCCTTTTCAAAAGCCGAAAGAGGAACAACTACAGTGTGGAAGCCGTCTGCGTCTATCTCGTTGTTGTCATTATAATATTTGGACAGCTTTACGCCTGCAACAGCCAATCTCCACATTGAAGCATTTTTGTACTCCGGATGTGCTGTAAAATCAAACTCGGTTGCGTTGAAGTTTTTGTTACAGTAATATCCGTAGCCGTAATAGCTTACACCAAGGTATGCATCATCAAGGTCACCCTCCGTAACCTTTATTTTATATACGGCATACAAATTATCCTTGTATTCTCTAAGGTCAATTACACCGCCCATAAAAGTTTCGGGGGCATAGCCGAAGTATGTTTGATCGGCAACATATTTTTCTATATTGCCGCCTTCAAATCCCCAGCCCGTTGCCTGTTCGATCATGCTTCTTGAGCTTTGCCATACCGCAAGCTTTTCTTTATATTCATCAGTTGCTTCATATGCTGCCTTTGCCGCATTATATGCTTCCATTGCCGTGTCATATTCAGCTTTAGCAGCAATGTATGCTTCGTCTGCTTCGCCATCCGTATATTGCTTGGGGTCGGGAGCGGTAGGTTTAGTTCCCGCATACTCCGGCTTCTGCGGATTCTGCTTTACGGTCTTTCCACTCCAGCTATATTCCTCCAGTTGATCGTCGGTTAAAGTATTGTCGTCAATGCTCATGCGGAAATACTTTTCTCCGCTTTCGGTTTGATGAAGAGTTTTGTTGCCATAACTTACCGAAGCTGAGTTCTTCTGAGGTGTACCTACATAACATGTCTGTGGCTGTAACCTATATGCCAACCAGTCTTCTATCGGTGCGAAATTTACCTTTACTGCTTTTGTTGCCGTTGTTTCGGTTGTCGTGTCCGTTGCGTCCTCTGCGTGTGAAATTGCAGGGAACGAAATGCATGTAATTGCCATTACCGCTGACAATAATTTAGCAATTCCTTTTACTTTCATTTGAATTATTCCTCCTTTTATTATTAATTACGTAGTAAGGGGTTCCTTTGCAGTAACTGCATTGCAGTTACTGCTCAAAATATTTTGAGGTCTTTACCTCAATATTGATTTGTTCGGCAACCGTTTTCGGCACAGTTTTTTTGGGCTGTGTGCCGAAAACAATTGCCTGCTCGGGCAGCCGTTCCCCGGCATTTCTTGGGCAATGCCGGTGAAATGTCCGCCCGATTGTGTTTTGCGGTAGATTTTTTCGCACTCCTTGGGGGTTATGCGCCCAAAATCTCCGCCGTTTGCGCTTGGCGGTCAGTTTCGAGTGCGGAACGGACGAAACGTACCCGACGGCGTATATAAATACTCCGAGCGGTGCGGTTTGTTCGTTCTGTGCCGAAAATCGCCGCCGATAAGTTTATAAGATTTTATCTATATATAAACGGCAGAGGGGTTC
>DJRJ01000097.1 GCA_002438865.1 Clostridiales bacterium UBA6363
CCGCCGATGAAATTTACGCCGCACTTTTTCGCCGCACGGTCAAGCGTTTTCGCAAGCTTTACGCACTTCTCCTTAGTAGGATTTTCGAGTGCGTCAACAAGCGTTGCCACGGGCGTTACCGATATTCTTTTGTTTATAATCGGTATGCCGAACTGATTTTCTATATCCTCACCCGTTTTTACAAGGTCCTTTGCATACGAAACTATCTTATTGTAAACCTTTTCGCACACAACGTCTATATCGGGACCTGCACAGCTTTTTAAGGAAATACCCATTGTTATTGTTCGTATATCAAGGTTTTCCTTGTCTATCATATCGATAGTTTCGATTATTTCAAATGGATTTATCAATTTCCTTACCCCCTATATTCTGTGCATTGACGAGAAAATTTCCTCACGCTGAACATGGATTGACAAATTCATTTCTTTAGCTACCGCATCAAGCCTATCGGTTATTCCCTGTATGGATATTTCCGATGATCTGAAATCCACAAGCATTATCATGGTGAACATATTCTGCATTATAGTCTGAGAAATATCCTGAATATTTATGTTGTTTTCATACAGCGCAGTGCTTACCTTTGCTATAATTCCCGTCTTATCTTCGCCGATTACCGTTACAATCGCTTTCATTTAGTATACCTTCCTTTATCCGTTATTGCGCTGTCTTACAGCCTCATACATAACAACGCCTGCCGCAACAGATGCGTTGAGCGAATTTATCTCCCCGTACATAGGTATGCTTATAATAAAATCGCATTTTTCCTTTACAAGACGGCTTACGCCGCTGCCCTCGCTCCCGACAACAATGCCGAGCGCACCTTTTAGATCGGTTTTGTACATACTTTCGCCGTCCATATCTGCGGCGGCTATCCACAAACCTTTTTTCTTTAGCTTGTCTATGGTATCCGCAATATTTGTCACCTTTGCAACACCTGTATATTCCACCGCCCCTGCGGACGTTTTTGCCACGGTGCTGTTTATTCCGGCACTGCTGCGCTTGGGAATTATAACGCCGTGCGCTCCCACGCAGTTTGCCGTTCTTATTATTGCGCCCAGATTATGCGGATCGGTTATTTTATCGCATATGATGACAAACGGCGCCTCGCCTTTATCCTCGGCGTTTTTTAAAATATCGTCCACGCTGACATAGCTGTGTGCGCTCACATATGCAATTACGCCCTGATGATTTTCGCCCTCCGCCAAAGCGTCAAGCTTTGCACGGTCCGCTTCCTGTATTATTATACCCATTTCCTTTGCTTTTTTTATCAAAGGAACCATTGAGCCTTCGTACTTACCCTTTTTGATAAGTATTTTATCTATGGGTCTGCCCGATTTTATTGCTTCAAGCACCGGGTTTCTGCCTATTACCGTATCTTCCATTACTGCTCCTTTATGCCACAAAAACCACAAGGCTCGCCCTCGTGGTTAATGTATTTATTAGTTTCTGAAAAATTTATCGTGTATTGCAACGACTGCCGCTTCGGCGTCTTTACTGCTTACAAGCACCGAAATCTTTATTTCGGAGGTTGCAATCATATTGATATTTATATGAGCGTCATACAGTGCTTCAAACATCATTGCCGCAACGCCCGTATTGTTTACCATACCTGCTCCGACTATCGAAACCTTTGATATATCGGTTGTTGACTTTATCTCACGTGCCTTTACAATATCCTTTCTTTCTTCAAGAAGATCAAGCACACGCTGAAGATCGCCCTCCGATACGGTAAAACTTATATCCTTTGTTTTTCCGTCGCCTATCGACTGAATGATAAGGTCAACGTTTATGCCTTTTTCAGCCAACATTCTGAATACCGTAAACGCTTTTCCCGGAGTATCCTCAACACCGCACAAAGCTATTCTTGCAACGTCATTATCTCTTGTTACACCTCTGACAAGCATCTTTTCCACTTGTTCTACCTCCTCAACATATGTTCCTTCGTTATTATTCAGACTGGATTTAACAGCTAATTTTACATTGTATTTCTTTGCCATTTCAACGCTTCTGTTATGGAGAACGTTTGCTCCGAGAGAAGCGAGTTCAAGCATTTCGTCGTATGAAATTGTGTCAAGCTTGAATGCGTCCTTTACAATTCTCGGGTCTGCGGTATAAACGCCGTCGACGTCTGTGTATATCTCGCAGACATCTGCGTGAAGTGCCGCCGCCAGTGCAACAGCCGACGTGTCCGAGCCGCCTCTGCCGAGAGTTGAAATATCGTCATACTTGTTCAAGCCTTGGAAACCGGCAACTATTACTATACGTCTTTTATCAAGCTCCGACTTAATTCGCTCTGTATCTATCTTTTTAATTCTTGCATTTCCGTAATGCGTATCTGTTATTACTCCTGCCTGCCAGCCGGTAAGCGAAATTACGGGATAGCCGAGCTTTTCGATAGCCATTGCAAGCAGTGCAATCGAAATTTGCTCGCCCGTTGACAAAAGCATATCAAGCTCACGCTTTGACGCATCGGGGTTTATTTCCTTGCCCTTTGCTATAAGATCATCCGTGGTGTCACCTTGTGCGGAAACCGCTACAACAACATTATTTCCCTTTTTATATTCGTCCGTTATGCGTCTTGCAACGTTCATAACTCGTTCGGCGTCCTTAACGGACGTGCCGCCGTATTTCTGAACCGTAAGTCCCATATCTTTCCTCCATTCCGCCGCCCCCGGCGGCAATATATCTTTTTCATATAATACGCTGTTATACTCTAAAATGTGTTTACCTCTGAAACAACCGCTCCCACGTTATCCGTTGACAAAATCATACATACCCAATCATGGGAATTTTCTTTAAAGAAGTTTTTCATCTGTGCATTAAATTCAGCCGGATTACTGTCTATAATCGAAACGATTGTCGGACCGGAGCCGCTCAAATAAGTGGCTCTTGCACCTATCTGATATGTCTTTTCAACAATATTGTCAAAACCGTCAATATAGCTTTTCCGATACTGCTGATGAAGCTTGTCCCCGACTGCTTCCCTTAAAACCGACATATCGCCGCACGTGAGTGCTGCCTGCAGCAATGACGCTCTCGAAACATTATAAACCGCATCTTTAAACGGAATTTGTTCCGGTAAAACCTCACGTGATTTTTTTGTGGCAACAAAATAATCGGGAATCATTACCGCAAATTTTATATCGGGACTAAGCTTTGTGCTTTTGCACCATGCTTTTTCGCCGTCGAACACCGACACGCAAAAGCCGCCGTACAAAGCCGGAGCGACATTGTCGGGGTGTCCCTCGATTTTTGCGGCAAGGTTAAGTATTTCCTTATAAGTAAGCTTTCTGCCCGAAATGACGTTTGCCGCAAGCATACCGCCTATTATGCAGGCACTGCTGCTCCCCAAACCTCTTGTCATCGGGATAGCGCTGTTTTGGCGTATTTTAATGCCCTTTACCTTATAATCCGTGTATTCAAACACGTTCATTGCCGCTCTGTATATAAGATTGTTTTCGTCTTTAGGTGTAAAACCCTTGGGATTTAGTGTTTCAATAACAAGTCCCTCGGGGATTTCTTCTATTTCAAGTCTGTTGTATAAATTCAGTGCAACGCCGAGCGTATCAAAGCCCGGACCCATATTTGCACTTGATGCCGGAATTCTGAGTCTTACCATTATTCCAACACTCTTATGCAGGAAACTGCGCCGTTAAGCTTGCCGAGTTTTTCGTCCTTTTCGCTGACGGTAAGCTCGGGCGTTATAAACGCCGTTTCGCCGTTTATGATGCTTTCTGTAAATTCACATTCGCCGAATGTGTTCTTTATGTTATCTTCCGTATCCGTGCATCTTACAAAATATCTGAATTTTACATCGTCCTTTGAAGCCGAAATGTTTTCCTCCTGGTGTTCCCAGTAAATCTTTTTACTGCGTTCACGGTGCTTTACGCTGTCCACTATATCGGCAACCACCGCAGACGCTGTCGGGAGCTTGCCCGCACCTCTGCCGTAGAACATAACGTCACCGACGCAGTCGCCCGTAACCATTATTGCGTTAAACACTCCGTTTACGCAGGAAATAGGATGCTCGTCCTTTATGAGCATCGGGCTTACGGTCGCATAAACCTTGCCGTTGTCGAGAAATTCCGCATAGCCTATGAGTTTTATAACGCAGCCCATTTTTGTTGCGTACTGTGTATCCTCAAGCGTTATCGCAGTGATACCCTCGGTTTCAATATCGTTGTAATCAACAGTTTTTCTTGACGCCAATGACGCAAGTATTGCAATTTTTCTGCAGGCGTCATAACCCTCAATATCGGCAGCCGGATTTTTCTCCGCATATCCCTTTGCCTGTGCGTCTTTAAGCGCCTCATCAAAGGTTTTGCCGTTCTTTATCATCTGATTAAGTATATAATTTGTTGTACCGTTTAATATACCGGCTATTTTTTCTATATTATTAGCCGTCAGGCACTGATGCATCGGGCGTATAATCGGAATACCGCCGCCGACGCTTGCCTCAAAGAAATAGTTTATGTTTTTATCGCTCGCAAGCTTTAAAAGCTCCGAACCGTATGTTGCAACTAACTCCTTATTGGAAGTGACAACGCTCTTGCCTGCCTCCAAAAGGCTCTTTGTAAACTCATACGCAGGGTGAAGTCCGCCCATTACCTCCGCAACGACCGTAACCTCATCATCATTTAAAATATCGTTGAAATCTTTTGTGAAAAGATTTTTTTCGGGGTGGCCGTCAAAATCACGAATATCCAGAATATATTTTATTTCGATAGGCTCGTTATTTGCGTTAATAAACAGCTTTTCGGTGTTCTTTTTAATAATCTCATACACACCGCTCCCTACAGTTCCGTAACCCATTATTGCGATTTTTGCCATCTGTATGCCTCCCTGCATTTATAATCTATAATAGAATATATTATCACATTGCCGCACTAAAGTCAATATCTCCAAATGCCGAAACAACGGCTAAACATCTGCTTTTTTATGTACATTATTACCCTTTTTGACAAAAGGATAGCGATTCATCATACTTTCGCACCGTTCATCGGCAACGATAAAGTGGTTTTCGAGCCGCACGCCGACAAGGCGCATTGCGCTCATAATAACCTGTGTGGCGGTTATGTCCGACTCGGACGGAGTGACTATTCCGCTCGGGTGATTATGCGCCAGAACGATTGCCGCCGCCTCGCAGTTTACAGCAATCCGCACCATACTGCCCACGTCAAGGCTCACGCTTTCAAAATTACCCTCAACAACGGTATCACGGCGTATTATTCTGTCCTTTCCGTCAAGGCAGACCATATACAGCGCCTCGTTATTCTTCTCACCGAACAGGTCAACAAGATATTTTTTAAACATCGGCTCGCTGTATAATTTTCTGCTGTCATATTTTTTCTTTGTAAGGCAGTAATCATACATTTTCTTTTGAGCTTTTATATATTTTGCAGTTTCCGCCCCAACGCCCTTTACCTCGCACAGCTGTTCCTCCGATGCGGAGAGCATTTTCTCCATTGTTCCGAATTTTGCAAGTATATCGTGTGCGATTTGGTTTGTATCACGTCTTGGGATTTTATCAAACAGCAAAAACTCAAGCACCTCGTGTTCCGCCCAGCCGTTAAATCCGTTTTGTTCATACCTTTCACGCATACGTTTTCTGTGTCCCGCATGCGGATATTTCTTTTTATCTTCAGGCATAAAGTCCTCCGTAATTGTTATTTGGACACTGCGTCCGTACCGCTTTGTTGTTTTATCTCTATTGTAAGCCTGTGCGGAAGGCACACGATAGGCATTCCGCCGCTTTTAAGCTTTCCGCTTTTTACGCACACTTTATCGGGGCAATCCGCCTCGGATACCCATATTTCGCCGTTTTGTATGCAAATATCGTTATACCCTGCGGCGGTATTTATTCTGAATGTGTCCTCAGTATCGAGCGGCACGCTTTTATACAGCTTTCCGTCCAAATATATGTCTGCGGTTTGCCCGCCTCGATTTGCAAATATCCAAAACACTGCGCAAACCGCCGCTACGGCGGCAAACACTGCCGCCCAAATTAAATGTTTTTTCATAATCAACAAAAAGAGGGCTGTAAAAAGTTACTTTTTACAGCCCCTGTCAAATCATAATCAGTTAATAATTGTAAGCTCTGTATCTTTATCGAAGAAGTGAAGCTTATTTGCGTCAAATCCAACCTTGATGCTGTCACCGAGCTTTGAATTTGAACGCTGATGAACTCTTGCAGTGAACTGCGTATCGTTAATCTTAAGATACAGATACGTTTCAGCGCCGAGCATTTCCGTTACTTCCACATATGCGTTACATACAGCATCCGGATATGTAGAAAGGAATACTTCATCATCATGAATATCTTCAGGTCTGATACCCATAATAACTTCCTTGCCGATATAGTCCGAGAAACCGGGCTTTGAAGCCTTGCCCTCGGGTATCTTAATCTTTTCATCACCGAAGCAAGCATAAACGTCCTCGCCCTCTTTATTAAGGGTTACGTTCATGAAGTTCATCTGCGGTGATCCGATAAATCCTGCAACAAAGAGGTTGCACGGACTTGTGTAAAGATTAATCGGCGAGTCAACCTGCTGAATGATACCGTCTTTCATTACAACGATACGAGTACCCATCGTCATAGCTTCCGTCTGGTCATGAGTTACGTATATGAACGTTGTCTGAAGTCTGTTATGCAGCTTCTTTATTTCTGTTCTCATTGCAACTCTGAGCTTTGCATCCAGGTTTGAAAGCGGTTCGTCCATAAGGAATACTTTAGGACTGCGGACAATGGCACGACCCATAGCAACACGCTGTCTCTGACCGCCCGACAAAGCCTTTGGCTTTCTGTCAAGCAGATGCTCGATATCAAGAATCTTAGCAGCCTCATGTACCTGCTTATCAATCTTCTCCTTTGGTACCTTTCTAAGCTTCAGACCGAATGCCATGTTATCGTAAACTGACATATGTGGGTACAAAGCGTAGTTCTGGAATACCATCGCAATATCTCTGTCCTTAGGCTCTACATCGTTAACCATCTTGTCACCGATCCAAAGCTCACCGGAACTGATATCCTCAAGACCTGCGATCATACGAAGTGTTGTTGACTTACCACATCCTGAAGGTCCAACGAAGATGATGAACTCTTTATCTTCAATATCCAAGTTGAAGTCCTTTACAGCGTTGAAGCCATTTGGATAAATTTTATAAACATTCTTAAGTTGTAAACTAGCCATTTTGATTTTTCCTCCTTAGATTTTAGCTATAATCATCTGACTCATGATGTTTGTATGATACACCAAATAGCCTGAAGTTGCCATATTACTATTCAACAAATAAGGCGGAAAAATATTGTGTAATTTGTATATGAAAATTTTTTTCATGATTTTTTTGTGGAATTTTCACAAACTTTACAGAATCCCAACTAGCTATATTTTGTGAAACCTTCACCATAAGCCTCCCGAATATCCCCCACAAAACAGATTGCCCGGTCATCCAGCTCATAAATTTTCCGCTTGACATTTACCATTTCCTTTGAACTAAGTGCACAGAGCAGCATCTGCTTCGGACAGCCCGTATATCCGCCCTGTGCCGGCACACGTGTGACACCACGCCCCAGTTGCCCGGTAATGTATTCAGTAAGTGCTTTTTCCTCGGTTGATATAATATACATGAGCTTGGCATGGTTTGGTCCTTCCAGCACAAAGTCGGATACCTTCGTTATGACAAACAGGACAATCATCGCATAAATTCCATTGCGTAGTCCAAACACGCCAATTCCAAACAGGATAATGATCCCGTCAACGATTGCCATCAGTTTTGGAACCGATACATGCGGGATGCGCCGGTTAATGATCTGCGCTGTCATATCTGCGCCGCCGGAGGACGCATTTTGCAGGAAGATCAAACCTAGTCCGCCTCCCATAATCACACCGCCACATAGTCCGTCTACCAGTACATCCCCGGTGAGAAGCGGCAATGGGCGGAGC
>DJRJ01000073.1 GCA_002438865.1 Clostridiales bacterium UBA6363
TCGTTCGGAAAGTATTATAACATCGAGGTTGAGGACGATGTTATGGCATATTTTGAATATGATAACGGCACAACGGGCGAGTATATTACATCAACCGGCGAAGCACCCGGAACAAACCGCCTTGAAATCGCCTGCGATATGGGTAAAGTAGTTATTGAAAACAATAAAATGACGTTCTACAGAAATATCATATCGGAGCGTGAATTTAATAAAACCAACACAAGCCCGTTCGGTATGCCCGAATGTTGGGAGTGTAATGTCCCGGCTGATTTCTCGGGCGGAGAACAGCACGTCGGTGTGCTGAAGCATTTTGCCGACGCAATCCTTAACGGCGGCGAGCTTACCGCAAAAGGCGAGGAAGGCTTAAATTCGCTTACGATTTCAAATGCAATTCATTTGAGCGCATGGACAGGCGAAACGGTTGACGTTAAGAACTTCCCCGATGATAAGTATTACGAACTTTTACAGGAAAAAATTAAAAATTCAAAGGTGGTGAAGAATGTGCGTCATGTCACGGTAGACATATCAAACACGCACTAACAGTTATGGATAAAAGAATCGGAGCACAGTATTATACAATACGTGATTATATAGGAACAATAAATGATTTTGAGACGTCGTGCAAAAAAATATCCGATATAGGATACAAGGCGGTGCAGATTTCGGGAACACCGCTTGCGGCGTCGGATATGCGCAAGGTGCTTGATGAGTACGGACTTGAGGTTTACACTACTCACAGGTCATTTGAGGATTTTATAAAAAATCCCGAGGAAATTATGGAATATAACAGAATTCTCGGCAGTGATTTGTGCGGTGTGGGCGCAATGCCGGGCGAATATCGCAAAACGGCAGATGACTTAAGCAGATTTATCGAGCAGGCAAACCGCATTTGCGGATTGTTCAAAAAAGAAAATATGTTTTTTGGTTATCATAATCATAATTTTGAATTTGCAAAGGTGGACGGCAAATTAATTTTCGACCGCCTTGTGGAAGAAACCGATCCTGAAACATTCAATTTTATTTTTGATACGTATTGGTGTCAGGCAGGCGGAAAAAATCCCGCAAAGATCATAGAAAAACTCGGAAAACGTGCCATGGCTCTGCACTTTAAGGATTATGCAATACAACAGGACGATGTATGCAGTCAGCCGTTGATGGCAGAAATAGGCGAGGGAAATCTCGACTGGGACGATATTATTACCGCAGCCGAAAAAGCGGGCTCACGCTGGGCGCTTGTGGAACAGGATATTTGCAGCGGCGATCCGTTTGCGTCGCTTAAAATGAGTTATGACTATCTTTCAGCGAAAGGATTTTTCTGATATGAAAAACATATGCATTATAGGATACGGCGTTATAGGTCCTATCCATGCCGCCGCAATCGAAAAAATAAAAAATGCAAAACTGTATGCCGTGTGCGACGTAGACGGTGCTCGGCTCGATGCGTGCCGCAGGGAATATGACGTCAAAACTTTTACGGATTTTAATGACGTTCTCAATTGCAAAGAAATTGATGCGGTGCATATATGCACGCCGCATTATCTGCATTTCGATATGATAAAAAGTGCGCTTGAACACGGAAAAGCGGTTGTTGCCGAAAAGCCTGTCACAATGAAAAAAGAACAGTTTTCGGAGCTTTTAAAGCTGAAAAATTCTGATAAAGTGTGCGTTGTGTTTCAGAACAGATTAAATTCGTCGGTTTTACGGATGAAAAAGATTATAGACGAAAAAAAATACGGTGAAATAAAAGCCGTAAAAGCGATACTCACCTGGCACAGAACGAAAGAGTATTATCAAAGCGGTGCCTGGCGGGGCAAATGGGACACGGAGGGCGGCGGCGTTGTGATAAATCAGGCGGTGCATACGCTTGATTTGATGTCGTATCTTGTCGAGGATATATCCGCCGTAAGCGCCGTTATGCACAATTTTTCCCTTTCCGACGCAATCGAAACGGAGGACTCCGTAATGTCGTATATTGAATATAGAAGCGGTATAAGCGGAATATTTTTTGCAACCAATGCATATTCAAAAAACAGCGCCCCCGAAGTCGAAATTGTTTTTGAGGACGGCGTGGTATGCTATCGTGAGGGCAGATTGTTTGAAAACGGCGAAGCCGTTGAAAAGGACGAACTTCTGAAAGGTGAAAAGGCATACTGGGGTACGGGGCATATAAAGCTCATATCCGATTTTTATGACAACGGCAAGTTCTTTGCGCCAAAAGACGTGAAGAATACAATGGAAACGCTGTTTGCAATTTACGAAAGTGCAAAAAACGGCGGCAGACGTGTTGAAATACAGGAGGAAACATAATGAAAATGACTTTCAGATGGTACGGTGAGGACGATCCCGTTACCCTTGAAAAAATCAGACAGATACCGGGCGTAACGGGCATTGTGTCCGCAGTGTACGACATACCGGTAGGCGAGGAGTGGCCCTTAGAGCGAATAGAGAAACTGAAAAAAACGGTTGAGGATGCAGGATTGGAGTTTTCCGTAATAGAGAGCGTTCCCGTACACGAGGATATTAAAATGGGTTGCGGCGACCGTGACATATATATCGAAAATTATTGCAAAACACTCAGAAATCTTGCAAAAGCGGGTATTGACTGCGTGTGCTATAACTTTATGCCCGTGTTTGACTGGACACGCTCCGACTTGGCACACAAGCTTGCGGACGGCTCAAATGCGCTTGCGTATGATAATGATACCGTGCTCAGAATGGATCCTATGAATGGCGAGCTTTCGCTCCCCGGCTGGGACTCAAGCTATACAAAAGAGGATATGCGTGAGCTGTTGGAACGCTACAGCCATATTTCGGAGGAGGATTTGTGGGATAATCTGAAATACTTCCTTGACCGAGTTATAAAAACCGCCGAGGAGGTAAAAGTCAAAATGGCAATACACCCCGATGATCCGCCCTGGAGCATATTCGGACTGCCGAGAATTATAACAAATAAGAAGAATATCGAGCGTTTTCTTAAGTTGTACGACAGCTCCTATAACGGACTCACTTTTTGCAGCGGCTCGCTCGGCGTTGATCCCGACAATGATATTATAGATATGATACATACCTTTGCGGACAGAATACATTTTGCGCACATACGAAATATAAAAATAACAGG
Organism: Clostridiales bacterium UBA6363; assembly: GCA_002438865.1. Lineage (GTDB taxonomy): Bacteria > Bacillota > Clostridia > UBA1381 > UBA1381 > UBA4716. Next base: position 3,119 of record DJRJ01000073.1, read on the forward strand.
CAAAAAATGCTTTGAAGAATCCGCCCACCTTACCGAAAGCGGTTCGCTCGATATTTACGGCATAGTAAAAGCCTACTGTGACGAAAACTTTGACGGTTATATCCGTCCCGACCACGGCAGAATGATCTGGGGCGAAACCGGCAAGCCCGGCTACGGTTTATTTGACCGTGCCCTTGGAGCGGTATATATTAACGGATTATACGAAGCCTGCAAGCATTCGGCTGGGTAAAATTGCTCATCTCATACGTTTGCGAAAGGGACGATGAAGGCATCGTCCCCTACAAATGCGGTGCTTGATTGAATGCATAATGCAAATAATTTTCCCGCAGCCGAGGCAGGTTAAAATTGCTTATCTCATACGTTTGTGAAAGGGACGATGTGGGCATCGTCCCCTACAAATGCGGCGCTTGATTGAATGCATAATGCAATAATTTTCCCACAGCTGAGGAGACGATTATATGTTTGCGGAACGGAACGATATACCGAATACAATCGGGTGTAGGGGGCGATGCCCACATCGCCCCGCAGGTAAACATATTTATAAATTCGCAGACACACAGCAGGGGGCGATACATTCATCAACCCGACATAAAATTCTACAAACAATTAAGAAAGGAAACAAAACAATGAAATTACCTTTTGACATTAATCTCAGCGAAAAAACAGCGGTTGTAACGGGTGGCGGCGGCATATTATGCAGCAGCTTTGCTGAAGCGATTGCGCAGTGCGGCGCAGCTGTTGCCGTGCTTGATTTAAACGAAGATGCGGCAAAAACGGTTGCCGATAACATTGTTAAAAACGGCGGAAAGGCTATCGGCGTTAAGTGCAACGTGCTTGACAAAGCGAGCCTTGAATCGGCAAAAAATATTGTAAACAATACATTCGGCAGTGTTGACATATTATTAAACGGTGCGGGCGGAAACAATCCGAAAGGCACAACAAGCCACGATTATTATGACCCTGCCGATGAAACGGCAGAGGGTGTAAATACGTTTTTCGACCTTGACCCCGACGGTGTAAAGTTTGTATTTGAGCTGAACTTTTTGGGAACGCTTTTGCCGACGCAGGTTTTTGCACATGATTTAATAGGCAAGAAAGACGCTGTTATAATAAACATATCGTCAATGAATGCATTTTGCCCACTCACAAGAATCCCTGCATACAGCGGAGCAAAAGCTGCCGTATCCAATTTTACGCAGTGGCTAGCGGTACATTTTGCCAAGGCAGGAATACGTGTAAATGCCATTGCACCCGGATTTTTCCTCACAAACCAGAACAGAGGACTGTTACTTGACGAAAACGGCGGATATACGGAGCGTTCAAAAAAGATTTTGTCGCAGACGCCTATGGGACGTTTCGGAACGCCCGATGAGCTTACGGGAACGCTTTTGTGGCTCTTATGCAATGAGGCGTCGGGATTTGTAAACGGAACGGTAATCCCCGTGGACGGCGGATTTTCGGCATACAGCGGAGTATAAAGGAGAATTGCGATGAGCTTTATAAACGACGATTTTATGCTTAAAAACGAAACCGCAAAGCGGCTGTATCACAGCTACGCAAAGGATATGCCGATAATCGACTATCACTGCCATCTGTCACCGCAGATGATTGCGGAGAATTACAAATTCAAAAACGCATACGATTTGTTCCTCGGCGGAGACCATTACAAATGGCGTTTGATGCGCTCGTACGGAATTGATGAGGAGCTTATAACGGGCAATGCCGATGATTTTGAAAAATGGAAGGCTTTTGCGGCGGCTGTTCCGTATATGATAGGAAACCCAATGTATCACTGGACGCATCTTGAGCTTAAAAGATATTTCGGAACAGATACTCTCCTGTCGGCGGACAGTGCGGAGGAAATATGGAATACTGTCGGCGAATATCTCAAAAAGGACGAGTATTCGGCACGGGGACTTATAAATATGTCAAACGTAAAGGTTATCTGTACGACCGATAACCCGTATGATGATTTAAAGTACCATAAAATGCTGAAAAATTTCGGAACAAAAATACTTCCTACATTCCGCCCCGACCTTAAAGAGATAAAGAGCGATATAACGGAGCGTATGGATTATTTTGCGGAAAACGGCTGTAAGCTTTCGGATCATTCGGTTGACTGCATAAATGACGATATTATCGAAAAGCTGACGTTTTTAGGTGCAGAATACGCAAAAAGAGGCTGGACAATGCAGCTGCACATAGGTGCAATGCGCAATAACAATACCCGTATGTTTGAAAAAATCGGTGCGGACACAGGCTTTGATTCGATAAACGATTTCCGTGTTGCGGAGGGGCTGTCAAAACTGCTTGATAATCTGGAGAAAAAGGATTGTTTGCCGAAAACGATTTTATATACGTTAAACCCGAAGGATAACTATGTCCTCGGTTCAATGCTCGGCAATTTCCAAAAAGCACCTGTCGCCGGAAAGATACAGTTCGGCTCAGGCTGGTGGTTTAACGATCAGCGTGACGGAATGGAAAGCCAGATGAAAGCGCTTGCAAATCTCGGACTGCTTTCAAAATTTGTCGGCATGCTGACCGACAGCCGAAGCTTTGTATCATATCCACGTCATGAATATTTCAGGCGCATTTTGTGCAATCTTGTCGGCGGTTGGGTAGAAAACGGCGAGTATCCAGATAATCCCGAAATCCTCAAAGAGATAATACAGGGAATTTGCTATAATAACGCAGAAAAATATTTTGAATTTTAAAAAATGGGTTCATTTTATGCCGATCCGCAGATTACTCTCAAGCCCACCTGAAAATGGTGGGCTTGAGAATATTCCAAATGCGAAAAGACATTTAAAATCTTTAAGCAGATAGGCAGAACTACAAAAAATTAATAAATTCTAAAAAAAATATTGACAATTACGACAAAATATGATATAAGTATATAGTTAAAACTTAACAGAACCCGTAGAGGTCTCCGGGATAATAACCGGTGGCGTAGGGAACTTCGGAGAAGCTCATTGGATTGAGTGCCGAAGGGGCAAGGCGAAAGCTGAAACTCTCAGGCAAAAGGACGAAGACGAACAGAGTCGTATTTTCTTTGAAGTTGCCGCCTATGGACGGCAATTTTTTTGTTCCGGGAAGAAAAGCCTGTAAAAAAAGTGCGCCTGATTTGCGAGGGAAAGTTGATGTTTTAGTAAATATTTATGTTTTTTTGGAGGGATTTTTTTAATGGAAAAACTAAACATGATTTTGAACAAAATCGACGGTTGGGTATGGGGCATACCGATGATAGTGCTGATTCTTGCGGTCGGCTTGCTTTTATCAATCAAGACGGGCTTTGTTCAGGTAAGACATTTGCGTAAGGCATTGAAGTTTATGGTTCAGAACGAAGAAGACGGCGAGGGCGACGTTACAAGTTTCGGTGCATTATGTACCGCGCTTTCGGCAACTATAGGTACGGGTAACATAGTCGGAGTGATAACCGCTATTGCTGCGGGCGGTCCGGGTGCGTTATTTTGGATGGAATTTGCGGCATTTCTCGGAATGGCTACAAAGTATTCGGAAGGTTTGCTTGCTGTAAAGTACAGAGAAATCGATTCTGACGGCAAAGTTTTGGGCGGACCTTTCTATTACATTGAAAAAGGAATGGGCGCAAACTGGAAGTGGCTTGCAAAGTTGTTTGCGATTTTCGGTATGCTTGTAGGTCTTTTGGGTATCGGAACAATGACTCAAATCAACGGTATTACCGCCGCCGTTCAGAACTTCTTTGACCCCGATAGAGCAATGGTTGCTTTTCATATCGGAGAAACGGCATTTGCATGGCCTACTGTTATTTCCGGTGTTATAGTTACTTTCTTTGCGGCATTGGTTATAATCGGCGGAATTAAAAGAATTGCAAAGGTATCGGAAATTGTAGTTCCGTTTATGGCTGTTCTTTATGTGGTTTGTGCATTGGTTCTTATATTCTGCAACATCACAAAGGGACCGGGCGCTATTGTGCTGGTAGTAAAGAGTGCATTTTGCCCCAAAGCGGTATTCGGCGGCGCTTTGGGTATAACAATGCTAACCGCAATGCGTAACGGTATTGCAAGAGGTATTTTCTCAAACGAATCGGGTATCGGTTCTGCACCTATCGCAGCGGCTGCCGCAAAAACAAAAGAACCGGTAAGACAGGGTCTTGT
>DJRJ01000124.1 GCA_002438865.1 Clostridiales bacterium UBA6363
AATCCAATCAACGGAACTTTCGGTTTTCTCATACAGTAATTTTGAAAAAAGTGATATGTCACTTTTTTCGCCTGTCGACAATATCTTGTTGACAGGCTCTTTTTAATACCTCTGTAATGAATTTCCACACACGTGCGGTTGATGATATTGATAAGCGTTCTCTCGGCGTGTGTATTTCCAAAATGTCGGGACCTAACGAAACGCAGTCAAGTCCGTTTACTTTTCCGCAAAATATTCCGCACTCAAGTCCGGCGTGTATTGCTTCGATTTTCGGCTCTTTGCCGTACTGTTCTTTAAACACCTCGACCATTAAATTCCGCAGTTTGGAATTATCATTGTATTCCCATGCAGGGTAATCGCCGCTTATTTCGATATATCCGCCGAATGAGTCCGTGATTGCACCGAGCCGTGTGTTCAAAAGCTCCTTTTCCGAGCCGAGCGAGCTTCGCACCGAAAACGACGCTTCAAGCGCATTGTCGGTAAGTGTGAGAATGCCGAGATTGAGCGAGGTCTGTACGAGCCCGTCTATATCACGGCTCATATTTATAACGCCGTTCGGCACGCTTATAAGAAACGAAACTATACGCTTGGCACAGTTTTTGACTAAAACGCTCCGTTCGTATTTTCCGAGCGGTTTAACCGATATTTTAATACCGCCGTCGGCACTTTTGTACTCCTTTTCAAATATTTTTCTGTACTTTTCAAGCGTTTCGGAAAAGTCGCAGTCACATACTATAACGGCTGATGAGGAAACGGGGATTGCATTGTCTTTCAGACCGCCGCTAAGCTCCGAAATTGAAATATCGCAAAAGTTTGCAAGCTCAAAAAGCAATCTGCCCATAAGTATATCCGCATTTGCTCTGCCTTTGTTTATTTCAACACCGCTGTGACCGCCGAAAAGACCGTCAATCGTAATTTTATATACATTTCCTGTGCGCTTTTCGTACATTAAGGGAATAACGCATTTTGTGCATGAACCTCCGGCACAGCCGACGGTAAGCACACCCTCGTCCTCGCTGTCTATGTTTATGAGCGTTTTTCCCGTGAGCATGGATAAATCTATTTTTGCCGCACCGAGCATTCCTATTTCTTCATCAACGGTAAATACAGCCTCGATTTTCGGGTGCGGCAAGTCGCTGTCCATAAGCGCAAGCGCCATTGCGACTGCTATGCCGTCATCACCGCCCAGCGTTGTACCTTCGGCGTCTATGAAATCGCCGTTGATACGCAGATTAAGACCGTCCTTTTTAAAGTCAAAATCGTATCCGTCCTCTTTCTCGCAGACCATATCGAGATGCCCCTGTATAATCACGGCAGGCGAGCTTTCATACCCCTCGGAGGCAGGACAAATAATTATAATATTGTTCATATCGTCTTGATAATACTCAAAGCCGTGCGCGCGTGCAAAATCGGCGCAATAGCCGCTTATTTCCTTTGTATTGCCCGAGCCGTGCGGAATTGAACATATTTCCTCAAAGTATGCCATAACTCTTTTCGGCTCAAGATTGTTAAGATGCTGCATAGCGTTTAACCTCCGTTTCTGATTTTCAATAACCTGTAAAGCGTCGGGTCAAGATTAAATTCGTTTATTATGCTTTCCGCCTCGGCAACAGCTTTGTCTTTGGCGGATTTTGAAATGTTGTGTTTTACTGCACGTATCAGTATGTTTTTCGGCGTGTGCGAAAGATCCACAAATTCCAGAAGCTGAGTCCTGTAACCGCAGGCTTCGAGCAGATTTGCCCGAATTGCATCTGTCATAAGCGCAGCGGTGCGCTCACGTATTATACCGTACTTTGTGAGCAGTGAAAGCTTTTCCGAATGTATCTGACCGTTTAATTCATGCTGACAGCAGGGAACGGAAAAAATCATTTTCGTATTCCAATTGATTGCATTGTATAAAGCGTAATCGGTTGCTGTGTCACAGGCGTGCAGGGTTATCACCATATCAACCTGTTTGTCGGTTTTGTAGCCGTTTATGCCTCCAAGCTCAAAGTGCAGATTTTTATATCCATACTTCCTTGCGGCGGCGTTACATTCGTCAATCACATCGGCTTTGAGGTCAAGCCCCGTCATATTAACGTCTATTTTCCGTATCTCGGTGAAATAGTAGTATAAAATAAATGTCAGATAAGACTTTCCGCACCCGAAATCAATAATGTTAAGCGATTTAAAATCCGCATTTCGTATTTCATCGTCAACTATTTCTATAAAACGGTTTATTTGCTTGAATTTATCGTACATTGAATGTACGACCTTTCCTTCTTTTGTGAATATACCCATATCTACAAGCGGTAAAATAACCGTTCCCTCGGGCAGAATGTAATTTTTCTCACGGTTATGCTTTTGCGCCGTGTGCGCCAAATCGGATTTTTTCTTTTTATAGCTTACCCTGCCTTTGCGTGAAATAAGCATTATATGCTCGTATTCTCCGTCCCAGGCGTTGAGCTGTAAAAAATCACTGCCCGTGACCGATTTGCAGAAGCTTTCGGCTTCGTCTGCCGTTACATTTTCGTGAAAAGCCTGCTTTTGCGTGAATTTTTCAATTTGATACCCGTTTTCGGTTTTCATAATAACTATTTTCTTGTATTTATTTTCTTTTGCCGACGGCTTGCTGATAGTAATTTTATTCGGCAAAGAGGAAAATATTTCATGTAAATTGTCCATTTTCTCACCCGTGTTATAATTGTTTTCTTTATTGTATCACAGGTGCGGGGGATATGCAAGAGAAAAGCAATTGTCAACCTATATTATAAAAACGGGTTGACAATTGCTTTTGCATGTGATATACTGTATCCGAAAGGAAGGATAGCGATGGACAGAAAAATAAAAACATCGGAGCTTTGCCGAATGGCGCTTTGTGTGGCGTTTACGTGTGTGTCGGCGTATATAGCGTTTCCGCTGCCGTTTACGGCGGTTATGATTACGGCGCAGACCTTTGCGGTAAATCTTACGGCGCTTGTATTAAAACCCAAGCAGGCGCTTTTGGTACAGATAATTTACACACTTATAGGAATTGTCGGAATACCCGTATTTTCGGGCGGTACGGGCGGAATAGGACGTCTTGCCGGTCCGTCGGGCGGATACATAATAGGATATATTATTGCAGTGTTTTTTATAAGTCTTTTCGCAAGGAAAAAGGAAAGCGCGGTAAGATACATATTGGCAACAGTGTGCATAGGAATACCTATAATTTATGTGTGCGGAACAGCCGTTATGGCGGCGTATGTGAAAAAGGGACTGTGGGCGCTTATATCTGCGTCTGTTCTGCCGTTTATACCGCTTGATATTGTAAAATGCGTGCTTGCGTCATATGCGGCGCTTGCGATAAGAAAAATAGTAGGGAAGTAACAATAAAACTCACTGCACGTGCAGTGAGTTTCAGACTGTAGACAAAATCGGTTGCAAATTCAAGGTTGCAACCGATTTTTGTATTATTTGAGCAAATATTTGAATAAAGCCACAAATAAATGACCTCAAAAGCCCCTTTATCCGTTTCCATTTCGCAAGCTTTTTTAAATTCATACACGCAAAGCGGAGGGTTGCCTCAGCTTTTACTTTCGCCAATCCTCTGTATTGAGTGTACCTCATCGCATG
>DJRJ01000010.1:0-463 GCA_002438865.1 Clostridiales bacterium UBA6363
ATAAGCGGCGGCGAAAGAGAGGTTATGGAAAGTGAAAAAATAGCGGAGGACATATATCCGTCATCTGATATTAAAGAGCTGAAAAACGGCATAACATTTGACAATCTGCCGGACGCACAGCTCGTATTCGAGGATTTTGTATCGTAAATATGAACATTTTGTTAAAATGTGCATTTACAGGAAAACAGAGAATACGAGAGAAAAAGAGAGATATTTAAAGAAAATACCGTAAAATATCAAAAAAACGGCGGTTGATTATTGATACAAAACAGTCCATAATACACTTATCAGCACTCAATGAATGAGAGTGCTAACAATCAAAGTGAATTATTTAAGGAGGCTTATATATGAACATCAAACCATTGGCTGACAGAGTAGTTATAAAAATGCTCGAAGCAGAGGAAACAACAAAGGGCGGTATTATTTTAACGTCCAAAGCACAGGAAAAACCGCAGGTAGCGGA
>DJRJ01000010.1:564-800 GCA_002438865.1 Clostridiales bacterium UBA6363
GAAGTTAAGGTTGACGGCGAAGAATATACGATTTTAAGACAGTCCGACATTCTTGCAAAGGTTGAATAATAAGGGAGGAAATATATTATGGCTAAGGAAATTAAATACGGACAGGAAGCAAGACGTGCGCTTGAACAGGGTATCAACCATCTTGCCGATACTGTAAAAATTACATTGGGTCCCAAAGGCAGAAATGTTGTTTTGGGAAAGAAATTCGGCTCACCGCTTATCACAAA
>DJRJ01000010.1:820-4860 GCA_002438865.1 Clostridiales bacterium UBA6363
GTTACAATCGCAAAGGAAATCGAGCTTGAAGACCCGTTTGAAAATATGGGCGCACAGCTTGTTAAAGAAGTTGCCACAAAGACAAACGATGTTGCCGGCGACGGTACAACAACCGCTACTCTTCTTGCACAGGCACTCATAAGAGAGGGCTTGAAGAACGTTGCGGCAGGCGCAAATCCGATGGTAGTAAGAAAAGGTATCCAGAAGGCTGTTGACAAGGCTGTTGAAAAGCTTATCGCATCGGCTAAAAAGGTATCGGGTAAGGACGACATAGCAAGAGTTGCGGCTGTATCGGCGGCAAACGAGGAAATCGGCGTACTTATTGCGGACGCTATGGAAAAGGTTACATCGGACGGCGTAATCACCGTTGAAGAATCAAAGACTGCCGAAACATATTCGGAAATCGTTGAAGGTATGCAGTTTGACAGAGGATACATCACTCCGTATATGGTAACGGATACGGATAAGATGGAGGCTGTTTTGGACGATGCGCTTATCCTTATCACTGATAAGAAGATTTCAAATATCCAGGAAATTCTTCCGCTTCTCGAACAGGTTGTTCAGGCAGGCAAGAAGATGGTTATTATCGCAGAGGACGTTGAGGGCGAAGCTCTTTCGACTTTGATAGTAAACAAACTCAGAGGCACATTCACCTGCGTGCCTGTAAAAGCACCGGGATTTGGCGACAGACGTAAGGAAATGCTTCAGGATATAGCAATTCTTACGGGCGGACAGGTAATCAGCGAGGAACTCGGTCTTGAGCTTAAGGATACACAGATGGAACAGCTCGGACGTGCAAAGCAGGTAAAGATACAAAAAGAAAATACGATAATCGTAGGCGGAGCAGGCTCGAAAGAGGCTATTGCAGACCGTGTAAGAGTTATCAGAAACGCAATTGAAACAACAACCTCGGAGTTCGATAAGGAAAAGCTCCAGGAAAGACTTGCAAAGCTTGCCGGCGGAGTTGCTGTTATCAGAGTAGGTGCCGCAACGGAAACCGAAATGAAAGAAATGAAATTAAGAATTGAGGACGCACTCGCAGCAACAAAGGCAGCCGTTGAAGAAGGTATAATCGCAGGCGGCGGCACAAGCTATATCGACGTTATCCCCGAAGTTGAAAAGCTTCTTAAGGAAACAGAGGGCGATGAAAAGACAGGCGTTCAGATTGTTGTAAAGGCTCTTGAAGAACCGGCATGGCAGATTGCAAAGAATGCAGGTCTTGAGGGCGCTGTAATTGTTGATAAAATCAAAGCTTGCCCGGTCGGCGAGGGTTATAACGCACTCACCGCACAGTATGGCAATATGATTTCAATGGGTATCGTAGACCCTGTAAAGGTTACACGTTCGGCATTGCAGAATGCGGCATCTGTCGCATCGATGGTGCTTACAACGGAGAGCGTTGTGGCAGATAAGCCCGAACCTCCCGCACCGGCTCCGGCAATGGATCCCTCAATGGGCGGAATGTATTAATAGGAAATAAATGAAAAACGGCTGTAAAAGTTTAACTTTTACAGCCGTTTTTGTGCTTTAAAGCTTATCCCAAAAATCACGCATATCGGGGTAAAGCTCGGAATGAAACTCCATTTTTTCTTTACTGACGGGGTGCACAAGCTCAAGGTAGCACGAGTGGAGCGCCTGGCGGTCGAACAAGCTGTGGTTTTCCTCGCCGTATAGCCAGTCGCCCAAAAGCGGACAGCCTATATGGCTCATATGCACACGTATCTGATGTGTTCTGCCTGTTTCAAGCTCCAGCGAAACAAGGGAATAACCGCCTTTCGTTTCTATCACCTCGTAATGCGTGACGGCACGCTGTCCGTCATTGGCCACGCATCTTTTTATAAAGCTTTCTCTTTTTATCGGCTCGCATATCGTGCCTTCGTCCGTAAGCGTACCGCATACTATTGCGGTGTATCTGCGCTTAAGTGTATGAGTTTTTATCTCATCGCACAAAAGTGCATGCGAATAGCTGTTCTTTGCAATGCACATAACGCCCGAGGTGTCCTTGTCAAGCCTGTTTACCGCACGGAAAACGTGTTCCTCGCCTTTCTCACGCCAATAATACATAAGCGCATTTGCAAGCGTATTATCGACATTGCCGGGGGAGGGGTGGGTCGGCATATGCGGCGGCTTGTTTACTATTATTATGTCCTCGTCCTCGTAAATCACCTCAAAATCAAGCTTTACGGGGATAATATTCTCCGACTGCTCATCATAAATCGAAATTTTGAGCATATCGCCGTTATGTAATATATGCGTTACAAATTTCCGCTCTCCGTTTAACGTTATTCCGTCCTCATACATTTTCAGATTTTTTATAAGCGTGCCTGACATTCTGCATCGGTTGGTGAGAAAATCCTTTATTGTTCTGCCGTCGTCGGCAGAATTTATTTTGTATTCCAGTATGCGTTTCATTAAAACCTCCGTTCGGGCAAAATAAAAGACCGCTTTTCCCTCTGTGCGGTCTTTTATTCCGTTGTCCGGGACAACGTATTTCATAGTACCGAAATGCAAAAATTGAGCATTTCGGGAGCAGGCAGTTTAATCAACCGACTCAATCAGCGCATATCGTCCGTCTTTGCGCTTATATACTACATTCATTTCATTAGTCGTTATATTCTTGAATACAAAGAATGTATGACCGAGCAAATTCATTTGCAATACGGCTTCCTCTGCCGACATCGGCTTTATGTGGAAACGTTTTACCTTTACAATATCAAAGTGATCCGTGTCCTCGCCGCCGGTGTATTCCTCACCGCTTATCAGCTTGTCGCTCAAAGCCGCATCTTTGCGGATTTTCTTTGCAAGGCGTGTTTTATTCTTACGTATCTGGCGTTCAATAACGTCTACAATATTATCTATTGCCGCAAGAATGTCTTTGTCCGATTCCTCCGCACGGTATATCATACCTCCGGCATATATCGTCGCTTCGATGTAATCGTTATCCTTGATCGTTCCGAGAACAACTCTTGCTTCCGACTCATCTTTAAAGAATTTGTCAAGCTTGCCGAGTTTCTTCTCAACATAATCCCTTACCTTGTCCGTCAAGTCAAACTTTCTCGCAATAATTGTAAACTTCATACAATCAACCCCTTGCTGTGTGTATTTTTCGGCAGAATAATTTCTGCTTTGTTATATGTATACCACACTTTTGCAAAAGTTAAACATCTTTTTTTCCCAAAGCGTCAAAAAACATTTCATAATAATCGTCCCAGCCGTCAGGTTCTTCACGTCCGCCGCCGTTTACGCTCCGAAGCATTTCGTCGCAGAACTCACGCCCCATAGTTGCAAGCCCGTAAAGCGTAATCTTGTACCCGAGCTTATCGCACAAATCGCAGAAAGCTTTCATCGGGTCTTTTTCGGTGCGTGTTTTAAGGAGTTTTTCACGCAGTGCAGGGTCTTTTTGCGCATTTTGCTGCAGGCGCATCAATTCTTCATATTCCATAATAAATACCGCTTTCTTTTGGATATATTTATATTATACATCTGTTGACCTGATAAGTCAATAATGGTATAATAACACATAAGTAACAGATTTTTTAAACTTGCCGTAATTTTTCGGCGGAACGGAGATTAACATGATATATATACTGATTGTTTGTATGGCGGCGGCACTGCTTTTTGCATTGGTGCGGCGTACCAATATACTTGCGGATAAAACTTCCGAAACAAATTTGCTGTACCTTGCGGCGGTTATGGGTGCGTTTTCGGTTGTTTATCTGATTGCTTCGGCGGCGTATTTGGGACATAAAACAGATATGAGCTGTTTTTCGGCGTGGTCGGATATGATATTCAAGGACGGAATAAGGAATTTTTACACCTCTGACGCATTTCACGATTATCCGCCCGGCTATATGTATGTGCTGTATTTTATCGGTGCGCTGAAATCCCTTTTCGGCATTTCGGGAACGGCGGAAACTGTGCTTTTGAAAATCCCGTCGCTTGCGTGCAATCTCGGTTCGGGATATATTATATATAAAATCGCAAAAAAGAATTTCGGCGAAAAGGCGTCTGTGTGGCTGTGCGCCCTTTATCTTTTTAAT
>DJRJ01000010.1:4878-13327 GCA_002438865.1 Clostridiales bacterium UBA6363
CGCCGTTATAACAAACGGTGCGCTGTGGGGACAGGTGGACGCCGTATATACATTTACGGTTATGTGTATGATATATCTTATAACCCAAAAACGAATGATAGGCTCATATTTTATGTTTGCGCTGTGCATACTTATAAAACCGCAGTCGCTTATATTTACTCCCGTGCTTATACTGGGAATTGCCGAAAATCTGTTTATAAATAATTTTGATATAAAAAACATAGTAAAAAATCTTCTGTGCGGATTGGGCGCAATTCTTGCGCTTGTGCTGGCATCGGCGCCTTTCGGACTTAAAAACGTAACGGCGCAGTATGTAACCACGATTGCGGATCAGTACCCGTATTTTACCGTAAACGCCTTTAATCTCTGGGGTGCGCTCGGTATGAACTGGAAAGGACTTACGATGGCAGGTTCGGCTGTCGGAAGCGCTTTTATAGTGCTGATTGTGTTATACTCGGCGTACGTTTTCTTAAAAAGCAAAAACAGCTCAAAGTATTGGTACACAGCCACACTTTTAGCGTTTCTGACGTATATGCTGTCGGTTAAAATGCACGACAGATACTCGTTCCCGGCAATGCTCCTTATGCTTGCGGCGTTTGCAGTGAATAAAGATATTAAAACATATCTGCTGTATGCACTGCTGTCGGTAACACACTTCTTTAACGAGGCGTGGATTTTATTCATATATGATACAGACCCGACAAAATATTTCCAAAGCCCTGTTTTCATAGCCGCATCGGCGGTAAATATAATGATTGCGCTGTATATGATATATACGGCTTACAGCGTTTATGTTAAAAACAGAATTGAAAACCAACCGATACCTGTAAAAAAAGAAGTAAAAAGAACGGTCGGCAGACGGTATAAATTCAGATTAAGCGAAAAGGCGGTTAAAATAACAAAATTCGATATAATCGCAATGCTTGTGATAACTGCCGTTTACGGCGGAATTGCTCTGTACGATCTGGGCGATATGAAAGCTCCAGAAACGGAAACAATGATAACCTCCTCGCCCGTAACGATTGATTTGGGAGTGGATACGGAGATTTCAAAGCTAAGGTATTTCCTCGGCGCATACAATCTTGACGAAACACGTGAACTCGGAATAGATTACATTTCCGCAGACGGCGAAAATGTAAAGACCGATACCGTAAGCGAGGGTGCGGTGTTTTATTGGAACGAAAGCGAGGCTGATGTGACGGCACGCTATATCACGCTTTGGACAGATGCGGAAAACTTAAGCATAAAGGAAATGGGCGTGATAGGGGCTGACGGCACGTATGTAACGCCGCAAAATGCCGCCGATAACAGCATAGCGGCAATGTTTGATGAGCAGACGCTTATTCCCGAACGTGCAACATTCAGAAACGGAACGTATTTTGACGAAATATATCACGCACGGACAGCGTATGAATTTATACATCACAGTCAAATATACGAATGGACGCACCCTCCGCTCGGCAAGCTGATTATTGCTCTTGGCATTATGATTTTCGGAATGTGTCCGTTCGGGTGGAGAATTGCCGGAACGGTTGTCGGAATAATCATGGTTCCCGTAATATATCTGTTTGCAAAACGGTTTTTCAAGCGTTCGTGGCTTGCGGCGGTAATGTGTATTCTGTTTGCGTTTGATTTTATGCATTTTGCGCAGACGAGGATTGCGACCATAGACGTGTACGTCACGTTCTTTATAATACTGATGTACTATTTTATGTATCGGTATACGCAAATGAGCTTTTACGATACTCCGCTCAAAAAGACATTTGCTCCGCTTGCACTGTGCGGAATATCTATGGGATTGGGGATTGCGAGCAAATGGACGGGCGTTTATGCAGGAGCGGGACTGGCGGTCATATTCTTCGGCGTGCTTATACGCAGATACAACGAATACCGCTATGCCTTAACCGACCCGACGGGCGAAACAAACGGAATAAGCCACAGTTATGTTATAAAGAATTTTAAGACGTATGCGGTAAAAACAATATTGTGGTGCTGTATATTCTTTGTTGCGGTTCCGATTGTGATATACTGCCTTTCGTATATCCCGTATATGATGACTCCGAGCGGAAACGGGCTTAAAACGGTTACGGAAAATATGCGGTCAATGTACACGTATCATTCAAAAACCGTTCTCGGCTCAACGCACCCGTATTCTTCGCTGTGGTATCAGTGGCCCGTAATGTACAGACCTATATGGTACTATTCGGGAACAGTTTCGGACAGCTTAAAAGAGGGAATAAGCTCATTCGGCAATCCTGCCGTATGGTGGACGGGAATTGCGGCGTTTGCGTATATGATATACCGTGCCGTGCTTAAAAGGGATAAAAATGCGGTATTCCTCATTATTGCATACCTTGCACAGCTTGTGCCGTGGATACCCGTTTCAAGGCTCACGTTCATATACCACTATTTCCCGAGTGTACCGTTTGTCGTGCTGATGATAGGATATTCGCTGTGTGCATTTTACGCAGAAGCCGTAACGGAGCGGGGTAAAAAGACGGTTATGTATTCGTCGTTTGCATATGCGGCACTGGCTGTTGTATTGTTTATAATGTTCTATCCCGTGCTTTCGGGTCACGCCTGCACGCCGGAATATGTATCGCATTGGCTCAGATGGTTCCCGACATGGGCGCTGCTGTGAATTTATTGACAATATATTTTGCCGCAAAGACGGGATTTTTATAAAATTCAATAAAATTAGCGAAATTTATTGATAAATTTGTAACGCTGTGATATAATGATTATGATTACGGAGAAGTATATCTTATGGAAGTTACGTATGAAAACGGCAATGCCGTACTGAAGAAACCCGACAGCTTTAATATTTCGCATATATTTGACTGCGGACAGTGCTTCAGATTTAACAAAACGGACGATAATGCGTATATAGGTACTGCGTTCGGCAAAACATTGAAAATATCCGAAAATGGCGGCGATGTAACTCTTTATTGTACAAGCCGTGAGGATTTTGAAAATATCTGGTATGATTTTTTCGATCTCGGCACGGACTATGCACAAATAAAGCGCACGCTTTCATCTGATGAAGTGATGTCGCAGGCGGTAAAATGCGGTGACGGCATACGTATACTGAAGCAGGATTTGTGGGAAAGCGTTGTTTCGTTTATAATATCACAAAGCAACAATATCCCGAGAATAAAGGGAATTATCGAACGCCTTTGCGAAAACTTCGGCGGTAAAATAAGCTATATGGGAAATACGTATTATTCTTTCCCGACGTATGATACCTTGTCGAAGCTGTCGTTGGGGGATTTATCCGTAATCCGTGCCGGTTTCAGAGATAAATATATCTTAAACGCCGCAAAAATGTTTGCATCGGGAGAGCTTAGCGAAAAAGAGCTTCGTGCGCTTTCGGCGCAGGACGCAAAAAATGCGCTTATGCAGGTTAAGGGGATAGGGAATAAGGTAAGCGACTGTATTCTCCTGTTCGGACTTTCGCATACGGAGGCGTTCCCGGTAGACGTATGGATAAAGCGCATAACCGAGTATTGCTGGTTTGGGTCGGAGCAGTCCGTGAAAACCATAGGCGATTTTGCAAAAAAGAAATTCGGCGCTCTGGGCGGATATGCACAGCAGTATTTGTTCTTTTATGCAAGGGAAAACAAAATCGGGGTGTAAAAACTTATGTTGATTGATTATAAAACCTCCGCCGCATACATTTGTCCAATATGCTCAAAGGTTACGGCGAGAAATATAAATATATTTGATTTTTCCGGCAGAAGAACCGAGTTTCGCTGTTCCTCCGAACAGTGCGGAACAAAATGCGTGTCCGTGAGGAAGAAAAAATCAAATTATATATTCGATATAGAATGTCCCGTATGCAGTGAAACACATTCGTTTTCAATATCGTGCGACGGATTTTGGGAAAAGGAGTTTATGACTTTTCTGTGCCCTGCGTCGGAAGTGGAGATTTTCTTTAAGGGAAATATGGAGGATATTCATAAGGCGCTTGACGGTATAGCGGAAAGAAACGAAATATCGGATGGCAAAGACAGTATCCTTTACGATATGATAGAGGAGATTTATATGCTCGGTGCGGAACACGCAATTTCGTGTACCTGCGGAAACGAGCAGATAGAAATATCCGTGCTTGACGGCGCAATCGCACTTGTATGCAAGCGCTGCGGTGCGGCAAAGATTATCGACGTAAACGCAAAGAATTATAAAAAGCTTTGCGAAACGGACGGGATAATCATTAACAAAGGTAAATAATTTAATATTATTTAATTTATTCTTAGGAGGAATTTAAAATGTTAGTTTCAGCAACAGAAATGTTAAATAAGGCAGCTGCCGGCAAATATGCGGTAGGTCAGTTTAACATCAACAACCTTGAATGGACAAAATCCATTCTTCAGACAGCACAGGAAAACAACTCACCTGTCATTCTCGGTGTGTCGGAGGGCGCAGGCAAGTATATGACAGGCTTTAAGACTGTTTCGGCTATGGTTAAGGCTATGGACGAAGAAATGGGAATAACAGTCCCCGTTGCGCTTCATCTTGACCACGGCACATATGAGGGCTGCTATAAATGTATCAAAGCAGGCTTTACGTCAATAATGTTTGACGGCTCGCATTTCCCGATTGAGGAAAATGTTGAAAAGACAAAGGAGCTTGTTGCGGTTGCTCACGGTATGGGTATGTCGATAGAGGCTGAAGTCGGCTCAATCGGCGGCGAAGAAGACGGCGTTATAGGCGCAGGCGAAGTTGCAGACCCGAACGAATGTAAGAAGATTGCCGATCTGGGCGTTGATTTCCTCGCTGCAGGTATCGGAAATATCCACGGTAAGTATCCGTCAAACTGGAAAGGTCTTGACTTTGACGCACTTGCAAAGATAAAGGAGCTTACAGGCGATTTACCGCTCGTTCTTCACGGCGGTACAGGAATACCGGCTGATATGATTAAGAAAGCAATTTCTCTCGGTGTTGCAAAAATCAACGTAAACACAGAGTGTCAGCTTTACTTCCAGGAGGCTACAAGAAAGTATATCGAAGCAGGCAAAGACCTTGAAGGCAAGGGCTTTGACCCGAGAAAGCTTTTGGCTCCGGGCGCAGAGGCAATAAAGACTATCGTAAAAGAAAAGATGGAATTGTTCGGCTCAATCGACAAAGCCTGAATAATGTAATTATTAAACACCCCTTGTCATATAATTTGACAAGGGGTGTTTTTATGCTTAGAAAAATACTTATATGCGCCGTTGTTACGGCGGCTGCGGCACTTGTTCCCGTGCTTGGCGGATTGTACGCCGTACCGGTGTCAAATACCGATACGGGTGTGGAGCTTCCGATACTTATGTATCACAGCGTGCTTAAAAACAGCGAACTTTCGGGAAAATATATCGTCACGCCCAAAACGCTCGAGGAGGATATTGAATATCTTGAAAAGAACGGCTATACAACCGTATCCATGCAGTCGGTTATAGATTATGTGGATAATAATGCGCCGCTCCCCGAAAAACCTGTTATGCTCACCTTTGATGACGGCAGCTACAATAATTATGAATATGTTCTGCCGATACTTGAAAAGCATAATGCACACGGGATTTTCTGCGTGGTCGGTAAGTATACGGACGATTATACGAGTATGAACGAGGCAAATACCGCCTACGGGTATATGCGGTGGATTGAGGTTTACAATATGAGCGTAAACGAGCATACGGAGCTTGCAAACCATTCGTATGACTTTCATAAATACGGCGGCGGCAGAAACGGGAGCAAAAAGCGTCCCGGTGAGGGCAACGCAGAGTATAAGGAACTGTTCCGTGCGGATACCGAAAAGGTGCAGAACGGCTTTAAGGCAAATTCCGTCACACCGCCCGTGATATATGCGTATCCGTTCGGCGCATATTCAAAGGAAAGCTTTGATGTACTTAAAAGTATGGGATTTCGTGCAACGCTTACCTGTAACGAGGGCGTTAATATTATAACGCATAATCCGGAATGTCTGTATCTTTTAAAGCGCAATAACCGCCCGAGCGGAATAAGCTCGGAGCAGTTTTTGAGCAAATTAATAAATAAAGAATAGCTACTGCTTTATCCCCGTGCGGGGGGAGCAGCCGTATTCCGCAATATATGCTCTGTAAAACGAGGAATACGAGCTGAACCCTGCCGCTATGGCGGCATCGCCTATGCTGTGACCGCTTTTTGAAAGCTCGTTCACAAGCGTTATCCGCTTGCGTGTTATGTATTGGTACACCGTAAGTCCGGTCACTTTTTTAAATGATCGGCACAAATGATATTTTGATATAAAAAACATTTTTTCCAGATCATCGAGCGAAAAGCTTTCGGTGTAATTTGAATTTATGTATTCTATAATGTTTCCGAGCTGAGAATTTGTTTTGTCCGCATCGGAAAAGTTCATATTTTTATTAATCAGATATAATATTTCGATAATAACTCCGCAGACCACGGGTGAGGAAATATCCGAAAAATTATCGGAAAATTTTTTAAGGCGCTCAAGTGCGCCGTAAATTCCGCTTGATACCACAACGTCTGCGCTTATTTTGTTTCCCGTACCGTAATTCAAAAACTGATGCTCGTATTCACTGCAGTTATGTTCGGTAAAAAACTGCGGCGATACGTTTATAACCATACGTCTGTACGGCTTGTCACTGTTGTGGAACACACGGTGCATTTCATTTTTTCTTATAACTATAATATCCTGCGGATTAAGGCTGTAAGTGTTTCCCTCAACAATGTATTTTGCGTCCCCCGAAAGGAACATATATATTTCATAGTCATCATGTGTGTGCAGAAAAAAGTTCTCGTTTGACGGATTTCGGCTCACGGTTTCTTCTGCGTTAAAGTATAATTCGTCCATAATTTTCACCTCACGTTTATTTTATCATTAATACGCAAGATTTGCAATATTTATAGCAATATCTGTGTAGTTTTATTTTATATTTTGTGTTATTATGAAGTCAGAAAGGAGAGATTTTATGAAATACGATAAAATCAGCGGATTTTCGGATGAAATATCGGACGATATAAAAACTCAGTTTGAAGTTTTAAATAAACTCGGAATAAAATATTTTGAAGTAAGAGGCGTAAACGGAAAGAATATTTCGGAGCTTGGCGAAGATGAAGTAAAATCGCTCAAAGCCGAAATGGACAAGTACGGCATACAGGTTTCGTCTGTCGGCTCGCCGATAGGCAAAATAAAACTTACCGATGATTTTGACGCTCATTTTGAGATGTTTAAAAATGTTGTAAAAACGGCAAAAACTCTCGGTACAAAATACATAAGAATGTTCAGCTTTTATCATGACAGCGGCGAATGGAGCGAAAGCGAGCGTGAAACTGTTATTGAAAGACTGCGCAAAATGATTGCGTATGCAAAAGAGAAGGACGTTGTTTTGCTCCATGAGAACGAAAAAGGAATTTACGGCGACACGGCAGAACGTTGTCTTGATCTTATGCAGGAGCTGTACTGCGATAATTTCAAAGCGGTATTTGACCCGGCAAATTTTGTTCAGTGCGGACAGGATACAAAAGAAGCATACGATATGCTCGGAAAATATATAGAATATATGCATATAAAGGACGCAAAGTTTGCTGATGGTGCCGTTACTCCGTCGGGATACGGTGACGGAAATGTGGAATATATTCTTAAAAAAGTCTTTGACGGCGGTTATGACGGATTTTTGAGCTTAGAGCCGCATCTCGGTAATTTTACGGGTTTTGCGGCACTTGAGAATAACGATGCGGCAAAGGATTTGCCGTCGGGCGGCGAAGGTACGTTTACATTGGCGTTTAACGCATTAAATAAAATTTTGGAAAGGATTTGAGAAAATGGAGAAGGTAAAAGTAGGTATTATCGGCTGCGGTAATATGGGATCGGAGCATGCGAAAAAGCTGACGGCGGGAAGAGTTCCCGATATGGAGCTTGTTGCGGTGTGTGATATTGAACAGGAAAGACGTGACGCAATGCACGAGCTGTATCCGACCTTAAAGGTGTTTGATAAGGCGGAGGATCTTATGGACAGCGGTTTGTGCGATGCGGTTATAATAGCCGTTCCGCATTACAGCCACCCTCCGATGGTTATATATGCGCTCGAACACGGACTTAACGTTATGAGCGAAAAGCCTGCCGGCGTATACACCAAGCAGGTTAAGGAAATGAACGAAGCCGCAAAAAAATCGGATAAGATTTTTGCGATAATGTTCAATCAGCGTACAAATCCCGTATATGTAAAATTGCGTGAAATGATACAGAGGGGCGACCTCGGACACATAAAGAGAATTACGTGGATAATCACCAACTGGTACAGATCGCAGGCATATCATGACAGCAGTTCATGGCGCTCAACATGGAAAGGCGAGGGCGGCGGTACGCTTATAAACCAAAATCCGCATCAGCTTGACCTGTGGCAGTGGATGTTCGGTATGCCTGATAGGATATACGCAAAGGCATCGTTCGGAAAGTATTATAACA
>DJRJ01000013.1 GCA_002438865.1 Clostridiales bacterium UBA6363
GCACCAATGCCGCCGCCAGTAAGCTTCTTACTTTTTTCATTTTTTAATACCTCCATGATAATTATTTTTTACCGAAACTGCGTTTCGGATTTGATACTCAGTCCGTTAAAATGTCCCTGTAAGGAATCATTTCCTCTTCGCCCGTCCATATGCAGGCGTATGCTCTGCTGTAATCTGCTTTTTTTGCCACACTTGCGGTGATAGTTTTAAAATCGGGCGTTGTTGCATTTTTGTCCGCACCCGGTATTGCAATGTTTTTCACATCATAACCCAACATTCTGTTTTCTGCGTCAAACTGTCCGAGCATAATTGTGGGAGATGTTGTTATAAGCTTTCCGTAAGCCGCTCTTTCCGTGCAGTCCGATGCGGCTGAAATCGAAGCCGTTATTGTGTCGCCGTTTGTGAAAGTTTCATTTTTTATAATAAATGTTTCACGGTATGTTGACATTTCTCTTACACGTGCGTCATAGCAGTTTGTAAGTCTGAAACGGAAACCGTTTCTTACATAGCTTATTCCAAGACCGCGCCGTGTTTCGGTTTTAATTACCTGGTTATGCGAATCGGTAAGCTTGACCGTTACGGTGTCGTTCGGAACGTCAAATTCCGATGTCAGAGTATACATTTCGCCCTGTATAATTTCAAATGTTGCCGTCTCCTCCGAGCCAAATTTGAATATAGCCTGAATACGGTTTCTTGCACTCGGAAGCCATATATATGTAAGTTTCATACCGATTGTCTTATCGGCATTTGCATAATGCGCAAATGTGTAAATTTCACCGTGTTCGATTTTGTATCCGCCGCCGTTTATATACACATCGCTCGCCGACAGCGCAAACTGTATTTTATTAACCATTTTTCCGTTTGACGGCTTAACCGTATATATATCTCCGTTATAATTCAGTCCGCCAAACGCAATATCGCTCATACTGTCAGAGGAATTTCCCGTCAGTATCACATCTGTTCCGTCAAGCGAAACGTTATGTCCCGTCAATGCGATATACGACTCATCTGTAAGAGTGCTGTCGGCGGGATTTTGCGCCAGTTTTTCTATCGGCATGGAATAGCCGTAAGGCTGCAAAAGCGACATAGCCGACGCGCTTGCCGCACTCGCCAAAACCACCGTACTTATCAATGCTGAAATTATTTTTTTGAATTTCATAAAAATCTCCCTTCTTTAACCCTTTACCGCTCCCGATGCAAGACCGTTTACAAAATACTTGTTTGCAAAACCGTATACAACAAGTATCGGAATAATCGTTATAACCGCCCCGGCAAGCATCAAATTCCAGTTTGATGCCGCGCTTCCCGAGTTTTTAAGAGCCGTTATTCCGACTATAAGCGTTCTCTGTTCGGGTCTTGATATGGTGAACAGCGTAGGCATAAGATAGTCATTCCATGATGACTGGAATGAAAGTATTGTAAGCGTTGCTATAATGGGCTTCAACAGCGGAAGTATTATTTTGAAGTATGTTCCGATAAACGAGCTTCCGTCTATTTCCGCCGCCTCGTCAAGCTCTTTCGGCAGAGTTCTTATATAACTGCGCACAAGATATATGTTTACCGTACCTATCGCAAAGAAGTTCTTTACAATAAGTCCCCAAAGTGAATTGGAAAGCTTGAAAATATTAAGCACCTGAAACACCGCATATATCGTTATACTTCCGAAGTTTACAAACATCAGCGCCGAGAAGCAGGCAAATATCACCTTACTGCCCGGAAAATTTCCTCCCCGTGCAAACACATATCCCGAAAGCGACGATATGATAATCGTTATCGTAACGGTTATAAGCGTATAATATGTGCTGTTCCAAAACATTCTCGGAATATTTATCATATCCGACGTCCACGCTATTTTATAATTTTCAAGCGTAGGCTGCATAGGCAGAAGTCTTTCCGGGTGCACCATAATCTCGGAATTTGTTTTAAATGACGCACATATCGTATACAGAATAGGAATGAGCGTTATAAACAAAACCGCTATGAGAAATATGTACTTTAAAATCATCGGAGGAATATCTCGTTTTCTGATTTTCTCTTTTTCGTCCATTGATATTTGCCCTCCTTAATATATTTCCTGCATTTTCTTGCTGAGCTTTGAATACCCCAGAGCAATCAGCATCATAAATACCGCCGTAAGCAGTGCAACCGCACAGCCGTAGCCTATATTTATACCCTGCTCGGCAAAGCCCGGCACGAATTTTCCGACTATGTACGACATAACCGTATACGTACTTCCGTGCGGTGCGCCGTTTGTGGTAACAAGTATATAATCGCTTGTCTGGATTGTTCCGTTGATTGCCAGAAGAAGTATTGTCTGCAGAACCGGCGACATCATCGGCAATGTTATCTTCCAAAATGTTGTCCATTTTGAGGCGCCGTCAAGCTCCGCACTCTCATACACCTCTTTCGGCACATTCGCCATCGCCGCAAGAAAATACATTACGTTTACGCCGAAGGTGTTCCATACCGAGCCCAGTATAAGCGCCGCCATAGCCGTCCACGTATGCGAAAACCATTCGACATTCTGCTTTATGAAGCCCAGCTTCAAAAGCCAGGCATTCACAAAGCCGAAATAATCAAACAGGTTTGTAAACATAAGACCGACAATCGCAACACTTATTACGCACGGGAGATAGAACATTGCTCTGAAAAATCCCGCTCCTTTAAGCTTTCTGTGCAGACACAGCGCCACAAGCATCGCAAGCGTTAATTCTATCGGCAGCTTGCCTATTGCAAAAATAAATGTGTTGAGCCAGCTCCTCCAGTATGCCGTATCTGTCGTAAATATAGTCGTAAAGTTTCCCAATCCGACAAATCTTGTCTTTGACGGAGTACCGTCATAATAATAGAATGCTTTTGTTGCCGCCCAAAGTATAGGATAGAGCGAAAATACCACAAATCCTATAAGCTGTGTCGATAAAATGCCGTAACAAGAAACCGTTTTATGCAGCATACGTCTGTTCATTCTTTTCTTTGTCTTGTTTCCTGTTTTTAAAACCTTTTCCATTTTATACTCCCGTAATTAGTTAAGCTTTATATCCCATTCCGGTTTAATTCTGTCTGACTGATCCACATCGGGGTGCAGTTCCTTATATTTCTTAACGCCGTCATTTGACCAGCCGCTGACTTCCTTTGCCCAGTCGTCAAACGAAACCTGACCGCTCCATACTCTGTTTACGAAATCCGTGCCGATGCTGTCGTGACCCGACATATCTCTTGAAAGCCCGGGCTGCTGAGCTGTGGAAATCTTGAGAATGTTTGCAAAATCCTCCCAGCCTTTCTTTGTGCCTTCAAAGTTTACTTTTTCGACTATATCCTCTCTCCACGGCATAAGCACGCTCTTTTCGCACTTTTCTTTAAGCACGTCGTCACCCCAGAGCCAGTTATATACAATCGCAATCTTATCTGCGCCTTTTTCTTCAAGACCCTTTTTGCTGATCATATCCGTCCAGCCGGCGCCCTTTACCTGCTTATATGCATTGTTTTCATCGGCTACCGGAATAGGAGCTATGCCCCAGTCGCACTTTGTCGGGAACTGATCGTTCCATACGCCTACGTCCCACGAAACTGCCATCTTCATACCGATGTTACCCTCTGCAAATCTTGCTCTTGCAGGGTCATTATCCATACTTTCAGCACCCGGATAAAGACTTCCGTCCTTCTTCATCTGCATAAATGCCTCGGCAATCGGCTTTACACCGCTGTAATCATATGTACCTGTCTTAACATCATACACACCGTCCTGCATACCGCTTGATCCCTGTGCCGGTGCCTGGATTTCACATCCGTACCAGCCGCCCCACTTAACGGGGGCTATAAAGCCGTATTCCTGCTTGTCGGGATTTGTAAGCTTCTTTGCGTCCTCAAGCATTTCCGCTATTGTTGTCGGCGGTTTTGCGTCTCCCTTTTCGTCAACTATGCCTGCTGCCTTGA
>DJRJ01000077.1:0-1412 GCA_002438865.1 Clostridiales bacterium UBA6363
GTGCCTTTTTCTATAACGAAGTTTGCCGCAGTAAGCCCCTCAACAGCCTTGTCAAGCTTTATTGTGAGGTATGTGCTTCTTGCGGTTCCCGCGCTTGCGGTAACGCCGATCTTTGTGATATTGACATTTCCCTTTTCATAGTGTATGTCATAATTGTTTGAGGTAAGGCCGCTTGCAAAAATTCTTTCCGCATACGGTCCGACCGCCGTTTCACTGTTAATGTCATCGGCATATGCAAACTGTAACTCACCGCCGAGAACATCTTTTGTTTCGTTGTTCTTAAAGCCTGTGTATTCAACCTCGGGCGGCGGATTTTCCGCACCGTATTCACGTGTAACGTCCTTGACTGTAACCGTAAGCGGTGCTTTTGTAACTGTAAGCTTGCCCGTTCCCTCAATCGAAACAATCAGATTTTCCGTTTCGTTCCTGTCAAGCACTGCGCTGATTTCATAGCCGTTTTCCGTAACCTCGGCACTGTTTGCCGAGCCGTCACATTCAAACCTTGCAAGAGCGTTTATCTCGTCTATATCCGCAAATGATGCGTCAGAAGCATTTACAAGTTCCGGCTTGTAAGCAGGAGCGCCATCACCGTATTCTTTTTGAGCGTCCGACGGCTTAACCTTTACATTTGCTTTGTTGATGTACATTGTTGCCGTACCGCCGCCCGTAAAGCTTCCGCTCGAAACGGTGTAAGTCACGCTGTACGTTCCTGCCTTTACAGGCTCCGTAACGGTCGGGTCGGTAATGAGCGTGTATTTAACATAAACATTCTGACCCTCGCCCGAAAGTATCGGTTCAAATCCGTCTATAGGCTCAAACGAAATCTCCTGGCGCTGTCCGTTGTAGGTTTTCACAAGTCCCGACGGAACAAGCGTTATGCCTGCCTGTTTTACCGTAAGGTTAAACGTTGCGCTTGCGTTGCCGTAATTACCGTCGGCAGTTGCGGTGATTGTGACCGTTCCGGCTTTCTTTGCCGTAACCGTACCGTTTCCGTCCACCTCCGCAACCTCGCTGTTTGAGCTTTCCCATACGGCATTGACCTTGGTGTTTCCGTAAAATGCACTTAATGCAAAGGTATCGTTTACATATACACTGCTCGGCGAGCCTGTTATGTAAAGATTTCCGCCCGATGCGCCCGTGACTGTAAGCACGCCGGTGTTTTGATACTCGAATTTGTAGTTTTCGGCACTTCCGCCCGAAACCTTGATGCTGTAAGTATTCACTGGGCTTGACGCATTTGCGTCTGCTGTTGCCGTCGGCTCGTATAACAGAACGTTTTTGTCCTCGCCGTATTCAAAGCCGTCATATATAAGCTCGAATACGGGGTTTGCCTCGCCGTATGCACGGCTTGCGTCTGCCGCTTTAACGGTAAGCGTTTTCTTTTCAATCGTGAAATTCTTTGTAACCGTCAG
>DJRJ01000077.1:1495-23693 GCA_002438865.1 Clostridiales bacterium UBA6363
TTTCCTGCGGAATATAAATTCCCGTGCCGGCGTATGTAATCTTTGCGGTTGCGCCGTCCGGTATATTCTCTGCCGTTGCCGAAACCGTGTCGCCGTAGGTGTAACTGCGCTTGTTAAGCACAATTTTTCCGCTTGCCGGAGCTTTTTCTATTATAAGCGTACCGCTTGCAGAACCTTTGTAATTCGGATTTGTTGTTTCCGCCTTAACCTTGTACTTGCCTGCGTTTACGGGTACTTCCTCGCTGCCGTCGTATGTGACTTTATAGTCGTCCGAAACCATACGGTCATCGCTCGGAGCAACGCTTACCTCCGTCACCATGCCGTAAATCTGTTCTAAACGGTCAAGTTCAAACGTAACGTTTTTCGGCATTGCGGTAAATATGACCTTAGCCGAAACCTCGTTGTAGTTTTCGCTTGTTTTAACCGCTTCGATTTCAATTCTGCCCGTTCCCGTAACGGTAACCGTGCCGTCCTCGGATATGCTTGCATTTCCGCTTGCCGACCACGTAACCGTTCCGTTGTCCGCACCGCCGTTTGCCTCAAGCTTGAATGTGTCGCCGTATTCCACCGTTCCGGGCAATGCCGTGATTACAAGCTGATTTTGCGTTGCCTCTTTAACGGTTACGGTTATATCGCCTTGAGTTTTTACGTAGTTTGTCGGATCGTCCAAAACTATTGTTGCGGTGTATGTTCCCGCACGGTTCGGCTTTGCAGCGTATTCAACGGTAAACCCGTCAAATATTCTGCCGTTTTCATCAGTTGCCGTAACGCTTACTTCCTTGTCTGTACCGTCATATACAAATGTAGTCTGACCGATTGTAAAGTTTACGTTTAACGGCTTTATGTCTGCACTTGCAGCTGCCGTAACGTTTCCTAACGTGTAGTTTGCGGCTTTCGCACCCGTAAGAGCGCTTGCAGTGAATGTAACCGTTTTGCCGTCGCCTGCATTTTTGTCCGCAAATTCTGCATTTCCCGAAATATCCACAAGACCCTTGTCGCACGAAAGCACCTCGGGAATTTCGGTTACGGTTGCCTGTGCGCTTACAGTGCCGTCATACTTTTTGCCTGATGCCGAAATATCGCATTTTGTAATTTCAATCGGCTCAATGCTTACGGTTGTCTGCAATGAATTTGTGCTTAAAGTATAATGCTCCGTGTCGCTTAATGTAATTCCCGAAACATATACAAGCTTTCCGTTGCCTGCGTCGGGGTTTATCATTGTACCGCTTGCTGACGCCGTAACCGTTTCTCCGATCTTAACGTTGTCAAGCTCAATTGCAACATCGACTCCGTTTGTTCCGTCGTACACTCTTTTACCGTCGCTGTAGGCAGCCTTTGCCGACGGAGTTAAAATTCTCTGCTTTGCTTTAAAAGTCTTGTTTGCAAATCTTGTGTTGTATCCGTCAAGCTCGCTTTTAGCACGGATTGTCACATTGCCCACACCGTTTATCGTAACAATACCGTTTGTTGAGTCAATGCTTGCAATGTCACCGCCCTCGGTGATTTCGTACGAAACATTTCCGACTGCCGCCGCCGTTACTCTGAAGGTATCGCCGTAATAAACGTTTTCGGGAACGTTTTCGATTGCGAATATGTCCTGAGAAGCTTTTACAATCTTAAGCGTTGCTTCAAACGGTAAAACAACATAGTTTTCGTTCAATCCGCCGTTAAGCACAATGCTTATTGTGTATTCGCCCGGATTTTTTGCCTCGTCTGCGCCGTTGTATTTAACGGTGTAGTTTGAGCTGTCGAAAATTCTGCCGTTTGCCATAGCCGATATGTCGGCATTCTGTGCAGTGCCGTCAAAGGTGCGTGTTGTCACCTTTGCGCATATAACCGTTATCTCCGTTTTTTCTATTGTTCCGCCGACAGTTCCCTTTAATAAGTTCACATCGTCTGCGAGAACGTATTTGTCTGCGTCTTTTCCGGAAATGCCCGTTATTTCGTAGCTTACGGTTCTTGCTCCGGCGTTTTCGCTGTCAAATTCAGCGGTAATCTGTGCATTGACTATGTCGTTTTCGTCAACCTTGTTCTTAAGCACAGCCTTAACGGATGCCGTTTTTGTTCCGTCATATTTTTTCACTTCGGGAGTGATTTCAAAATCAGCTTGCGTAAGCTCCTTTCTTACGTTTACGGTGTAGCTTGCGTAAACGGGAGTTGCGCCCTCCATTGTGCTTGTTGCGGTGATTGTGGCAGTACCGCTCTTTTTTGCGGTAACTTCACCGTTTTGATTTACCGCCGCAACGTCCGTATCGGAGGACTCGTAAGTAACCGTTGAGCTGTTTTCGTTCTTTAATGTATTTGTATATGTTTCTCCCGTTTTAAGGTTTACAACGCCTTTTGCAAACGAAATCGGCTTTTGCGAAACATCGCTTGACGCTTTAATATCCATAAAGCCTACGTTGGTACATCTGGAATTCGGAAGATCCGTGTTGCCGTCTTTTACCTCATATACAAAATCCATTCCGTAGTTTTTCGCATTTTCGCCCTCAAGCGAAATAACGTATAAATATCTGCCTGCCGCAATTGTTTTGCTTACGGGCACTGTTGACGCAAGCTTGCCGGAGTTTTCGTCAACAAGATAGTATTTAACGGTAAAATCGTCGCTTGTAAGCCACTTTGAATTTGACGATACCGTTATTTTTCTTTCAACGCCGGGCGCATATCTGTGTTCGGTGTTTGAAACATTAAGCTTTAGCCTGGTCATGCTGATACCAATGTAGTGTTGTTCATCATCTGAATATTGATTGTAGTTGTTGTCACCCGAATATTCTACCGAAAAGTTGTAAAAACCTGCGGAAAGCGGAGAAGTATCCGGGGAACGGTCGGGCAGGCTGAACTCAAAGCTTCCGTCGGGGTTAAGATCGATTGTTTTCTTGAATACCTCCGTCGGTGCAACAACACCTGTAGTTCCCGTTACGGTTATTTGACCTGTCGGCGCTTTTGCGCTTGTTGCCGAGCTGTCAGTGTTCACAACCTTGCCGGCAATCTTTTTTTCGTCCTCGTAGAGGTATGCCGCCTTAAAAGGCTCTGTATAGTCAATCTTAGCGTCCGCTTTTAATATTGTAAAGCTCGTTGCAGCCGAAATAGAGTTGTAGTTTCCACCTTTAAGCGTTATGAAAACAGAGTATGTACCGGCTTCTGTCGGTGCCTCCGATACCGTTTCGATATACGGAGACTTTAAATATTTTATCTTGCTTGCACTGACTCCCGAACCGTTAATCTCGGTTACCGTCACACCTTTCGGCGTGCCGTCATAGACGGGCAGTGCGGGGACAACAACCGTGTAATCCCTGTTTACTTCCGGGTTGATTGCCATTACAGCATATGAAACTGTTCTTGAGCCTTTGTAATTGCCGTCTGTCGCCGTAACGGTAACCGAGTAGTCGCCTACATAAAATACATTTCGGGTACCGCTAATGTTAAAGGATTCTGTAATATCAGCGGGCGGATTGGTACTGTTATCATATACTTTTACATCAACAGTCTGAAAACCGCGTGAGAACGGAATTGAGCAAGGTGCGTTGTTTCCGTTTATTTTAACCGCTATGTTGTCGTCATTCTCAATATCACGCTGATTTACCGTAACCTCCACGTATTTTGTCAGTTTAAAACCTTCATATTCCGCAGCAATTCCGATTGTGCGCGTTCCTGCCGGCAGATCCGTCAGAATAATTTTTTTGTTTTCGCTGTCTGCGGTGTACTGACAGCCTGTCGGCAAATCCGTTGCTGTGTAATTAACCGTTCCGCTGTCCGTATATGCGCTCACGTTCACGGCGATTTGCGCAGGATAAACCGCACCTATGCTGCCGCTGTCAACCTCGGCGGTAAAATCACGGATAGGAGCCTTCTGCACCGCAACGTTCTGTATTTCCGTCACGCTTGTGTCATCAACCCAATCGGTCAGCTTTAAACTGTCGTCAAAATGCCTGTATGCCATATTTGCGCCGATAAAATCGCCTATTGTAAGATTTGGCACCTTAACGTATAAATTGTTGATTTTGAATTCAAATATGTTGTTTAGTTTTGCGTTTTCGTCCTCCAAATTCATCGTGCCGATGATTACGGGGGTATTATTGGTAATATCTGCGTCTTTTCCGAGCGTAATACTTCCTATTTTATAGGCGGCGAAAATGGTTATAAAGTTCCCGTCGGATATTATATCTCTCGATATTTTCATAGACTTGCCGTCGGTAAATGAAAGCTCATATTTTTCATCATGAGTCGTAAACTCAAAAGCTTTGTCCTTGATTATAAGGTCGTGATCAAGCTCGACGTCTTTAAGAAGCTGCAATGTGTACTGTTCGTACGGATCTTTTTCATCAAAGTCGGGTATATATTCTATCGCCTCGTCTATGGTTTCAAAATATTTTTCGGTTTTGTTCAAATCTTTGTCATAGATAACCTTAACCGTCATCTGTACACCGCAGTTTTTGCATTTGTAGGCGCTGTCTAAATCATGGTCGCACACTTTTACAACGAGAGTTGCCGAATCAGACAAATTCGCTTTCCCGACAACGTGAACAAAAAGCGGATAATCTCCTGCCTTGGCGTTCTTTTTCGTTGTTACGGTAATTATCTTTTGATCCGCCGACACCGTAACCTCTATCGAATTGTCGGTTGCTCCTTTCTGAACATAAGCAGTAAGCTTTTCATCACCGCTGTATTCTACGTGAAATTGCACGGATTGTCCCGTATATACCTCCAGTGAGTCCTCCGTAATAGACGGAACAGGCTCCGCTATCGGCGGTGTTGATGTTTCCTCAATACGGATATGCTTTGCCACAACGCCGTTTACCTTATATGTATTTTCTTCAAACACTGCGTCCGACATTGTGCCGTTTATGTCCGCCGAACCGGTAATTTTATAGTTTGCTATTGTCGGGATTTCGCTTGAAATGTCAACGGCTTTTTCCGTTCCCGATATGTCGAGATATTGACCGCTGTCGGATATTTCTCCCATAATGCCGACTTTTGCTCCGCTTACGGTCAGTCTGCCGTTTTTGACGTATACCTTGCCGTTTATTGCGTATTCCGCATCGATCGGAGCGGTTACTGTAACATCAACGTCAGCGGCGTCTATATCCAGTTTTCCGTTTATTGTACCGTCAACAAATTCCACGGAGCCTTCCGTAGCATATACCCCAAGCTCTGCGCCGTCCTCCACGGTAATCGAAAATCCGTTCATTTCGACCTTGCATGGAACATATATTTCCGCCCCGTCGGTTGATACGTTTTTAAGCAGCTCAATCACGTTGCCGTCCTCGGCAGCAGAAAATGCATCATATACATTATCGTAATATTCTTCTCCGATTTTAGCAACCATTTCATCGGCAAATATTGCTTGCGGAAACATCGAAACAAGCATTATAACCGATAAAATACAGCTAATCAGTTTGTTTGTTTTTTTCATAGTGTGGTTTTCCTCCCAAGTGATATTATTTCGCAGTAAATTTCATTTGCCGATATGCGACCTACGGCACTTTTCCCTTTCATAGGCAACACCGCTCCTTTAAAAAATCCGCCCCTGCGGTATAGTCATATATAGTTATTGTAACACATTTTTTCTCCGCTGTCATCATACCAAAGTATGAAATGTGCTATTTCGGTTAAAAAAATTTTCAAACTTGTATAATCCGTGTTTTAGAAAAAAACAAAGCAACTAATCAGTTTAGATTAGTTGCTTCAATATAGGTGTTGGTATTTTGCTATTGTTTGTTCAATCAATTTTGATATATAAATATTTTATGCTTTCAATACGCTGTTTAATTATATTATTTATAATCACCATAATTCCATTCGCCATCATATACTACACTACCATCTGAATTATACAAAGTTCCTTTTCCATGTTTCTTTCCCAATTTATAGTTACCTTTATACTCCAAATTTCCATTGCTGTAATAACTGCACCCATATCCATCTTTTTGACCGTTCTTCATTTCACAGTCATATATTAATTTACCGCAAGCATACATTTTGCTTTTTCCGTTTTCTTCGCCATTTTTAAATTCACTCACAATAACTGCATCGTACTGCGGATCATTTAGCTTAATTTTATCAATAGAGCCGGCTGAATAAATATGCTTTTCCAGATAGGCATAATATGAATTCCCCTGTCCGTCAAATTCTCCCTTTTTAAACATACCATCATAATCAATATAGTTTAACCAACCGCAATAATATTCTTTTATAGTATCATCAGAAACTTTATTTCCGCAAAGCTTATCTAACAAATAACATTCTTCAACTTCAGGTTCGTTATATCGCAAACCGTAGCCATCAAAACGTCCCTCACTGAAATTGCCGATATATACCAAATTGTAATATACTCCATCTATTTCCAAAGCACCATATGTCCCGCCGGCAGAATCAAGATTAACATCAGACTTTTTAAGCAACATACCGACTCCGTCCGGATAATTATCCTTTTTAGCCCCTGCATACTTGTATTTACTATCATCGACGGTCGCCTTGTAACGGGCAGCACCTAAAATATTATCCGTTGAAACAGAGCAGAAATCTTCACCTAAAGCATTCATATTTTTAAGTAATGCCTTTCTTTCTTTAGGAAAATTGTTTAATTCTATTCCGTTTTGTTTTGCATATTTTATTTGCTGTGCAAGAAAATAGAAATCATCGTTTGATTGTTCTTCATTATGCGGATTATTATTAGTTTTAACATTGTCAGCACTCTGCGTTTGTGTGTTGTTTTCAACGCTTGTTTCTTTATCTTTCCTGCATGACTTGACAATTGCAAAAAACAAAATTATTATAAGTCCCCAAATCAAAACTTTTTTAAGACAACCGCCTGCAGAAAATTCACCGTTATTTATATCCTCCACAGTGTAATTAATCGAATCTTTTAAATTTTCTTTTTCTTGTTTTGCTGCATCTCGAAATTTCTCCCAGTTTTCCCTATATATATCTTTTAAATTGTCACTCATTTTGCCCCACTCGCCTAAAATATTTAAAATACTTTTTCATCATTTGTGTTTGAATTTTCTGCACAATTACTTGTTTTTGCTTATTTTTCTGAATGCAGAATTGTCTATATCATAAAAAATTATTTCATCGTTTGAATTTACATACATTTTTCGTGCCTGTAGACGAATAGGTTTTCGGTCTGTTATTTCTATATCGTCAAGAAAAATCTCTCCGTCTTTTTTACCCGAAAAATCCAAATGTACAAGGCTGTCGTTATTAGACTCAACGTAAAAACCTTTTTCATTACAGCCTATGCAAGATCCGCCGCAGTCAATGATTTGTTCCATCTCATTAAAATCATATT
This sequence comes from Clostridiales bacterium UBA6363, assembly GCA_002438865.1. Lineage (GTDB taxonomy): Bacteria > Bacillota > Clostridia > UBA1381 > UBA1381 > UBA4716. The sequence continues at coordinate 8,787 of DJRJ01000077.1, forward strand.
TATAAACACCGCCGCTACATGCAAGATAAAGCTTTCCGTTTTTCTCAATACAGTTAAAAATACTGCCTATATCTTCGCCGTCATACCAACGATCTTCAATAGGATAACCATTTCCTTTGTCAATGTAATAATGACCATACTCTTGAAACCAAATTTCATCATCATTTACAAAAATAATCGTATCATTATCGCCAAACTCCCCGCCACCAGATAAAGTACAATCATACTCTTTATCAGATACAATTTCTTTATCGGAAGCATCTATCAGAACTGCCTTTTCGTCATCGTCCGAGAAGTCGTCTGAATGGGATATGCCGCATGAAACAAGCACTCTGTCTGCGCTTTGATCATAAAACACCCGCGATATCCAATCAATTTCATATTCATTATCATTATATAAAATACTTTCACCTATTTTTATTTGTTGCTTGCATTCGCCCGATACGGTATTTAATTCATACACACCGCCGTTATCAATAAAATAAATACTGTCATTCAATTGAGCTGAAAAATAAGTATAATAAATTGCTTTATACTGTTTTTTTAATTTTGCAAGGGTTTCGACTTTATACGATTTTACTTCTTCCTGTTCTTCTTCAGCCGGCTCGGCGGTTTTCTCCGGCTGTTCGGATTTATTGTCTTCTTCCGCTTTGTCACTAACTGCTGTCTGTTTTGTATTGTCAGCTTGCACCGGCTCCGGCGATACCGCTGCGGTTTTATCGTTTTTTATCGGCTCTGTAGGCGCAGTTACGGTCTTATCTGCATTTCCATGCTGAAAAGCTCTGTAAAGCAGGGCTGACGCTTCCGCTCTTGTCAATGTATCCTGTCCCCTGAAAGTATTGTCCTCAAAACCTGATATAAGATTATTTTGTATTGCAACCGAAACATAGCCTTTTGCATAATTTGAAATGCTGTCCTTATCTTTAAATTTGCTTAAGTTTGAGTAGTCTACTTCCGATAAGTCATATCCTTTCAAGCGCACCATAGCAACAGTGACATCTTCACGTGTTGCCGCTTGGCTCGGTCTGTATGTGCCGTCCGTGTATCCCGTAAGATAATTTTTTGCGGCATTTACGTATGCATTTGCCCAATGGTTTGCCATATCGTTGAAATACACCGCATTATCGGAAACCTTTACTCCGGCTGCGTCTACCATAATCTTTGCCCACTCCGCACGTGAAACTGCTTTGTCGGGTTTAAATGACCCGTCATCATATCCGTTAATCGCACCCCGCTGTGCAAGATCGGCAACATATACAAACGCCCAGTGATCCTTTTGCACATCCCAGAATTTCTGAGGATAATTATCCGCATCTTTTGCATATGCGCTTTGACCAAGTAAAAAGGCGGATAAAATTAAACAAGTAATTTTTTTCATCTTCATTAAGTCCTTTCTTGTCCCTTAAAAGTATAGGTTTTTGGTAAAATCAAAAATATCAAATTTATTGTCTAATATGCTGAAAGTTTATTAAATATATTGACAATGCAGAAAAAGTGTGCTACAATTTTCCAAGAAATAAAATATTATTTTAATCAACCAAAAACCTATACTTTTTTTGTCAGAACTTAATGCGATTACCGTATCGATAGAATGTACGAAGTGAAATATTACAGTTGTCAGCGCCTTGTTGTGCTGATATTTTTTTATCTTTCCACAGCTTATAATTCTCGGCGTAGTTATCGGGCAATACTTTTTTCGGTCTGCCGAATTTTACACCCCGTTTTTTAGCGGCGGCAATCCCCTCGGCTTGCCTCTGCAAAATATTTATCCTCTCGTTTTCCGCCACAAAAGATAAAAGCTGTAAAACAAGATCGGCAATAAAAGTGCCGAGTAAATCCTTTGATTTTGCAGTATTAAGAAGCGGCATATCCAAAACTGTAATGTCAGCCTTTTTTGTCTGCGTGATTTTACGCCATTCCTGCTGTATTTCGCTGTAATTGCGCCCCAGTCTGTCAATACTTTTTATCACAAGCAGATCATTCTTTTTTAACTTTTTATAAAGCTTTTTGTATTGCGGACGTTTAAAATCCTTTCCGCTCTGCTTGTCTATGTAAATGCACGGCTTTTTTATGCCGAAGCTTATAAACTCATCAAGCTGTCTGTCCTCCTTTTGATTTATGGTTGAAACTCTTGCATATCCGTATTTCGTTTTCATTCACCTCCCTTTCATGTGCCGATATAATTATACTATATTATTGAAAATTCTGTCGGATTGTGATATTATGTTTATAATTGATTTGCGCTGTTTTCACGGCGGAGAAACGGAGAATTTTTATGAACAGAAAAACCATAATATACATATCGGCGGCTGCGGCTTTGTTTATAGCAATCATATCGACACTGCTTCTGCTTATTCCGCAAAAGACCGAGCCTTTGGGCGCACTTTCTGAAACAAACGCAACGGTTTACATAAATCATACCAAAATACCGTCCTACGGCTATGATAACCGTGTTTTTATCTCCGCAGAGGATTTGGAAAACTTCGGAGCGGTTATAATAAAATCCGATGACGGCAATGTGACCGTTGCATATGACGCAGTTTCGGAAAATGCCGAGCGTGAGCAGACATTTTCGCGTATTCAAAGCGGTACGGAGCTTGAAAAAACGCCGTATCTGCTTTATATAAACGGCAGTGAAACGGAGCATTATACTGCCGGCGGATACAATATCATTCCTGCCGAGTCATTAAAGCGCCTGCCGCACACTTCGCTCAGCTATGCCGATAATACGTATCGCTTTACTATGTCAACGGATATTGAAAACCCGAACATAATAGAGGGGAATACCGAAAGCACCCCCGTGCCGACGGTAAAAAAGCAGAGCAAGATAATAGTTCTCGACCCCGGTCACGGCAGACCTTCCTCCGAAATGAGCGAAACCGACAAAATAAATAACGGCTGGATATACAATACTGCCAAAGGTCAGTGGGGCGAGTGGCGGCATTGGAAAGATAATTCCGTATGGAAAGACTGTGAGGGTACGGACTGCAATAAGTACGGCGACTGCTGGTATCCCATGGCAAACGGCGACAGAAGCACCGAGCCTGATATTAACCTTAAAAACTGCCTTGCGGCGAAGAAATATCTTGAGGAACTGGGCTATACCGTGCGTCTTACACGAGCCGAAGCCACCGAAAATCCGTCCGTTACAAAGCGGATTGCCTACTGCTATCCCAATCAGGACATAAACGCCGCACCGGACGCCGACGCATTTATCTGCATACATTCAAACGCCGGCGGCGGCAGGGGCAGTGCATATATCGAGCTTTCGGGAAATTATACGCAAAGCGGAATACTTCCGTCATATGCCGCCGACGGAAACCGTCTCGGCAAAATGATAAATGATGAAATAACCGCTTCGACAAGCCTTTCCGTTCACGGTGACGGCAAAATATCGGGCGAGGGGTACTTAATAGCGTTCAATAAAGCGCCCGTTACCTGCGGATATATGGAAATAGGCTTCTTTGATAATCAGTCCGACCTTGCCGTGCTCCGCAGCGAAACCGACAAAATAGGCAAAGCAATAGCAAACGGCGTTGATAAATTTATGAAATCCGAATAAATACCTTGCAAGTATTTGACATTATTCGTCAAAAAGGGTATAATACAAAGATGTGATATGTGAAACCGAAAGGATTAATTTTTATATGAAAAACTTAGTTGTCGGACAATCTGGCGGACCTACCGCCGCAATAAATTCTTCGCTTGCGGGCGTTATAAAGCGTGCGTTTGACTCTGCCGAGGTAGATACCGTATACGGTATGGTAAACGGAATTGACGGTTTTCTCAAAGAGGAAATCGTTGAAATGACGCGGTTCAAAAACCCGTTTGCATTAAGGCTTTTGATGCAGACGCCGTCGTCTTTTCTCGGCTCGTGCCGAAGAAAGCTCCCCGAAATAGGCGATAATGAGGAGCTGTACGAGAAAATTTTCGGCTTGTTTAAAAAATACGAAATCAAATATTTTGTATACATCGGCGGAAACGATTCAATGGACACCGTAATGAAGCTTTCAGAATATGCGGCGCGGAAAAAATATGATATTTCGGTCGCAGGTATACCAAAAACCATTGATAACGACCTTGCTCTTACGGATCATACGCCGGGATACGGCTCGGCGGCAAAATACGTTGCAAATTCGGTGCGCCAGCTTGCGCTCGACACAAGCGTGTACAAGATGAAATCAATAGTAATCACGGAGATAATGGGAAGAAACGCCGGTTGGCTGACAGCCGCCGCAGCACTTGCAAACTGTGAAAAAATCTCCCCCGTTGATATAGTGCTTTTGCCTGAGGCGGCTTTTGATAAGGACAAATTCCTTGAAAAACTAAGCCGTGTTATGGACAAAAAAAATTCAACGATAATCGCCGTATCCGAGGGAATAAAAAACAGCGGCGGCAAATATATCGGCGAAACCGCCGCAGGGCTTATGAAGGACGGTTTCAGCCACGCCGCACTCGGCGGAGTCGGCTCGATTATCGAAAGCCTTATAAAGGATAACCTCGGAATTAAAACGAGAAACATTGAGTTCAGCACAATGCAGCGCTGTTCCACACAGAATATATCGCTCTGCGATTATGACGAGGCGTTCCAGGCAGGCTATAGAGGTACAATGCACGCAATAGACGGAAACACGGGCTTTATGGCAGGTTTTTCACGTATTTCGGACGATCCGTACAGTATGCGTGTTTCGTATAATGACGTACGGGATATTGCAAATATCGAAAAATTTGTCCCTGCCGAAATGATAGGTGCAGACGGAATGAGCGTCACCGATGAATTTATAAAATACGCCTCACCGCTTATCGCAGGCGAGCCCGACCTTATATATAAGGACGGAGTAATAGACTTTGAAACGCTGTAACAATCTCATTAACCCGAAACACACGGTATCGGACAACGCCATCATTACCCCAAAACACAAAGGACTGCTGTTTTCACAGCAGTCCCTCTTTTTTATCCCAAAATTGCCTTTAAATCCTCCTCAGGTGTGGAAATGGGCGCAATCGAGAAATTTTTAACCAGATAATTAAGCACATTGGGCGATATAAATGCCGGTAAAGTCGGACCGAGTCTGATATTTTTAATTCCGAGGTGCAAAAGCGTAAGCAAAATACATACCGCTTTCTGCTCGTACCAAGAAAGTACCATTGACAACGGCAACTCGTTCACCTCACAGCCGAATGCCTGTGAAAGCGCAACGGCAACCTTTATTGCGCCGTATGCGTCATTGCACTGACCCATATCCATAAGTCTCGGCAGCTCGCCTATCATTCCCAAATCCATATCGTTAAAGCGGTATTTACCGCACGCAAGAGTAAGAAAAACAGTGTCTTTCGGTGCTTGCTTAACAAACTCCGTGTAATAATTTCGTCCCGAACGTGTGCCGTCACATCCGCCCACAAGGAAGAAATGCCTTATATCGCCGTTATTTACCGCCTCAACAACCTTGTCGGCTGCGCTTAAAACTGCTCCGTGACCGAAGCCTGTAGTTACGGATGTTCCGCCGTTCATACCCGTAAACTGCTTGTCCTCGCCAAATCCGCCGAGTTCAAGTGCCTTTTCAATAACGGGAGTAAAGTCCTTGTCATCGCCTATATGCACAAGCTCGGGATATGATACCACTTCGGTTGTAAACACTCTGTCCGCATAGCTTTTTTTCGGCGGCATAAGGCAGTTTGTCGTAAACAGGACAGGCGCCGGAAGCTCGTTGAATTCTCTTTGCTGATTGTACCATGCTGTACCGAAGTTTCCCTTTAAATGTTTATACTTTTTAAGCTCGGGATAACCGTGTGCCGGGAGCATTTCCCCGTGTGTATAGATATTTATACCTTTGCCCTCTGTCTGTTCGAGCAAAAGCTTTAAAGCGAGCAAATCATGACCCGAAATCACTATAAACGGACCTTTTTCCACCATAAGCGGAACGGTTACGGGCGAGGGCGTGCCGTAGGTTTCCGTGTTTGCCTTATCGAGCATTTCCATACATGCAAGATTGTGTTTCCCTACCTCCATTACTATCGGGAGCAGCTTGTCCATACCCCACTCCTCGCCTACTGCCTTAAGCGCCTTTACGAAAAATCCGTTCACCGTATCATTGCTGTAACCGAGTACCATTGCATGATACGCATACGCCGCCATACCTCTTATACCGAACAGTATAAGCGATTTTAAGCTTCTTATATCCTCGTCCGCATTCCATAACTGCGCCATATCGTACTCGCTCTTTTTATCGCACGGTGAAGCACAACTGCCGCATCTTCGAGCAAGCGCCGACCTTTTACTGCGCACGTCCGCAATCATTTTGCCAAGCATTTCCCCGTCAAAATTAACGTTTGTAAGCGTTGCGAATAGCCCTTCCGTAATTGCACGGCTCACGTCCGCTGACGGCTTTTTATTGCCCATTGCACGGGCAAGCCCTATAAGCGCACCCGTAAGCTCGTCCTGAAGCGCCGCAATCTCCGCACTTTTTCCGCACACACCGGCTTTGCCGGTACAGCCTGCACAGCCGGCTGTCTGCTCACACTGAAAACAAAACATTTTATTATCCATAATTGTATCCTTTCCTTTCTGCCTATTGACTTTTCTCTTAAAGTATAGTATCATCAAACAAAAAAGTATGTTGTTAAAACAACGTTTTGAGGAATTTATGAATTATTTATTTTTAACAAAAACACCGTTATTTAACGGAATAAAAGAAAATGAAATAAAATCGGTGCTTAGCTGTCTCGGCGCATATGAAAAAAAGTTTAAAAAATCGGAAACGATTTTCCGTACGGGCGATACGGTGTCGGATATGGGGCTTGTGCTTACAGGGAGCGTAAATATCACGGTGACGGATTACAACGGCACAAGCACGATATTTTCGCATATAAGCAAGGGACAGCTTTTTGCCGAGGCGTATGCCGTTATCCCCAAAAGAGAGATTTTGTGCGATGTTGTGTGTGCCGAGGACGCCGAGGTGCTTTTTATAAATGCGGACAGGCTGTTTTCGGTATGTCAAAATGCCTGCTCGTATCATACAAAAATCATACGCAATCTTGTGCGCATATCGGCGCAGAAGAATATAAATCTTTCCGTGCGTATGATACACACCGCCTCAAAGCGCACACGAAGCCGACTGCTCTCGTATTTTTCGGAGCAATCGGCAATAAGCGGTTCAAACAGGTTTACTATTCCCTTTTCCCGTCAGCAGCTGGCGGATTATCTCGGTGTTGAGCGCAGTGCCATGTCGGGCGAGCTTTCAAAAATGAAACGTGACGGAATTATAGATTATCATAAAAATTCTTTTGTTCTTTTTAAAAATGAAATATAAAAACAGATTGCCGCAATTAAGCGGCAATCCGTTTTTTATTCTAATATTGTTCCTTCGGGAATTTTTATCTGCACATTTTTGACGCCTTTCGGGCATTTGAGCGTAAAGCGTTTATTGCTGTAGGTTATTTCAAACACGCCCAATGGTGACGGAACGGTGCAGTTGAACCATTCAAGGTCTCCAGGGTGCGGATTAAAAATGACCTCCTCAAACCCGGGCTTTACGGGGCGTATTCCGCCGACATATGCTCTCATAAGATACGCCGTTCCCGCCGACCAGCCGTGGGAGGTTAAAAGCCAGCGCTTTTTCGGATCGTTCCAGTTATATTCCCAAAACGTTTTTGCGCCCTTATCAAGCATACTGCCCCATGTGCGGCGTATCAGTTCGAGCGCATCGCTGTCACTGCCGAATTTAAAGCGTGCCTCCGCCTCGTATGTATTCATAAGCGGCGAAATATTCTCACTGCCTTTGAAATTGCTGAATTCCGTGTCGGGATAATCCGAAACCTTATCCGCCATTGCCGAGCCGTACTTTGACCATATATTATTCTTCAAATATTCAAGAGCTGATTTTTTCTGTTCCTTGTCTGCCGCATCATAAAGTACGGCAAGCGCATTTCCGTCCTGCGGTATGTAATCTCTGCCTTTATCGTAAAACGCACCGGCGTCTTTGTTCCACAAATTCTTTGATATTGCTCGGCGTGTTTTTTTCGTGAGAGTTTCGTAATGCTTTTTTTCGTCCTCTTTGCCGAGCCACTCCGCAAGCTCCGCCGCTGCATTAAATCCCTCGCACATAGCGGCGTTAAGGAAAGCCTTGTAGCCTATGCGGCTGCTTGAACAGGTATATTCCGTTATGTGAAATCCGTTATCGAAGTATAACAAAGGCTGATAAAGCAAGCCGTCCTTGTTCAGCTTATCCTCGTACCAACCGGCATTCATAACCACGCTGTCCCATAGCTTGTCCGCCGTTTCGGTGTCGCCTGTCCACAGCACATAATCACGTACCATAATCAAATACCACGCAGGATAATCCCACAACCCGCGCTCCTCCGTGCGTGAATATACACGTCCCGGGGTAAGCACTGTGCTGTTGCCGTGCTTTATGGTGAAAAATGCTTTTGCAAGCTCCGTTTCGCCGTATAAATACGCCGCAGTCAGCGAACAGATGCGCACATCTCCCGTAAATCCGAGCATTTCTCCCCTCGGACAGCTTTCAAATTCGCGGTGCATATTGATATGCAGAGTGTATTCCGCAGTCTTGTCTATTTCATTTAAGAGCGGATCCGAGCACTCAAATTTTCCCGTAACTTCAAGCGGCATACTGCATTCACGGAGCATTACCTCTTTCGGAACAAGCTCCTCCTCAACCACGCGCACAAATCTGAACGCACGCCGGCGGTATATCCGCACAATTCCGCTTTCGGGTATAGTGGTGCGTATGGTGTAAATCTGATATGCTTTCTTTTCGCTTTCCAGTTCCTCCGCTGTTTCTCTGCCGTCAAAGTACAGCGTCATATTTTTTCCGAAGCCGTTTGTAAAATGAAATTCAAGATACCCCACAACCGTTTTCCCGAAATCGTATATTCCGAGCGGCAGCACTTTTTCGGGGCGCAGTATGACAGGCTCAAACGGTTTCCATACGGGCGCCGCAAGCCAGCAGTTTTCATAGTCCGCATCGCTCACACGCAAAACAGCTTCTGCATTTGTCCAGTCCGACTCATCAAAATCAACGCTGTTCCAATCCTCATCATCGGTTATACCGCAAAGCACGTCATCGTCCGATAAGATTTTTTTCCTGCCCATATCAAGCGAAAACGCAAGCATTGTGTTGTGCGTGTGCGTAAGCTCATATGATCTTTTTTCCGTTCCCTGCATATATGCACCGCCAAGCTTGAACGCTATTACATTTTCACCCTCTTTAAGAAAGCGCAAAACATCAAATGCCGCCACACGTCCGGGGTGTCTGCCCTGACACCCCTCCACAAAACTTCCGTTTATAAAAAGTGCGCAATGCCCGTCGGGAAGCATTCTCGCAACCGCTTTTTTCGGCAGTTTATCTATGTAAAATTTCTTGCGGAACAGGCTGTAACCCTCCCTGTCCGCCTTGTCTGCTTTTAAGAAAAATATATTTGACATTCTCTCCCCCTCCTAAACTATGCTTATATAATACTCACTCAAGATTGAAATGTCAATACTTTTTTTGCCGTCAGGCGAAAACAACGGCAAAATGAACTCATTTTGCCGTTGTTTGTTTTTAGCTGTTCCATGCCAGCCGGTACATTATTTCCGCCGTTTCACGGCGTGTAAGTAAATCGTTGGCGGCTATTTTGCCGTCCTTTGCGTCCATATATCCCAAGCCGAGGATTTTGCGGTAATACTCCGCATTTTCGCCTGCCGAATAAGCGTCGCTGTATTGCGAAAGCGAAAAGCTACCGCTTACCCTGCGTGTACCGAAATACGGGTATTCGCCGTCACCCAAAAGCTTTGCAAGCCATACCATAGCTTCGCCCCGTGTAACGTTGTTATCGGGATAAATGTATGTTTTCCCGTTTATTATATCGTAGGATACAGCATGTAGATACCGTGCCTTGTCCATTGTTTCGTATGCCGGGTCGGTGTTTGCCAGATCGGCAAATACCGATGCGTCGGGATCGTACCAGACTCTGCCGTTTATGCGTGTTGCACGCACAGCGGCGTCCACAAAATCCTTTTTCGACACGTACATATCGGGAGCAAATCGTGTACCGCTTGCGGCTTTCATATATCCCGACAGCGCAACACGTTCTATCTCCTTTTTCTGCGGATCTGATGCACTTACATCGGAAAATACGTTGTGTGCTTTTGTGTTTCCGAGCGATATGTGTGCGTTTTCCGTGCCGGCTTTGGTGCGTGTGATTTGGTAATACATTGTCTTGTAATCGGATTTAAGCTCAAACGAATATCCGCCGTCCGTTTTGGTGAGAGCTATGTAATCGCTCTTTTCATGACCGCTTAAATCGATTGCTTTTACACGTATTCTGGAATCTGTTTTTATCGTGACCGTTCCCGTTATCGGCTCTGCGAGTACGGGAGCAGTTCCTCCGCTTATAAGCGTTTTTTCGTCATCGGACATAACCTGACCGGTGTTTCTTGTATCGCCGACTACGGTAAGAAGCATTTTTTTGCTCTCGTTTAACGGAGCGTCATCAATACTGTTCAGATATGCAGTCGCATAATAATTGTCAAGGCTGAATTTCACATCATCGAGCTCGACTGTCTTTCCCGCTGTAAATCCGCTTATCGCCTGCGCCTTTTTGGTGTTCATTCTGAACATCTTGTTTTTGAAATCCATAGACAATTCGCCCGTTGCGGACACAAAATTCTTGTCGCCGTTGTAAGCGTCCGCCGCAAGCTGAAGCACGGTGTTGTCGTATGCGCTCTCGTCGTATTGCTCCTCAAACACCATACCCGTCTTGCCGATAAAGCCTAAGTATCTGCCGTACAATTCCTTGCCGTTTATAAACTGATCGTAATTGCTGTATTTTTCATCGCCCCGGTAACGCTTGTATAAATACCGCTGATCCGTTTCCGTGACGTCTCCGCGCTGAAAAATCCTTCCGATTGCCGGGAATGCCGCCATATATTCGGGCGTTGTTGCCGCACCGAAAACCTCTTTACGGATAGTTTCCGTGCTTGCCTTTGTATCGTCCGCTCCCATAGGACGCCAGCAGTATATAAACGGGTTCATTCCGTTCAGCGCCGAGTATGCGCCCATCATAAGGAGCGTTTCGCTCCTGTAGCGGTTGGGGGGATTGTCGTTCCATTCGGATATTACATACGGGTGACCGAACACCATACGTATTGACGAATCCGTCACAAGATTGCTCCGCACCTCACCGTTAATCAGCTCCAGAACGGAGCCGACAGACTCGGTACGGGTCATTCCGTCCGTGTACTGATGCCCTGCCCAGTTTCCCGTATAGATATGCGTATCGGTGTAATCGGAGTCACGGTTTACATGAAAGCTTATTGTTTCAATGCCGTTTCCTGCCCATGAGGTGGAGGAGGTTATCATACATTTTGCGCCGATTTCACGCATATGCTCGCGCTCTTTTCTGTATGAGTCAGCCATAATCTCGCTTTTAAATTTATATTCGTCAATAACTCTGCCGTTGCGCCGCACCATATCGGTGTTGTATAAAATAACCGTGCCGTCCTCAAGGCTTTCGCCGTCTTTAAGTCCGTTTATTTCCTTTGATTCGTCACCGTCGTTTCTCCATGCCTCCTCAAGATTTTCCGTAGTACCGTACTTTTGGCGAAGCCATTCGTTGTATTTTGCCGTAATCTCTTTGCTGTACTTTTTTGAGCCGAGATTTGTCAGAGCGCCGAAAGAATCTTCGTTTCGTATGCACATCATTGCGATTGCGGGATCGTCCTTAAGGCGCAGTCCGGTATATTTGTTTTCGTAATTTAATAGGAGGTCCATATAGTCAAATACCTCCTGCTGTAAATCCACGTTGAAGTTGCTGTACACCTTAAGCTCACTGTTCAGGTTTTCTATATCGTACACATCGCTCATATCCGAATTTACGCTTATGCCTGCCATAATGTTTAGCATTACATATATTCCCCGCGATTTCAGCTCGTTTATGAAAAAGCACAGCTTGTCCATTCTGTCGGTGCGAAGCGTTCTTCCCCCGATTCCCTTTGCGCCCAAAGCAAGTCCGTCCAAACGCACTGCGTTAAAACCGCTCTGCGCAATGCGCTTTGCCGACTCAATCGCCATTTCACGTTCGGGATAACAGCCTATTCCGCCGCTCACAACCGCACCCCAGAAATGTGCCTCCGTGCCGTCCTCAAATATAAACGTGTCGCCGTCATATCCGCTTAAAAAGCCGTGCTTGCCGGCAGGGGCGTCGAGTGCATCGGAGGAGTCAAGTATTGTACCCTCTATGTCGTCCGCTTTCGGATATTCGTATACAAACCAATCCGATGTATCGGGATTTACCTCCTCGGAAGCCGAAAAAACCGCAGTCGGGACGCAGGATATAATTATTGCCGCAGCCGATATAAGAGATATAATTTTGTTTTTCATTATTTATACACGCCCCTTTCTCAAAATGCGATTTTTTCCGTGTACGGGATAAGCGAGCTGTTCCATACGAAAATTCTCACTGCCGCCGCACCCGATACATTGACATCTGTAAATATGATTTCGTTTTCACCGTTTGCAAGCGCCGTGCTTTGGCATTTTGCGTATTTAAGCGCACCGCTTTCATCATAAAATGCCAGATACATAACTGCATTTTCCGCTATGCTTGAAACAAATTTCACTTTTACCGAAGTTGCGGAATTAATGTTCTCTTTTGTAAGCTTTTCCCCATTCTGATTTTCGGGAAGTTCCGTAAAGCAGAGCGGATATTTTGATACCGCAGCCTGTGAATAATTGAAGATTTGCGTGTCAGCTCCGCCGTCTTTTGCATAATATTGAACATTATCAATATTTGAACAGAAGAACGGCTCTGTGTACTTTGTACCGCTGCCTATCGGATTTGAGCCGTCGGTTGTAAAGTAGATTTCAGCCGATGCTGAATTGCTTTCAAATCCGCATTTCATAAACCCGTTGTTCATAATCCGCAAAGGCGTTATATGCAGGGGAATGGGTTTTCCGCTTTCCTTGCCGGCGGTCCATATGTATCCGCCGTCATGCCTTAGCGAACTGAGCAGTCCGCCCGCGGTAAAGCTTTCCGCAGAGGTCGGAATACCTATTCCGTTGTCGGGGTTTTCCTCGTTAAAGTATGCTTCACTGCATTCACCGCCGTAAAGCTTTCCGCTTATTCCGCCTATGTTCTCGTCCGCCGTTATTGCGGTGTCGGAATAGCTTCTTGTTATATTTCCGTCAGCCGTGCCGGCAAGTCCGCCCGTGTATGCCGAGGGCGATACCGACAAATGATTTATCGTACCGCTGTGACAGCTGTCAAGAATATCACCGACAAGCACACCGCACAATCCGCCGACCTCCGACGAATATATGCCCGACGCACCGTTTGCGGAAATATTCATAGCCGAGTCGCATTCGCTGATATTACCCTCAAACCGTCCGGCAAGACCGCCCGCGGAAACACGCTCGGCGTCGCCCGACTGCACTATCGTGCCAAAGCTTCGGCAGCCGATAAGCGTTCCCGACGCATATCCGACAATTCCGCCGACATATATGCCGTTACCGCTCACGCTTATATTACCGCTGTAGGAGCAATTTTCTGCGGTTATACCGTCGCCTTTTTCAATCACAGCGCCCGTATAAAGTATCATCTCGTTACCGATAGCATCAATATCCGCTGTTACGTTCAAATTTTTTATTACACAGCCGCTGCCGCAGCCGATAAGTCCGCCGTTGATGGCTATCGTGTGATAATTTCCGTTTATTGTTCCAGTAAACGGGTCACATTCGTTTCCTATTGCGCTCCATAAACCGTCATAGGTTATGTCACTCTCGATTTTGTATGACGCCGATTTATCAAAGCGCATATTATACAAATCCTGTGCCGTCTTTATTATGTACGGCGACTGCTCCGTACCCGAGCCGCCCGAAAAATCATATCGGTTTATGTTATCGGTAAGCGACGGGAGGGCATAACTGCCCTTTGTCCAGCATATGCCTATCGGCCAGTCCGTGTACAAATCATCCTTAGTAAGCTGAACCGGAGTCTTTTTCGTACCGGGGATTGTTTCCGCAACAGAGGAGCAAGCATAATACACATTTCTGAGCGTTCCCGTATTTGTAACGGCAATTCCCTTTGTGTTTGCATATCCCGTTCTGAAATTAGCATAGCAGTTTTCTATATGACCGCTGTTTTCCGCAGTCATGGCGGCGCAGTTGTATGCGGCAATAGCATTGCCCGATGGAGCATAACTGCAGTTCTCTATGTTACCGCTGTTTTTGCCCGTAAATCCGCCGGCATAAAACAACTCGCTTGCCGTACCGCTTAATATTACCTTTGCCTTTGACGCCGTACAGCTTATGTAACCCTCGTCATTAACGCCTGCAATACCGCCGTAATAAAACGGCGTTGTCTTTTCGGTGTGAGGATTTTCCGAAAGCGAAACCGTGCCGTATGATCTGCATTGCTCGATTGCGCCGTTGCTGTTGTAACCGCAGATACCGCCTGCATAGTCAGGTGAGTACCAAGTCGCCGTATCTCCCGAAACAACGCTCATATCGGCTATCTGTGCCGACTCCGCAAAGGTGCAGTACGATATTTTGCCGTAATTGTAACCGCACACACCGCCTACAGAGAATATCATTTTATAATTTCCGTTGTGACCGCCGCCTGCTTTACCCGAAAATGTGCAGTTTGTAATCTCGTTTTTATTGTATCCGCAGATACCGCCGATATAGATGTAATCCTCACGCTTCGCCTCGGGCGCATAATGGTTTCCCCATACAGTGCACTGCGATGAGGAATTATTCACCGCACCCGTGTTACTGCCGCATATTCCTCCCGAATATCCGTATGCAAACGTGTATAATCCGAACAGCGTTGTTGCTCTGACCGAGCCTGCCGATGTGCCCTGCGAGATTGTACCTCTGTTGTCGCCCGCGATACCTCCTGCCGCTG
>DJRJ01000063.1 GCA_002438865.1 Clostridiales bacterium UBA6363
TCGGACTTTTACAAACGGCTAAATTAATATATTAAGAAAGGAGTAGAGAGAAATGAATGTAGCAGAGGTTTTGAAGAAGGATCACATCATACTCGGACTCTTTGCCGCAGACAAGAACGAAGCACTCGATAAAATGGCTGACGTTCTTTACAAAAGCGGTGCTCTCACCGACAAAAAAGCGTTTATGGACGATGTTATGGAGCGTGAGAGAGTTTCCGCAACGGGCATAGGAAACGGTATAGCAATCCCTCACGGAAAATCCGCAAACGTAAAGGAAACAACGGTTGCCGTTGCACGCCTTATGAATTCGGTCGAGTGGGAAAGCGTAGATGATGAGCCGGTAAGCTTTGTGGTACTGCTTGCGGTAAACGAAAACGATAAGGGCGGTACGCACGTAAAACTGCTCTCGCAGATGGCAAGAAAGCTTGCCTCGGCAGAAACCTGCAAGCGTCTTACGGACGCAGCGGACGCAGACGAAGTAATAAAAATATTTTCGGAATGAGAAAGGAGAACGGACATGAAAATAGTCGGAATTGCGGCATGTACGTCGGGAATAGCGCATACGTACATTGCGAAAGAAAAACTTGTTACGGCGGCAAAAGAACTCGGACACGAGGTTCATATTGAAACACAGGGAACAATCGGCACAGAGGACGAGCTTACGGCAGCCGACATCAGCGCCGCAGACGTAGTTATAATTGCGGCGGACATCAAAGTGGGCGGCAGGGACAGATTTAAAGGCAAGAGAATAGTCGAAGTACCTACTCACATTGCCATAAAATCGCCTAAGGCTCTCATAAACAAAATTCAGGAAGAAATAGAAAAATAATTTACACACAGGGAGGGTAAGAAAGATGTTAAAAAAATTACAGCTTAAAAAACATGCTTTGACGGGTATCTCGTTTATGCTGCCGCTGGTAGTGGCATCGGGACTCTTGATAGCAATCGGAAACATATTCGGAGGAAATCCTTCGACAATAACGGACTATAAAGCCGGCTACAACATCTGGCAGGCGGCGGTAACGCTCGGCGTATACGGTATGGGACTTCTTCCCGGCGTAATGGGTGCGGCAATCGCTTATTCGATAGCCGACAGACCCGGTATCGCACCCGGTTTGTTAATGGGTATGATAGCGCAGAATATGGGCGCAGGCTTCCTGGGCGGTATGCTCGGAGGTTACCTGGCAGGTTACTTTGTTGAAATATTAAAGAAGCACTTAAAAGTTCCGAAGTGGGCGCAGGGTCTTATGCCGATGATGATAATTCCGCTTATCTCGTCGGTGGTTATCGGACTTATAATGTTCTTCGTAATCGGCGGACCTATCGCATGGGCGTCGGAGGCACTTGAAAACTTCCTCGTAAGTATGCAGACAGGTTCAAGAGGTGTATTCGGAGCAATAATGGGCGCTATGGCGGCATTCGACTTCGGAGGTCCGGTAAACAAGGTTGCATCATTATTCGCCGACGGCTTGCTTATGGACGGCGTTTACGGTCCCGAAGCGGTTAAGATATGTGCATCAATGATTCCTCCGTTCGGCGTTGCTCTTTCATGGCTCATCAGAAGAAAGAGATATACAAAGAGCGAAACGGATAATATCAAAATCGCATTCCCGATGGGTATTTGTATGATAACAGAGGGTGTTATCCCGATAGCGGCGGTAGACCCGATAAGAGTTATTCTCTCCTGCTCGGTAGGTGCGGCAGTAGGCGGCGCTCTCATAATGATACTGAATGTAGGATCAATGGTTCCTTCGGGCGGTATGTTCATAGTTCCGGCAATGATAAATCCGTGGGGCTTTATGCTCGCACTCGGCGTAGGTACGGTTATTACGGCGCTTCTGCTTGTAATTCTTAAAAAAGACGCCAAGGAAGAGGACACTGTCGTACTTGACGACGAGGAAGAAGAAGTTGACCTCTCACAGGTTAAAATAGGCTGATTTCGGAAAGGGACGAGGACAATGTATGTTTCAATGAAAAAGATGCTTGCGGACGCAAACGCAGGTAACTATGCGGTAATGGCGATAAACTGCTTCAATATCGAAACCGCACGTGCTGTAATCGGTGCGGCGGAGGAGGAAAAAGCTCCGATAATCGTCAATATCTTTCAGGATCATCTGCTGACGCACTGCGACAGCGAACTGATAACTCCGGTGGTCAAAATTCTTGCGGAGCGTGCTTCTGTGGACGTTGCCTTAAATTTCGACCACGGGCAGGAAAAGGAATATCTCATAAAAGCTATCGACGACGGTTTCTCATCGGTTATGGTCGATATGTCAAGATTTGACCTTGAGGAAAACATACGCCGTACAAAGGAGATTGCGGATTATGCACATGCACACGGCGCAAGCGCCGAGGGCGAAATAGGCTGTCTGGGCGCAAGCGAGGGCGGAAATTTCACGCAGGACGCAATGTACACCGATCCCGAACAGGCAAAAATGTTTTTCGACCGTACGGGCATAGACGCACTTGCGATTTCCATAGGAACATCGCACGGAAACTATCCCGACGGTATGGTTCCGAAGTTTGATATAGAAAGGCTCAAGGCTATCAAAAAGCTGACCGGCGCACCGCTTGTACTGCACGGCGGCTCGGGCTCGGGCGAGGAAAATATATTGAACTCGGTCAAAAACGGTATCAATAAGATAAATGTCGGATGCGACTTTATGAATGCAAACCGTGACGCAGCGGCAAAGCTTCTTAAAGAAAATCCCGATATTAACTTCTTTGATCTGATACACACAACAGAACAAGAGAGCAGAAAGCTTGTAAAATACTATATAGGTCTTTCCGGCTCGAAAGGTAAAAATGTTTAATTTAAAAGACTAACTATTAAAAGTCAAGAGGAAAAATGAAAAAAGTTGAAAAACTTTTATCTGATTAAAAATAGGTATGGCAAACAGACCTCCGTGAGGAAGCCTTGAAAAAAATATCAGGAAACAAATTATGCAACAGGCATATACGGCAGCCGAGATTTTTCTAATGCAAAAATCAGTCGCACAAGTTTCTTTGCAGCATGAGATATAGCAACATTATAATGCTTGCCCTCAGAACGCTTTTTAGCAAGATAGGCGGCAAAGTTGCTATCCCATTTACAGACATATTTGGTAGCGTTGTAAAGAGCAAATCTCAAATATTTTGAGCCACGCTTTTCCATGTGTGCATAACAGTTTGTGAGTTGTCCTGATTGGTATGTAGACGGTGACATTCCGGCAAAAGCAAGTATCTTGTCCGGCGTTTCAAAATTAGAGAAATCACCAATCTCGGCAAGAATTGATGCAGCGGTCGCGTAACCAATGCCGGGGATAGTTAAGATGGTAGTTTCCAAGCTGTCTACAATCTGTTTTATCACAGCTTCTATCTCACTGATTTCATCATCAAGTTCACCGATTAACTTGATTGTATGTTTCAGCTCAAGAGATTTAGCAGGCATAACAGAACCTATAGAGTTTCTTGCCGCTTCACGAAGTCGGATGGCAGTATCTCTGTTGTAGTGTCCTTTTGAAACTGAATACAAAAGATTGGTTAGTCTTGTGAGATTCGCGTTTGCAATATGCTTTGCAGACGGAAACTCTGAAAGGAGTGCATATACAGAAACACAGTGAACCACTGAAACTAATTTTTCAAGTTCAGGAAAAAGAATGGTGATAAGTCTTGATACAGAGGTTTTCAGCTCTGCTCGCTCTGAAACTTTGTCA
>DJRJ01000135.1 GCA_002438865.1 Clostridiales bacterium UBA6363
AAAGCACCAGGTGCGAGCCTGATGACCACGAATATATTTCATCACCGCTCTTGTTATAAACGGAAAACGCACCTCTGTACGACTGCCTGTTTACAACTACCGCCGCATCGCCGTTCATACTCAGTCCGCATGAGAGAATATTGGCATCCGTATTTATATCGTACAAAAGCTTTTTATCCTCATACAGACACATTTTAGTTCCGTTTTTCTGCGCTATGAGGATATAATCGCCCTCCGCTTTCAAAATCGGGTCTATTACGGAGGTATTCATTTCCCATTCGATTTTTCCCGATGAATTTATATAACATATATAGTTCGATTTTGCGCACACTATTCCTTTTTTGTACACCGCAAACTTCGACTCCGAAGCTGTTTCAAACGGAACTATATTTGAAAAATCCACATCGGTATTATATTCGCGTTCTTCGGGTTTGGGCGTTGCTTTTACCTTTGTCTGCTCGGTTTTGCTGTCCTCCGATACGGAGTCCTCGGATATTGCCGAAAGGTCGTTTAACGGCTCGTCCGTGCCTTTGGGCGCTTTGGGTGTGAGGTTTATTCCCATATTGCGCAGTATTCCCGACACATTGGCTGCAAAATTACGCTTATACGTCCCTATTACGCCCGTGTCTATCATCGAGAACACGCACATAACAGCAAATATTGCCGCCGCAATTACGGCGTATTTTATTATGCGCCGTCCTCCGCTTTTTTTAGGCTCGTCGGAAAAATCCATCTCCGTTATGCCCGTATCGTCATTATCGGACGAAAAATATTCCTCGCCCTTGTCCGTTTCATCGGCTTGCAGAGAGGTTTCCTCGCTTTCCCCCGTTTCGGAAATTTCCTGTTCGGGCTCAGCCGTTTCGGGATTTTCCTGTTCGGGTTCAGCCGTTTCGGCTGTTTCCTGTACAACTTCCTCCGTATCGCCGTTATCCCCGTCCTCATCGGGATATTTTATCATATCTTTTATATCGTCACTCACCGTAAAACACCTCCTCCAGCCGAAGTCCGCAGGCGGGCGCTGTTATCCCCGCCCGTTCCCTGTTACGTGATTTTATAATATCCGCCGCACTTTCCCGTATTATACCGCCGCCTATCTGAACAAGCGTTCCTGCCATAATGCGCACCATATTATACAAAAAACCGCTGCCGGTAACATCTATCATGATAATGTCATTTTCTTTTTCAACGTTTATCGAATAAATCGTTCTCACCGTTGTTTTTACCGAAAATCCGCTTGCGGCAAACCCGATAAAATCGTGTTCGCCCAAAAATGCCGCCGCCTCACGGCGCATTTTTTCCACGTCAAGCTTATGCTTATAATGCCATGCGTAACGGCTTTCAAACACATCGGGAAATTCGGCGTTTAATATCCTGTATATATACCTCTTTTTAATTGCACTTCTGTTTGAACAAAATTCATCACGCACTGCCTCGGACTTTGTGCATACAATGTCCGGCGGAAGCTTTGTGTTTAGTGCATACGCATACCGTTCGGGCGGTATATTTGCGTCGGTATGGAAATTGCACACGTAGTTTTTTGCGTGCACGCCCGAATCGGTACGTCCGCACCCTGTGGGACATATCCGCTCGCCCGTTACGGCAAAAATCGCTTCGGACAGCTTTTGCTGTATCGTTTCGCACCCCGTCTGCACCTGCCAGCCGTGATAATTCGTACCGTCATATTGAAGTGTAACCCTAATATTCATTATATCATTACTTTCTCTAAATTTCAATTACCATTTCCGCAGCGGCAAGAATTGCCATACACACGGCAAATATGATTATCAGCTTTATATCCTGTGCCGTTATACGGCTTTCTTTCATTTTCGTTCTGCCCTCGCCGCCTCTGTAACAGCGTGCCTCCATTGCCGTTGCAAGCTCGTCCGCACGGCGGAATGCGCTTACAAAAAGCGGTATTAGTATGGGTATCATGGCTTTTGCACGGGCGATTAAATTACCCGTTTCAAAATCCGCTCCCCTTGCTTTTTGCGCTTTCATTATCTTTTCCGTTTCCTCCGAAAGTGTCGGGATAAATCTTATCGCAATCGTCATCATCATCGCAATTTCGTGCGACGGCACTTTTATTCGGTTTAACGGCTTCAAAAGCTTTTCTATGCCGTCCGTAAGCTGTAACGGCGACGTCGTAAGCGTTAAAAGCGATGAGCCTATCATCAGAAACGCAAGCCGCAGTGCCATTATTATCGCCGTCGACAGTCCCTCATACGTGATTTTAAGCGTGAATTTGAAAATCGGTATGCTTACAAGCATCGTGCCTTTTGTAAGGAACAAATTCAGCACCGCAGTGAATACAAAAATCCACAGCATCGGGCGCAGTCCCCTCAATACGTGCTTTACCTTTATTCCGCTTACCATTACAACCGTTGCGGTGTATACCGTCACTATCAGATACGAAACAGGCTTTTTTATCATAAACAGCACAAGAATGTACACAAACACCGCTATTATTTTAAGCCTTGCGTCCATTTTATGTATCGGAGAGTCGCCCGGGATATACTGACCTATTGTTATGTCTTTAATCATCACTGTCGCCTCCGATCAGCTTTTTAAGTGAGCTTACCGCCTCTTTTACGGTAAAAATGTTCTTATCGGCATGATAACCCAAAAGATTAAGCTTAAGCATCAGATGCGTTATCTGCGGAACGTCAAGTCCTATCTCGATAAGACGCTCGCTGTGCGAGAATATTTCCCTGACGCTGCCGCTCATTTCTATCCGTCCGCTGTTCATCACGATTACGTTGTCAGCAGTTTCCGCCACGTCCTCCATAGAGTGTGACACGAAAATTATTATCATTTTGGGATTTTTCTCATGCAGTGCTTTTATGGTATCGAGCATTTCCACTCTGCCTTTGGGATCAAGTCCTGCGGCAGGCTCGTCAAGAATAAGCACCTCCGGCTCCATTGCAAGCACACCGGCTATTGCCGCACGGCGCTTTTGCCCGCCCGAAAGCTCGAACGGGGAATATTCCGAATAACGCTCGTCTATACCCGTAAGCTCCATTGCACGGCGCACACGCAAGTCAATCTCCTCCTCCGAAAGCCCCATATTCTTAGGCCCGAAAGCGATGTCCTTGTACACTGTTTCCTCAAACAGCTGATGCTCCGGATACTGGAATACCAATCCGACTTTTCTGCGTATTTCCTTTAAATCGGCGCCCTTTTCGGTTATATCTGCGCCGTCAATTATTATCCTGCCCGAGTCGGGACGGATAAGCGCATTAAACATCTGTATAAGCGTGGATTTTCCGCTCCCCGTATGCCCGATTACCGCCGTAATGCTGCCGTCGGGGATTTCGAGGTTTACATCACGGAGCGCATACGTTTCAAACGGCATACCCCTGTTGTATATATACTCTATGTGTTCTGTCTTAATCATTCGGAGCCACCCCCAATATCCGCACCAGCTCCGCAAGACATTCGTCCACCGTCAGAATGTCGGTCGGTATCCGTATTCCGCTTTTGTTAAGCTCATACGCAAGCTCCGTCACCTGCGGAACGTCAAGTCCCATTGACTTTATACGCTCCGTATTTTTAAACACTTCTCTCGGAGTTCCGTCCATAACTATTTCGCCGTCAGCCATTACAGCCACACGGTCAGCCTCGACAGCCTCCTCCATATAATGCGTTATCAGAATAACGGTCATATTGCGTGATTTGTTAAGCCTTTTTAACGTGCTCATAACATCACGCCGTCCGGACGGATCGAGCATTGCGGTCGGCTCATCGAGAATGAGTATTTCAGGCTCCATTGCAAGCACCGCCGCAATTGCGGTGCGCTGTTTCTGTCCGCCCGAAAGCGCCGAAACGGAGGCTGTTGCCATATCTGACAAGCCTGCGATTTCAAGACATTCGTCCACACGGCGGCGTATTTCCTTAGGCTCAACGCCGAGATTTTCGGGTGCAAACGCCACCTCGTCCTCGACTATGGCGGCTACCATCTGATTATCGGGATTTTGGAACACCATTCCGGCGGACGAGCGTATATCAAACAGATTTTTTTCGTCTGCGGTATTCATTCCCTTTACGTACACCGCTCCGCCGCTCGGCAAAAGTAATGCATTAAAGTGCCGTGCAAGCGTGGACTTGCCTGTTCCGTTTCTGCCCAGAATTGCAGTGAACGAGCCTTTTTCTATATTCATATTTATGTGTTTGAGTATCTCTTTCGTTTCATCAAACGAAAAGCATACGTCCTCTGCTTTTATAATCATACCTTTTTCCATCTTCCGCTTATGCCACAGGGCAGTATAAGTCCGTTTGCGGACATCGGCAGACCTATTTCGTCAGCCGCTGCCTCACCGCCGTATTTACGTTTCATTGTCATTGTGAGTATATTTATAAGAATTTGTGCGCTTAGTCCCGTTGTGTATGAATTTATAAGGAAAAACAGCGGGTCGGGGGAGAGTATTTTCATACATTCCTCAATCAGCGGATACAATTCGTTTTCTATCTTCCACACCTCGCCCGACGGGCCTCGTCCGTATGAGGGGGGATCCATTATTATTGCATCGTACTGTCTTTTGCGGCGTCCCTCACGCTGTACGAATTTTATTACGTCATCGACTATATAGCGCACGGGTCTGTCGCCGAGTCCCGACGATACAACGTTTTCTTTTGCCCACGTAACCATTCCCTTTGATGCGTCGACGTGAACCACCTCCGCACCGGCGGCAAGCGCCGCAACGGTTGCACCGCCCGTGTATGCGAAAAGATTAAGCACACGCACGGAGCGTCCGGCGTTTTTTATAAGCTCCGAGAACCAGTCCCAGTTTACCGCCTGTTCGGGGAACAATCCCGTATGCTTAAAGCCCATGGGCTTTATGTTAAACGTAAGGTCACGATAATGTATTTCCCATCTCTCGGGCAGCTTGGTGAAATACTGCCACTTTCCTCCGCCCGAATTTGAGCGGTGATACCATGCGTCCGTTTTGTTCCACGGCGCACTCTCGGACTGCTCGCTCCATACCGCCTGCGGATCGGGTCGGCGCAGGAGATATTTTCCCCAGTATTCCAGCTTTTCTCCGCTTCGGGAATCTATTAATTTGTAGTCAGTCCACTTGTCTGCAAGATACATTTTCTTTCCTCCGTGATATGGCTGTATTCCTGACCGCCGACAAAATATTGCCGTCGGGCGAAAAAAGTGATTAGACACTTTTTTCAAAACTACTGTATG
>DJRJ01000036.1:0-6329 GCA_002438865.1 Clostridiales bacterium UBA6363
TGCTTGAGGTTTCCGTTGATGATAAGGAGCCGCAAAAGCTTGCGTTTGCTCCGTATAAGGTCAATATGGGTCATCTTGAAAAAGGCAAGCACACCATACGCATAAAATGTTTCGGAAACAGACATAATTCGTTCGGAACGCTCCATATGTGCGATTACCAAAAGGACTGGATAGGTCCGGGCGAGTGGTACACCGAGGGCAGCAGATGGAGCTATGAATACTGCTTAAAGGATATGGGCGTAATATCGTCGCCCGTTATAGAAATAATGCGGTAGTAACAATACAATTCAGGTTCTCCCCAATCATAACAAAACAGGCTGTAAAATTTATTTTTACAGCCTGTTTTAATGTTTATTCTGTGTTTTTTTATACTACTGAAAATTCCAATTCCGCTTCCGGCAGAACTTTTCTCAGCAAATCACCGCTTCTGTGTCCCATAAGCATATACTGGCGCACAAAATTGTGTTCTCCTCTTTCGAGCTTGTCAATTGCGTCAATGTTTTCCGACCATGATGACGTTCCTCCGCGTGTTATAAGTATCGGCAGGAACTTTTTCGACCATACCGTCTGCATATGTCCGAAATATCCGTGCTTTCTTACAGCCTTGCAGAGTGCGTCCGTGTTTTTAACCTCTGTTGCGGAGGCGGTTATAACGTCAAATCCTTTTTGCTTTAAGTATTCGCTTGTTATAACGTTGTCGTCCCATATTTCATACTGCCAGTCGTTTATTATAACGCTCTTGTCAAGCATATCGAGAGCCTTGTAGGCGGTCGGCGGTGTACCTTCGCTTGCTTCGTACTTGTGTCCGAAGCTGTCGGTGTGGTATCTCCAGCGGTCATGCTCGAGCATTGTTTCGCCCCATATGATAACACGTCTGCCTTCGGCTTTCATCTCCTCGGCAACCTCGTTTACATAATCTGCATACAGCTTTTCGGGCGGAGTTTTGCGGCATACGTCGCACGTTCCCAGGCTGTGCGCCTCGTCGCCGCCCATATGGAAGAACTTTCCGTCGCCGCAAAGCTCGATAAGCTCACGGCGTATGCTTTTTAAAAGCGCCTTTGTCTGCGGATTGGAAAGGCAGAACGTCCAGCCGTCCGGCTCAAACAGCGCCGCCATATGCGGAGCCTGGTTCAATACAACATGAACGCCCGTTGAATTGTCTGCCGAGGCGGCGTGTCCGAGATGATTGAACATCGGCACAAGCTCAAGTCCGAGCGCCTGCGCCTCCTCTATAAGCGGACGTATTTGGTCTTTTTTGTATGCGCCCTTGTAGGAAAGCTCCTTTAAGCAGTCAAATTCCATTGTGCCGAAAAATTCTATCAGAATATGCGAGTATTTCATAAGTCCGCACATACGTATTGTCTGCTGTACCGTTGTAAACATACCGGGCAGGAATGATATGTGGAAACATCTGAAAGCTATTGACGGCTTGTCAAATACATCACAGCAGGACATATGGAACTTTTTGAAGTCCTCGTTATCAATGCGCTCCGGCTGTATAATCTGCAAAAGCGTGCAGAAAGCGTGGATAAGTCCTTTGTATTCCTTTGCGGCAGCGCCGAAGCCTGCCGTTGTTACCGATATTGCGTGTTCAAATTCATCGGGGCATACGGCTGTAACTCCGCCTGCCGAAAATGTGTGAGGCAAAAGCGATGCGTCCCTAATAAATTCTATTTCGGTCATTGCTCCCGTAAAATTGCTCCAGAGCTCCGCAAGGAGCGTAAGCGTTCTTTCTTTTGGGAAATCCTCGTTGTACTTAATGGTAAGCTTTCCCGAAAAAACAAAAAATTCGTCTTTTTCGTCGTATTTGTATGGCATTGGATAAATTTTCATAATAATCTCCGTTCCGCCGCCTGTGCGGCATTAAATTTCAGTTACAATATACAGCATAAGACGGGCAAGGTCAAGGCTTTTTCGGCATTGTTACCCAATTGTAATAATCCTGAAAAAATCAGGACAATCCTTGTCTTTGGCGCATACAACATAAACAATTCCGAATAAAAGGTTTTCGGCAAAAAAATGACAAAATTTATTGACATACGGCTAAAACAGCTATATAATATATAGGTAATAAAATTCAAGGGGGATTTTTAAAATGGCAGAATTACGTTGGAACCCGTTGGTTAAGGATTGGGTTATGGTTGCATCGAACCGTCAGAACAGACCGCAGATGCCGAAGGATTGGTGTCCGTTTTGTCCGGGCTCGGGAAAAGTGCCCGATAAGTTTACGGTGTATAAGTATGATAATGACTTCCCGGCATTATCGCAGAATCCGCCCGTTCCGGACGATGTGGAAACAAGAATATATAAAACAAAGCCCGCATACGGTAAATGCGAGGTAATACTCTATTCGCCCGAACATACGGTAACGCTTCCGGAGCTTCCCGAACCGCATATAAGAGAACTGGTTGATTTGTGGACGGAGCGCTTTACGGAAATAAGCAAGGACGAGAAAATAAAGTACGTGTTCATATTTGAGAACAGGGGAGCAGCTGTCGGCGTAACAATGCCGCATCCGCACGGTCAGATATACGGCTATTCGGTAGTGCCGAAAAAGCTTGAGCTTGAAATGGCGTCCTGTAAGGAGCATTTCCATGATAACGGCTCGTGCCTTATCTGTGATATGATGGAGGATGAAATCAATGACGGAAGAAGAATTATCTTCGAGAACGAGGATTTCGTAACGTTCCTGCCGTTCTTCAGCGAATACCCGTACGGCGTGTACATAGGCGCAAAAAGACATTTCCAGAACCTTACGCAGATGACCGAGCGTGAGAAGAACAGTCTTGCAAACATATTAAAGGAAACGGCAGGTATGCTCGACAGCCTGTTTGACTACACGTTCCCGTATATGATGTGTATGTATCAGAACCCCGTAAACGGCGAGGACGTATCGGATTACTATCATTTCCATATTGCATTCTATCCGCCGATGAGAAGCAAGGAAAAGATTAAGTTCAACGCATCATCGGAAACGGGCGCATGGGCGCACTGCAACCCGACCGCTCCGGAGGAAAAAGCCGAGGAGTTAAGAGCGGCGCACGAGAAGTTTTTAAAGAAAATAAACGGATAACATATTCGGACTGTGGCATTTTGCCGCAGTCCGTTTTGTATATATACCGAATAATTTGGCTGTAAACCTCGGAATTTGTCTAAAATGTGTATTGATTTTTTTTTAACAAAGTGATAAAATTATATTATCTTTGATTAATGCTCAAAGGTATATAATAAATGTATTACGGTTATACAAAACAAACAATTTACATGAGTGAAGTTTTGATGTACAATAATAATGGTTTATTATGCGGCATAGAGCTGTAATATTGCAAACAAAATAAAAACGGGGAAGGTGCATTATGAACAAAATATCTATTATCGGAACGGGAAGCGTGGGTTCTACCATTGCGTATACGCTTACCGTTATGGGAATTGCTTCGGAGATTGTAATGATTGACATTAACAACGAAAAAGCTCTCGGCGAGGCGCTCGACATCAGACAGGGAACGCCGTTTTGCGGAGCTTGTTCGGTTTATGCTGGCAGTTACAGTGACGCAAACAATTCCGACATTGTAATCCTTACGTCGGGAATAGCAAGACGTCCGGGACAGTCAAGACTGGAACTTGCGCAGACGAATGTTGACATCACAAAAACAATTATTCCGGAAATAACAAAGCACGCTCCGGACGCAACTTACATAATAGTAAGCAATCCTGTCGACGTTCTTACATATACGTTCTGCAAAAAGTCGGGACTTCCGGAGAACAGAATTATCGGTTCGGGAACAATTCTCGATACGTCAAGACTCCGTGCAAGACTTTCGGAGTATTACAACATAAGCCAGAGTAACGTTCATGCTTACGTTTTCGGCGAACACGGCGATTCATCGTTTATTCCGTGGTCGGTTGCAAACATTTCAAATGTTCCGATAAACGACTGCGACAGACTTATAAAATGCACGGGTATAGAAATGCCCGACTTCAACCGTGAGGACGTTGAGCGCTATGTGCGCAAATCGGGCGGCGTGGTAATCGAAAGAAAGGGCGCTACCTTCTATGCGGTTTCGGCATCTGTCTGTCATATATGCAAATGCCTGCTTACGGGTATCGACACAACAATGACGGTGTCGACAATGATGCACGGCGAGTACGGCGTGGAGGACGTTGCATTGAGCGTTCTCAATATTATCGGCAAGGACGGAGCAAGATCAAAGGTGCTTGTACCGCTTACCGATGAGGAAAGAGCAAAGCTTGTAAAGAGTGCGGAAACGTTAAAAGAAGTTATTAACAAACTTGATATATAAAGGTGGTAATTGAAATGGAATACCGTATTGAACACGATTCGATGGGGGAAATGAAAGTTCCCGCCGACAGACTCTGGGCGGCACAGACGCAGAGAAGCCATGAGAACTTTGAAATCGGCGTGGGCATAGAAACAATGCCCCGTGAAATCACTCACGCATTCGGAATACTCAAAAAAGCGGCGGCGCTTGCAAACAGCGAGCTTAAGCCGGAAAAAATGACGGCGGAAAAGCTCGGTGCGATTTCGCAGGCTTGCGATGAGGTTATCTCGGGCGAGCTTAACGGTCATTTCCCGCTTGTTGTATGGCAGACGGGTTCGGGCACGCAGTCGAATATGAATGCAAACGAGGTTATTGCAAACCGTGCAAATCAGATTGCAGGAAAGAAAATAGCCCACCCGAATGACGATATAAATATGAGCCAGTCATCAAACGATACTTTCCCGACAGCAATGCATATCTCTGCCGTAACGGCGATTGAGGATAAGCTTTTGCCGGCGGTAGAGGGACTTATAGAAACGTTTAAAAAGCTTGAGGCGGAGCATGAGGGCATAGTAAAATCGGGACGTACTCATCTTCAGGACGCTACCCCGATAAAATTCAGCCAGGAAATAAGCGGCTGGAGATCGAGCCTTGAACGTGATGCGGAACTGCTTAAGCTTTCGCTTAAGCCGTTGTACGAGCTTGCTCTCGGCGGTACGGCTGTCGGAACGGGACTTAACGCCCCCAAAGGATTCTCGGAGCTTGTGGCAAAG
This sequence comes from Clostridiales bacterium UBA6363, assembly GCA_002438865.1. Taxonomy (GTDB): domain Bacteria; phylum Bacillota; class Clostridia; order UBA1381; family UBA1381; genus UBA4716. The sequence continues at coordinate 5,054 of DJRJ01000036.1, forward strand.
AAAGTTGCGGAGCTTACGGGCAAACCGTTCGTAACGGCGCAGAATAAATTCCACGCCCTCACTTCAAAGGACGAAATAGTTTTCGCACACGGCGCAATCAAGGCAACGGCGTGCGATATGATGAAGATAGCGAACGACGTCCGCTGGCTTGCATCGGGTCCCCGTGACGGTCTGGGCGAAATTACAATCCCCGAAAACGAACCCGGCTCGTCAATTATGCCGGGTAAGGTAAACCCGACACAGTGCGAGGCGGTAACGATGGTTGCCGTACAGGTTATCGGAAACGATACGGCTGTTGCAATGGCGGCTTCGCAGGGAAACTTTGAGCTTAACGTGTTTATGCCCGTAACGGCATACAATTTCCTGCAGTCGGCAAGACTTCTTGCCGAGGCGATTACTTCGTTCAACAAGAAGTGCGCTGTCGGAATAAAGGCAAATAAGGAAAAAATGCATCATAATCTGCATAATTCACTTATGCTTGTAACGGCGCTTAATCCTTATATCGGATACGAAAACGCCGCAAAAACAGCCAAAAAGGCATATAAGGACAATATATCGCTTAAAGAGGCGTGCGTTGAACTCGGCTTCCTTACAGAAGAAAAATTTGACGAGGTGTTCCACCCCGAACAGATGGTTTGAGAAAAAGCGAAACGGATTTTGTGCAGAAAGGAATTATTAAAATGAAAGTTAGTTATTTTCCGGGTTGTACACTCCGTACAAAGGCTAAAGACCTTGATTTTTACGCAAGAAAATGCGCCGAAATACTCGGCGCAGAGCTTTGCGAAATAGAAAACTGGCAATGCTGCGGCGGCGTTTACGTGAGCGCAAAGGACGAAATTGCGTCAAAGCTTTCGAGCGTGCGTGCGCTTGCTGCCGCAAGAGATAAAAATCAGCCTTTGGTTACGGTATGTTCCGCCTGTCATAACGTTATAAAGCGGACAAATCACGAAATGCAGACAAATGCGGATTTTGCCCTTAAGGCAAATACATATATGGCACAGGATAAAGAGCCTTCCGAACCGTATAACGGCGAAACGGAAGTGTATCATTATCTTGAGCTTCTGCGTGATAAAATCGGCTTTGACAAGATAAAAGAAGCGGTTAAAAATCCGCTTAAGGGCAAGAAAATTGCGGCTTATTACGGCTGCCTGCTTCTGCGCCCCGGTAAGGTAATGCAGTTCGATGACCCCGAAAATCCGTCGATAATGGAGGATTTCATACGTGCACTCGGCGCAGAGCCTGTCATATATCCGGCAAGAAACGAATGCTGCGGCGG
>DJRJ01000036.1:6343-6668 GCA_002438865.1 Clostridiales bacterium UBA6363
TTGACGACGCAGACTCGGCAAAGAAAAAGAGCGATGCCGTAAAGACAAGCGCAAAGGCGGCAGGAGCGGAAATGATAGTCACCGCATGTCCTCTTTGCAGATATAACCTTTTAAAGAACGGCAGCGATATTCCCGTAGTTTATTTTACGGAGCTTTTGGCTGAGGCATTGGGAGTAAAGGAGGATAAAGATGCAGAATAAATCAGAGCGTGAAAAAGAGCAGATACTGCGTATGAGCGGAGTTAATCCCTTAAAATGTATGCGCTGCGGAAAATGCTCGGGAACTTGTCCCTCCTATGATGATATGGAATATCATCCGCATCAGT
>DJRJ01000056.1:0-335 GCA_002438865.1 Clostridiales bacterium UBA6363
CCTGCGCCCGTTGCAACCTCAAACGGATCGTCAAACTTGCCATCGGGCAGGTCGGTGAATTTAATTCCGCCTTTCTTTATCATATCGCCCAATTCACGTGTTGTAAGCGATACGTCAACATCGGCAAAATCATATGCGTTTTCTTCCTCACGTGTACATTCAAATTTCTTTGCCGTACACGGAATAACGCTGACAACAAACAGGTTCTCGGGATTGATTCCGTTCTTCTGCGCATAGTATGATTTCAATACCGCACCGAACATCTGCTGAGGTGATTTACACGATGAAAGATTGGGAATGAAGTCGGGATAATGATGCTCTATAAACTTAACCCA
>DJRJ01000056.1:342-12587 GCA_002438865.1 Clostridiales bacterium UBA6363
CCGGGGCAGCAGCTTGTGAACATCGGAAGAACTTCGTTGCCTTTTATTCTTTCGAGCAGTTCCGTAGCCTCCTCAACAATTGTGAGGTCTGCGGTAACGTCCATATTGAACACGCTGTCAACGCCGAGTGCTTTTATGGCAGTAACCATTTTTCCCTCAACGTTTGAGCCTATCGGCATATCAAAACATTCGCCGAGCGTTGCACGGATTGACGGAGCGGTGAATACCAGTACCTGCTTTTCGGGGTCTGCTATAGCGTCCCAGACAAGATCCGTATTATCCTTAACTTTAAGCGCACCTACGGGACAAGCGACAACGCACTGTCCGCAGCCTACGCATGAGGTTTCCATCAAGTCTTTATCGAATGCACATTCAACAGCCGATTTGTAACCCCTGTTTACAACGCCTATAGCGCCTACAGACTGCAGCTTTGAGCAGGCAGCCGTACAGCGGCGGCAAAGTATACATTTGCTGTTGTCACGAACAAGATACGGTGAGAGATTGTCTATCTCGCAGTCACGAATATCCTGCGGGAATCTGTCCTCATCTATACCATAGTCTGCGGCGAGCTTCTGAAGCTCACAGTTTGTGCTTCTCTCGCACGAGAGACATTTTCTGTTGTGGTTTGAGAGCAAAAGCTCGATTGTTGTTTTTCTCGATGCCATTACGGCAGGAGTATTTGTGAATACCTCCATACCTTCCTCAACGGGATATACGCACGCTGCGATAAGTCCTCGTCTGCCTTTAACCTCAACCACGCATATGCGGCATGCGCCGATGCAGTTTAAATCTTTTAAGTAGCACAGCGACGGGATTTCAATGTTTGCCTCTTTCGCCGCCTGAAGGATTGTATAATTTTCAGGCACTGAAACGCTTATGCCGTTTATTTTTAAGTTTACCATTTATATTATACCTCCTTATCCCTTAACGATTGCATTGAATTTACAGTTTGTCATACAAACACCGCACTTGATACATTTTTCCTGATCAATAACGTGAGGAGTTTTAACTGCGCCCGAGATTGCGCCGACAGGACAATTACGTGCACAGAGCGTACAGCCCTTACATTTGTCCTCGACAACCTCGTATTTGAGAAGCTTTTTACATACGCCTGCGGGACAGGTTTTGTCCTTAACGTGCGCAATGTATTCGTCCTCAAAGCAATGCAGTGTTGAGATAACGGGGTTCGGAGCAGACTGACCGAGCGCACAAAGCGAAGTCGCTTTCATATATGCGCACAAATCCTTAATCTTCTGAATATCTTCAAGCTCGCCCTGACCTCTTGTGATTTTATCTATAAACTGATAAAGCTGTTTTGTACCTATACGGCACGGAGTACATTTACCGCAGGATTCGTCCACCGTAAATTCGAGGAAGAATTTTGCGATGTCTACCATACAGGTGTCCTCGTCCATAACGATAAGACCGCCCGAACCCATCATTGAGCCGAGAGCGATAAGGTTTTCGTAATCGATGGGGACATCAATGTTTTCAGCCGAAATACAGCCGCCGGAGGGACCGCCCGTCTGTGCCGCCTTGAACTTTTTGCCGTTCGGAACGCCGCCGCCGATTTCTTCTACTATTTCACGGAGCGTAGTACCCATGGGAACTTCAACAAGACCGACATTTGTAATCTTTCCGCCGAGTGCGAATACCTTTGTACCCTTTGATGTTTCCGTACCCATACTTGAGAACCAGTCTGCACCCTTTAATATAATCTGACAGACATTTGCGTATGTTTCAACGTTGTTAAGAATGGTCGGTTTTTCAAAAAGACCCTTTACTGCCGGGAACGGGGGACGGGGACGGGGTTCGCCTCTGTGACCTTCGATTGAAGTCATAAGCGCTGTTTCCTCACCGCAGACAAATGCACCGGCGCCAAGTCTTAAATCTATATCGAATGAGAAGTCCGTGCCGAAAATATGGTCACCCAAAAGACCGTATTCCTTAGCCTGTGCAATTGCAATCTTAAGTCTGTCAACCGCAACGGGGTATTCCGCACGCACGTATATGTAACCCTTGTTTGCGCCGATTGTGTAGCCGGCAATAGCCATTGCTTCAAGCACCGCATGCGGGTCGCCCTCAAGTATTGAACGATCCATAAATGCACCGGGGTCGCCCTCATCGGCATTACAACAGACGTATTTCTGATCGTTTACCGACGCTTTTGCGAACGACCATTTCTTACCTGTCGGGAAACCGCCGCCGCCTCTGCCTCTTAAGCCTGATTTTATAAGAGTATCGACAACATCGTCCGGAGTCATTGTCGTAAGCACCTTTGCAAGCGCCTGATAACCGTCCGTTGCTATGTATTCTTCAATGTTTTCAGGGTCGATAACACCGCAGTTTCTCAGTGCGACACGCAGCTGCTTTTTATAGAAATCCGTTTCATCAAGCGCCTTTATTGAGCCGTCCTCACAGACTGTCTGCTCGTAAAGCAGTGACTTAACAACGTTTCCGCCCTTTAAGTGTTCATGAACTATCTCCGCAACATGCTCCGGTTCAACTCTTGCATAGAATGAACCCTCGGGATAAACTATCATGACAGGACCTAATGAACAAAGACCGAAACAGCCTGTTCTTACTATTGCAACTTCTTTGTCAAGCCCCTCTTTTTTGAGTTCTTCCTCCAAAACTTCAATTATCTTCTTACTGCCCGATGAAGTACAGCCCGTACCGCCGCAGACAAGAACCTGATGTTTATAACCGGTACTGCCGGCATCTCCGCCGTGACAGCGCATAGCGACAATTTCTCTGTTTTTGTCACGTATTTCGTTTAACTGTTCGATTGTAAGCATTAATATACCTCCTGTGTTTACGACCTATACTTGTTGAGTATGTCGTCAATCTGTTCAACGGTCATTCTGCCGTAAACGTCGTCATCAATCATCATAACGGGTGCAAGTCCGCAAGCGCCAACGCATCGACAGGCGTCAAGTGAGAACAGACCGTCCGCTGTACATTCTCCGACTTTTACACCGAGCTTATCTTCGAGAGCTTCGAGAATTTTATCCGCTCCCTTTACGTAACAGGCAGTACCCAAGCATATGCTTATGCGGTGTTCGCCTTTCGGGTTAAGTGAGAACTGTGAGTAAAATGTGACTACTCCGTAAACTTCGCTTAACGAAACGCCGAGTTCCTCGGCAATCATTGTCTGTACTTCAATCGGCAGGTATCCGTAAATGTCCTGTGCCTTTTGGAGTATGGGCATCAGAGCACCCCGCTCTGTTTTTGCTTCGGCAATGAAGCTGCGCAATTCGTTTTCCTGTTCTTTATTTCCTTTAAAAGGAATCGCAGGTTCTTTGTACATTAGATTTCCTCCTTTGGCTGCGTTTAATCTCTGAAAGAGCCGCATTTTAACGGTTTCTTAAACAGTCTTGTTAATATTATATCATAGTTATGTACTTTTTCATATATGGCAATTGTTACTTTTTTATCGAATTTTTTTGGGTATTTTGTACACCTTGCTATAGGTATAAAAAAATAAGCTGTAAACAAGTAATTGTTTACAGCTTGAGCCCGTCGACAAAATATTGTCGACGGGCGAAAAAAGTGAAATATCACTTTTTTCAAAACTTCTGATTTAAATTTGAGGTTGACACCTCAAACTCTTAAGAACAAAGTAGACAAACCGCTTGCGGTTTGTCTACAGTTTATCGTGGTTTTAAATTTTAGCAGATGCCCTGCTGCATCATAGCTTCGGCAATCTTTGTAAAGCCTGCAATGTTTGCACCGGCAACAAGATCAAGCTTGCCGCTCTTTGTGAGGTTGTAATCCTTAGCTGCTTTTGTTGCAGCATTATATATCGAAACCATAATTCCGTGGAGCTTTGCGTCAACTTCTTCAAATGTCCATGACAATCTCTGTGAGTTCTGGCTCATTTCAAGAGCTGATGTTGCAACGCCGCCTGCATTTGAAGCTTTACCCGGAGCAAAGTATACACCGTTCTCCTGGAGATATGCCGTAGCGTCGAGAGTTGTCGGCATATTAGCACCCTCTGCAACGATCATTGTGCCGTTTGCAACGAGAGCCTTTGCGTCGTCGATAAGAAGCTCGTTCTGTGTAGCACACGGGAGAGCAACATCGCACTTAACTGCCTGCCAAAGACCTGCGCCCTCAACATATTTTGCCGACGGATGAGTTTCGGCATATTCCTTAATTCTGCCTCTCTTAACTTCCTTGATTTCTCTTACTGCGTCAAGGTCAATACCGTTTTCGTCGATTACATAACCGTTCGAGTCTGACATTGTAATAACCTTTGCGCCGAGCTGCTGGCACTTCTGGCAAGCGTATATAGCAACGTTTCCTGCGCCCGATATAGCAACTGTTTTGCCTTCAAACGAAGTACCGAGTTCCTTCAGCATTTCGTCAACAAAGTATGCAAGACCGTAACCTGTAGCTTCTGTTCTTGCGAGCGAACCGCCCCATGTAAGACCTTTGCCTGTAAGTACGCCTTCGTATACGTTCTTTAATCTCTTGTACTGACCGAACATATAACCGATTTCTCTTGCGCCTGTTCCGATGTCGCCTGCGGGAACGTCCGTGTCAGCGCCGATATGACGTGATAATTCTGTCATAAAGCTCTGGCAGAAACGCATAACTTCCATATCCGACTTACCCTTAGGGTCAAAGTCACTGCCGCCCTTGCCGCCGCCGATAGGAAGCGTTGTAAGGCTGTTCTTGAATATCTGCTCAAAACCGAGGAACTTGATTACGCCGAGGTTTACCGACGGATGTAATCTCAAACCGCCCTTGTAAGGTCCGATTGCCGAGTTAAACTGTACTCTGTAGCCTCTGTTTACCTGAACCTTGCCCTTGTCGTCTACCCAGGGAACTCTGAACATTACTACTCTCTCAGGCTCAACGAGTCTTTCAAGCAGTGCAGCCTCTTCAAATTCGGGGTGTGCGTCAAGCGCCGGTTGGATTGTTTCCAATACCTCCGTTGCAGCCTGGATAAATTCCGGCTCGGAAGCGTGATTTTTTTTTAATTCTTCTAAAACTCTTTCTCCGTATTTCATAGTTGTAATAAACCTCCTGTAAAAATTTTTTCTGCAAAGGCGAATGTGCTCTGCATACAATAAATATTCTACCACTTGTGCTCGGGTTGTGTCAAGAGGAAAATCGCATAAAAACGCCGTTTTCGGCACGCCTGTGCGCCAAACGGCACGCTTGTGCGGTTGTTAGCGTTATATAACATTTGTAAACAATTTGTGACGAAAATTATTTTTAATATCGGAAAGTGATGTGTCACTTTTTTGCCGACAGGCTTAGTATTTTTAATATCGGGGGGTTTACAAACATTTGTTTTTCATGTATAATATTTGTGGAGGTGCGGTAATGGAACAGTTGACGGTTTCGGGCATAATTGAAGAAATAATCTACAGCAATCCCGATAACGGGTACACGGTGTGCGAAGTGGACAGCCACGAAGAGGGAATGTTTACGGCAACCGGATATATGCCGTATCTTTCGGAGGGGGAGAGCGTTTCTCTTACGGGCTGCTGGACAACGCACCCGGATTACGGCGAACAGTTTCGTGTGGATTATTACGAAACCATTATGCCGACGGACGAACAGACAATATTAAAATACCTTTCATCGGGGGCGATAAAGGGCATACGTGAAGCAACGGCAAAAAAGCTTGTGGACAGATTCGGAACGGACATTTTGCAGATTTTGCTGACGGAGCCGGAGCGCATAGCCGAGATAAAGGGTATTTCCAAGGACAAAGCAAAAACGATAGGCGAGTCGTACAGAGAACTGCAGTCCATGCAGAGCATTGTTATGTTTTTGCAGCAGTATAACATAAATGCAAACGTGGCGGTTAAAATTCATAATATTTTCGGAGCGGGTGCAGTGGACGCAATAAAGGAAAATCCGTATGTGCTTGCGGATCGTGTTGACGGAATATCGTTTAAAACGTCGGACACGATTGCGTTCAATATGGGACTTCCGAAAAACAGCGTAACCCGCATAAAAGCAGGCGTAAAGTATATTCTGCAGAATGCCGCCTACAGCAACGGGCATACATATCTGCCAAAAACTTTGCTTATCGAGCATGCGGTGTATAAGCTTCAGGTAGAGGAATTTGAGGTGGAAAACGCCATTTCGGATTTGCTGATACATCACGAATTACATTCGGATAATATAGAAAATGAGGACGTGTACTATCTGTATTCATTTTACGAGGCGGAGCATTATGTCGCAAGACGGCTGGCGTCAATGGCGGTGCATGAGCAGAAATTCGTTATGACGGAGGAGGACTGCGAAAAGGCGATAGACGAGCTAGAGGAGGCAAACAGCATATCGCTTGCAGGTGAACAGCGTGATGCGGTACATACGGCGCTTTTGTCGGGGTGTATGGTGCTTACGGGCGGACCGGGAACAGGAAAAACCACTACCATAAATGCAATTATAGAGATTTTTGATAAAATGAAGCTGTCGGTTGCGCTTGCCGCACCGACGGGACGTGCCGCAAAGCGTATGGGTCAGGTGACGGGCTGTGAAGCAAAAACAATCCACCGACTGCTCGGCACACAAGCGGAGCATAACGGCGTTCACACGTTTATACACACGGAGGAAAATCCGCTCACCGCAGACGTTATCATACTTGATGAGGTGAGTATGGTTGACATAAATCTTATGTCATCATTTTTAAAGGCGGTAAAGCGTGGAGCAAGACTGATACTTTCCGGCGACAGCGACCAGCTGCCGTCAGTCGGACCGGGAAATGTACTTCACGATATAATAAACAGTGAAACTGTGCCGGTTATACGCCTTAACCGAATATTCAGGCAGGCGGAGCAAAGCACGATAATAACCAATGCGCATAAAATAAACCACGGCGAAATGCCCGATTTGGCGGTCAGAGACAGCGATTTCTTTTTTCTGCACCGCAACACGCCCGAACAGGCGGCGTTTACCGTTGTGGATTTGTATAAAACACGTCTGCCGAAAAGCTACGGCATAGACCCCGTATCAAGCATACAGGTGCTTTCGCCGACAAAAAAGGGGATAGCAGGAACAATAAATCTGAATAAGCTTTTGCAATTGCATATCAATCCGCCGTCGCACGACAAGGCGGAGCACACCTATGGAAATACCGTCTACCGCACGGGTGACAAGGTGATACAGACAAAGAATAATTACGACATGCCTTATTCTCGTTCATACGGCGAGCCGGGAATGGGAATATATAACGGCGATATGGGTATAATCGATGAAATAAATACAGACGATAAATATATGACGGTGATTTTTGACGAGGACAAGCAGGTGGAATATCCGTTCACAAACTTAGACGAGCTTGACCTTGCGTATGCCATAACGGTGCATAAAAGCCAGGGAAGTGAGTTCCCGTATGTGCTTATGCCCGTATGCAGTTTTTCGCCTATGCTTATGAGCCGAAATCTGCTCTATACCGCCGTGACGAGGGCAAGAGATATGGTGGTGCTGACGGGCAGTGAAAAAACGGTGTATGCAATGACCCAAAATAATTCTTTCGGTCAGCGCTTTACGGGATTAAATCAGAAGCTGTCATTCTTTAAGGAAATAGTAAAGTAGGGGACATTTCCGCAATAACACAAAACAAGGGTCGATGAGGGCATCGACCCCTACAGATTATGTAAACCGTTTGCCGTAGGGCAGGGGCTTGCTCCTGCCGAAAGAGAAAACATTCACAATTTTTTTGGTATGTGATGTACTTATGTTTCCGCAACCGCACAAAACAAGGGTCGATGAGGGCATCGACCCCTACAGATTACGAAGCCATTCACCGTATGGCAGGGGCTTGCTCCTGCCGTTTATATCATAAATTTATCTGTTTCTTCAAGCTCGAGAGCTTTGGCGATTTTCTCAAAATTCTTTTTCGCATTTTCAAAACCGCTCGGGTGGTGGCTGTCACTGCCGAAATAGAATTTGCACCCCTCAGCTTTGGCGGCATGGTACATACGCAGATTTTCCTCAAATTCGTCATCGCTCATTTTAATAGAATTAAAATTCAATTCTATTCCCGCGCCGGCTTTTGCCGCTTTTTTGAACAAGCGTCTGTATTCGATGTCGGGAATAGCCTTCAGCACGTCGAGATAATGTCCGCTGTATATCAACGGACAGCTTAAATGCGCTATTCCTATCTTTTCAAAAGGCAAATCCATATTGAGAACGGCGTCAAACCTTTCTGCCCATAATTTTGCACGTTCTTCCGCATTCTCGTCTCCGTTCACGGTCAAGCCGTTCATATGCATATGAGTTGTCGGGATTATGATAAAGTCAAAATCATCAAAACGCTCTTTCGGTATGGCGAGCGTGCAGTTTTTGTCAAGCTCCGTTTCACAGCCGAAAAGGAAGCGTATCCCCTCCGATTGCGGCAGCGGCTTTATTTTTGAAATGTTTTCAAAATTCTGCGGCGCATACCATTCGCTTGCGCCCGGAACGGCGCTGTCCCAGTAATGGTCGGTAATGCAGATTGTGTTAAACTCATTTTCCTCCGCATACTTTAAGATGTTGTACTTGTTTTGTTCAGTGTCATTGTCTGCACATAATGATAAAAACGAATGAATGTGCAAATCGTGGTCTGTTTTAAATTTCATAATAATTCTCCTCTCTTATGCCAAAGCCTTTTTTATTTCTTGAGATTTCCACGCTCCCGTAAAATACACGCCGAGCGAGAACAAACATTCAACCGCCCATGATATTGCCCAGCCGAGATACACGCCGTTCATTGCAAAGAATTTGACCGAAATATATGTAGCGATAATTCTCGAAAAAGCGCCTATAAACGTTGCCGCAACGAGAAAACGCATAGCGGCGACTCCACGATAGAACGAATGGAACAGGTTGTTTACCATATTAAACAATATGAACGGCATACAATACCTTGCGAATACAACCGCCATTTCCAGTCCCTCGCCCGTACTGCCCGACGGCAGAAACACCGAGCAGAAACCCCGTGCAAATATAACGGTCGCAATAAGCACGGGCAGAACAAACACAGCGCCCTGTAAAAATCCCACACGAAGTCCTCGCTTTATGTTTTCGTATTTGCCTGCGCCTATGCTCTGAGCCGCATAGTTGCTCAAAGTCTTTGACGAGTTTTGGTATATTGTCGCATTTACGTCATAAACCCTCAGGCAAATAACGTATGCCGCCGAAGCTGAACTTCCGATGGCGTTTACCATAGGCGAAATAACAACCGATGCAAAATACATAAGCATTTGCTGTATCATAGCCGGAACGGAGTATACAAGCGAGTTTTTCAAAGGTTTTATCGCAAATTTAATTCTGTATTTATCAACGCCCATTTTCTTAAAACAGCTTTTTACTTCAATAAAATAGAATATGTCAACCACCAAAGCCGAAAGCACCGTTGATGCCGCAATACCGCCTACTCCCATACCGAGAACCTTTACCGTAAAGAGATTTCCCGCAATGTGCAGAACGGTTGACAATACCGACATAAAAAGCGGATACGAGCTGCTGCCGAGCGAGTTCATCAGGTACACACCGTTGTTATTCATAAGCAGAAATACTGAACCGAGCATATATATTATGAAATATACGGCGGCATCATCTCTTATTTTTGGGTCAACCGACAGTATATCGAATATCGGGTTTTTTAAAAGGATTATCAGAATGCTTAAAGCGAGTATTACCGCCATCATAAGTATGTAATTTACATAAATCACGGTTTTGAGCTTTTTGTAATCCTTTGCGCCGAAAAGCCTTGCTGTAAAAATCGAAAAACCTACGCCGTAACCCCAGAAAATCGATGAGAAAAACTGTATAAATGCCGAGGTCGAGCCGATTGCCGCCAAGCCGTTGTAGCTTAATATTCTGCCGGCAATTACCGTGTCTATTATGCTGTACGCCTGCGAGAGAAAGCCGGCGAGTATCTGCGGAACGGCAAACAGCAAAAAGGTTTTGTAAATGTTGCCTTTGGTTAAATCTTTCATAATAATCTCCATTCTGTGCCATACGGCGAATGTTGCATGGGGCATCGTCACATGCGCTTTTTACACGGAAAAGGCATAAGCGGATTTTTCACACTAAACTCCTTTAATTGCAACGTGGAAAAGATACAAGCAGATTGCCTTCTTGAAAGGCGACGGCGTATGCAGATACTCTGAGCCTTGAAAGGAGGTGATATGCGCAGTAGATTTTTCACGTTAGCCCTTGACTTTCCGAAAAATCATTGTATAATTATTATAAGCAATTTATCATCTTTTTTCAAGTACGGCTGAAATAATGAACAATTCTCAACTTTTATCAAAAAAGGAGCGCATTATGTATCAGAAAGAACGCATAGACAATATATTGAGTATTCTCAAAGAAAACGGATATGTCACGGTAAAATATCTTACGGAAGCACTGCACTACAGCAATGCCACGATAAACCGTGATTTGAATATTATGGCGGGGNNAATGGCGCAAGCTGATAGTGCGCAGTTACGGCGGTGCGGAGCTTTTGGAAAGTGTTTCGGTGCCGCTGGAGTTCCGCTATCATAAGGCAAAGCTTGCAAAGCGGAGAATTTCCAAGCTTGCCGCCGATATGATTTGCGACGGGGACACCGTTTTCATAGACGGTACAACTACAAGCGAGGGCATCGGAGATTTTATAACCGATAAAAAGGACATCACCGTAATAACGAATAATATGGCGCTTGCGGCACATTTGAGCGAATATGGGATAAAGGCTGTCTGTACGGGCGGCAACGTTATCGAAGCGCCGTATATGCTTGACGGAAACGATGCGGTGCATACCATATTAAGATACAATACCGATAAAATGTTCTTTTCGTCGGGCGGTGTGAGTGATAGCGGAGTTATAAAATCGGGAACGCTTTCGTACAGCCAGATTTATGACGCCGCATTAAAAAATGCCGATAAGGTTTATTACCTTATCGACAAAAGCAAATATAATATTCATCTGAAATACAATCTGACGGATTTTTCAAAAATAGATACCGTAATATGCGACTTTGATTTCCCCGAAGAAACCGTAAAAAAGTATGGAAATACAAAGTTTTATAAGGTATAGCTTTGCTTTCTCAGCTTTTGTTTTTGCCGAGCGAAGATGACGCCAGCAAAACCACCATTGCGGTTATGCATATAAAGCCTGCGTAATCGGCGGCGGCAAATTTTGTTTTGAGCCATGCCGCCGCAAAGAAAGCCGCCGCCATAGTTTCAACCGAGGCAAGAAGCCCGGCTTTTACAGAACCTATGTCCGCCGCACTCTGCAAAAACATTGAAAATGCCGCAACCGTTCCTATTATAATGATTGCCGCCAAAGCGAGGATAATCTCCCAATCAAACGAAACCGATACCCTCCATGTGCGCATTGCAAGGGTAAGCACAATACCGCCTATGAGCATACCGCACCCGGTTACGGGTATGCTTCCGAAGCGTTTTATAAGGTCTACGGGAATAACCGTGTATGTCATAAGAGATATTGCCGCAATAATACCCCATACAAGACCTTTTGGCGATACGGCAAGCGAGTCTAATCTGCCGTGCGACGCTATGAGGAAAATCCCGAACAGCGCAAGTATGAGAGCGCACAGCTCAATCCAAGTGGGAAGACGTTTTACGGTAATGCATGTGTAAAGCAGAATGAACGCCTCGCCCAGATATTGAATTGCCGTTGCCGTTCCTGAATTTGAAAAGGATATGGCGTGCATATACGAAAACTGCACCGCCATAAGTCCGAATACGGCAAAAATAAGCGTGTGTACTGCGGTGCGCTTGCTTGCCCATAAGCCTTTTAATTGTGACGGACTTTTTATTGCCGCAAAAATTACCAGTAAAAGTCCTGATATTATCATTCGTACAGATGTGAGCCAGCCTGTGTCTATGTTTTTATATGTAAATAAGAATTGTCCTATCGTTCCCGAAAGTCCCCAGCAAATTCCTGCCGTAAGCGCATAAATTACGCCTCGGGTTGTTTGTTTTTTCATTTTCCATGACCACCTTTTGTAATGTTGCAATTGTAATATAGCAGAAAATCACGGACTTGTCAAGGACTGTATGGGCAATGCCTTTTCGCCATACCGTGGGGCAAGGGCTTACTCCTGCCGAAAATGCAAAACGGACGATACTTGTATCGTCCGTTTCTTACTGTTATTTAATATTTTTCATTACACGCATAATTGTCACTATTGCCTGTTCCTTTGTATAACCCGATTTTGGGTCGAACTTGTTGCCGTCCACGCCCTGCATTACGCCGAGCTTTTTAACATCATACACATTTT
>DJRJ01000056.1:12599-14078 GCA_002438865.1 Clostridiales bacterium UBA6363
TGTAGCTTGCGCCGTTTTGTTCGGGAAGATTAAGCTTAAGGTACGATACCATTCTCGACAGTATCGCCGCCGCTTCTTCACGCGTTATATTATCGTTCGGGGCAAATTTGTTTTCGCCTTTGCCGTTTATAATTCCCATACCCGATAACATATATATTTCTTTCATACTGATGTCATCAAAATGCGTTCCGCTGTTTACATTTTCCGCTTTACCGCTTATGTCGAGCATATTGTACGCTATACGGCAGAAGTCCGCACGGTCAATAAGCTTTGTGTAACCGCTTTGCATATCCTGCGGAAGTATCTTTTTGGAAACGGCGTTTTCTATATCCTCCTCCGCCCATGATGAACAATCCGGCTTTGCGGTCGGCTGTGGCGTAGCCGTTGCGGTCGGTGTGACTGTGGGTTTCGGACTTGCAGTCGGTTTTTCGGTCGGCTCGGGCGTCTCCGTCGGCTTGCCGTTAAACCTTTCAAAATACTCACGTTCTGTCATTGAAATTGTATTGCCGTCATCATCAGAAACAGTTATCTGATTATCACCGTTGCTTTTCAAATCCTCATCTTTGGATTCGGCACGATGCCTTAAACAATCAGCCGTAAATTTTCTGTATTCCGCAATGAAATCACTAAAATCATAGAGAGTATTTACCGCAAATTTTACGGGTAAATCGGTATTTTTAAATTCCCCGTTTTCATCATAATAACAAAAAGCAATGTCTTTGAGCGGTACAAAATATTCGCCGTTATCGGTTTTAATATATGTTATAAAATAATCATCAACATTAGCCATACTTACGCTTTTTATGTCGGTTATATGTCCTATATCCTTGCTGTTTAATATTGCAGCAAATTTTTCTATCGGATAAGGTGTTCCGAAATAAAGACCTGTTTTTCCGTCAACGGTCGCCGTGTCATTCTTATTAAAACCATATAAATATTCAATTATATTGCCGTTATCAATAGTGGGAATAAGCCATATCGTGCCAATACTTTCCTTAGATAACTTACCTGAAAAATCCGTCTCCATTTCGTCAATTTCTTTTTCAATATTATTCAGAATTGAACGGTTGTTCCAAAGATACCACTTATGTACAAGTCTTTTATCAATAATTTTATCGGACGGAATTTCCGTTACAGACAGAATTTCTTCTAATTTCTTATCGGACGGATTTTCTTTTGCAAAAGCATTAAAGATGTCCTCCTCCGTGATTTCCGCATATACGGAAACGCAAGTGCATAAAGCTGTCATTGCACATATAAGTATAGCTGATATTAGTTTTTTCATTGTCTTACCTCCTTGATAAATGGCGTGAGCCTATTTGTTTTAATGCTCCGTACCGAAAGCAAACAAAAAAGTATAGAAACCGCATTTATTTCATACTCCCTCCTTTTTTCACCGAAAAACGGCGTTTGTCGATATATACGTCGCAGCTGTAATGTCGAGTGACAAAAAAGGAAAACGTAAATACCGCATCTATA